>JACZSY010000075.1 GCA_022573975.1 SAR324 cluster bacterium | reverse complement strand
TGTCCCGGTCCCGGAGCGAACAAAACTCGCGTCCAGTAAAGCCAGTGGTCGCGATGACGGCCGTTCTTTTGGCCGAAACGGCCTGAATGACTCGTAGCGATTGGTGACGCGTTGGCCTTGCTTTACACAGAGAGCGCGATGCCTCTTCATGCCGCACGGGAGGAAGAAGCGAACTTTTTACATCTTCTGTTTTCAGATCGCACGATTCAACGTCTCCTTTCCGCATGACCAACGCATACGGGAGACTCTTGTCTGCCATGAAGGCGTCCGCCCGTTCCAACACCGGCTCAATCGCGTCGGTTGAGTTGGCGGGAAAATAAGACCACCCAATTCGCAGAGTCTCCAGCAGAGAGGTGGTGATTCTCCCCATGAGTTCATGTTGCGGTTCATCTTTGGGGCCACGCGGTTCGCCACGCATTGTAACTATTAACAACAAAGGGATTTTGAACGCCGACGATGCCGTTTTGGACAAGAAGATCAAGGACGATTTCGGCTTGGTGGCCGACCTTTTCCGGGACAAGGGAGAGTCGGACAATCAGAATATCGCCTTCGTTGGCATGTCGGAGGAAACCTCCGTCAGCACCGACGGCTATCCGGTCAACATCACCAAGGTCGCCACGCAAGGGTATTACCAATCCCTCGAACTGCCCCAGGTGGTGATCGTCGACGACACGAACAACAAGTTTTCCGTCACCGTGGATGGAAGGCCTTCGGAACAGATCGAACTGGCCCCCCGGGCCTACCAACTGAACGAGTTTGCCCGAACCCTGCAAAATGCCATTGTCTCGGACGATCTGATTGGAGACCGGGGTGTGCGGGTGTTGGCCGAAAACAACCGGATCCGGGTGTTGTCCGGCCGGTTTGGAACCTCCAGTTCCATTATATTCTCTCCCGGTTTGGATAAAAACAAGCTTCCCGCGGTGTTGGATGAAGGCGAATCGGTGGCCGGAGAAAACATTGAAGGAACAATCAATGGGAATCCCGCCGAAGGCAACGGGCAACTGCTCAAAGCCCCCAACAACAGCGGCCCCGCGGCCGGCCTGCGGCTGTTCTCGAAAATGAGCGAGAGCCAACTTGACCCTCAGGCGGCGGAAGCATCGGTTTCCATCTCCAAGGGCATCGGAAGCCGTTTGTCATCCTACCTGGAAACGGTGGTCAATCCGTTGACCGGTTCCATGGGCCGCATCACCAAGAACCTGCGCGACAGAATCGGGGACCTGGACGGACAGTTGAAACGGATGGAGGAACGGATCGATTCCAAACGCCAACGGCTGCGGGAAAAGTTCACCAGAATGGAAACGAAGCTTTCCTCGCTGCGGTCCCAACAGGCGTTCATGAAAGGCCAATTGGGCGGCGGCGGTTCCGCGCTGCCCGGACTCCCCGGTTGATGGGAGTTTGGATTTTTGGGCCTCCCGCTGAGGGTGGCCGGCACACAATCGGCCCATCGGCCGCTGAAGAGGAGCTGAGAAGGTGAAAGGTTACGGCAGATATTCACAAGCCTACAAAAAGGCTGCGGTGAGCACCGTGGATCAGCGCAAACTGATCGTCATGCTCTATGACGGCGCGATCAAGTTCCTGACCGTGGCGGTCAAAAAGATGGAAAAAACGGACCGCTACGAAGCGCACAAGAACCTGATCCGCGGCAAGAGCATCATCGCTGAACTGTTGGCCTCGCTCAACATGGAGCAGGGCGGAGAAATCGCCAGCAACCTTCAACGGCTCTACACCTATATGTTCAACGAGCTGATCGAGGCCAACCTGGAAAACGATTCCGGCCGGGTGACGAAGGTGGTCCAATTGCTGAAGGAATTGCGCACCGGGTGGCAGGGCATACAGGAAACGCCCGAGCAGCAACAGCAAAAAGAGGAACGAAACGCCGGGCCCAACCGGGGTCACAAGAGCGTCAACATGCGCTTTTAGCGATGGGCGATGAAATTCCGCGCCAGGTTGGCGCCGACCTTGAGGAAGCAGTCTTTACACAACCGGCCCGCCGCCAGGGAAGGCCCCAGGCGAGGGCGCACATCATGAAGGATGCGAGACATGGCTACAGGAACACCCTACAAGGCCTATGAGAAAGCCAACGTGCATACCGCGGATCAACGCCAAATGATCCTGATGCTCTACGATGGATCGATCCGCTTCATGCGCAAGGCCGTCAACAAAATCGAAGAGATCGATATTGAATCGGCGCACAATTATCTGATCCGCGCCCGCAACATCATCTCCGAGCTGCTGGCGACCTTGAAGCCGGAAAAAGCCGGGGAAATGGGAGCCAATCTGCGCCAGCTTTACATTTACATGTTCAACCGGCTGGTGCAGGCCAATTTGGCCAAGGACAAAGAGGGCGTCGAAGAGGTGATCAAACTGATGAGCACCCTGCGCGAGGGCTGGGCGGGCGTCAAGCAGGCGCGCAAACAGAACCCTGAAAGCGAAGAGGCGCTCCCCAAACGGGTCAATCTCGAAGGGTAGGCATCGCCCGCGCCTGGATCGGGCGGAGCGCGCACGGCTTCAGGTTGCACGGGCCGGCCCTGACAGGGAAGCAGACATCCCTGGCGGGCCCGCGCGGCAAGCAGCCGGAACGATTGGGCGGCATGGTTCCCTGACAGCATGGCGCTGTAACGGAACCGCCCGGTAAGCACGAGGGTTGTGTGGATCGGGAAAATGCCGCGGACGGGCCAAACAGGCCCCATGTTTATATCGGCACCGTGGTTTTTCAGTAGCGTGGTTTTTCAGTAGCGTGGTGAAACGCTGCCGGCGGCATGCTTCGTCCCGGAGGACGGGAGGGAGGTGCGCGGCGGAAGCCTTTTCCCGCCATTGGGAAAGCTGTGTGCGGATCGCCGGTTCGGCGCCGCCATCCGGCAGGGAGAACCATGCCCGCTGGACAGGCCGCCAGGAACGCAGAATACCGCGCGGACCGCAAAACGGTCTTGGGATCCGTTCGTCCTTGGGGCGAGGCGTTCCATGATCGATGCGTCGGAGCGGTATGACATTTTCGGTCCTTCAGTCCCGGGGAAAAACCCGGGTTTGGAAATAAGGGCGGAACGAATCGTGCGCGATTGGCGCACTTCGCCCTGCTTTTGCTGCATGTAATGGAAAAATAATGCAGAAGATGTGCCAGGCCGAAGCCGGCCGCCAGGCGTTTTGGCGCGGCTTTCGGTGTGGCCGATACGCCGGAAGGAGCAAGCACAGCATCACGGCCTTCCGGAGGCGGAAAGCGGAGGCGGGCGGCGCCGTTTGGCGAGACCTGCCGAAACCTTCCACCATCGTTCGGCCTCCGGCCGATTTGGCCGGCCTGAACAGGCCAGGGAGGCCACGCCCCGCGCCATGCCATGAACCATGGCAGGCAATACCGATGGCTCGGTGGCGCGTATCACGCCGGCACGTACTGCCGCGCCTGAGCACCGCTGGGAGTTTCTCCCGGCGGCGCGGGGCGGGTTAGTGCGTTATTGTAAGAATAAACATATGAAAAAAATAATGTAATTTTTTTCATCAATTATTTGTAAGTCGCGGCCGTTTCCAGCTGGTTCGGAGGAGGCGGGCCGCGGCGCGTATAAACCCCGTACGGGAAAGGATTCCCGGCGGATTCCCATACAAGGAGGTAATCATGGGATCTTTAGTCATCAATCACAACTCTCAGGCGATCAACACCCATCGGAATTTGTTGAATACCGACGCGAGGATGAAAAAGTCGCTTGAGCACCTGTCTTCTGGCGAACGGATCGTCCGCGCCGCGGATGGCCCGGCCCAGTTGATGATCTCCGAGCAGATGCGCGCGCAAATCGCCTCGGTGAACCAGGCGATCGAAAACGCCCAGACCGGCGTCTCCATGGTGCAAACCACGGAAGCGGCGCTGGACGAGGTGAGCAAGCTGCTGGTTTCCATCCGGCAGCGCGCCATTCACGCCGCCAACGAAGGCGCGAATGACATGAACATGCTGGAAGCCGATCAGTTCGAAATCCGCAATGCGCTGGAATCGATCGACCGGATCGCCCAGTTTTCACAGTTCGGCAAGAAGAAGTTGCTGGACGGCAGCAATGGCGTGAACGGCTTGGCCGCCGGCGCTGGCCTGACCTTCATGCGGGCCTCCACGGACACCAAAGCCTCGAGCGCCGCGGGGTACGAGGTGACTATCAGACAGGTGGCCACCAAAGCCAGCTTCACGACCAGTGAAACCCTGACCACCGAACTGATCGATTCGGAAGTGACGATCAGCGTGGAAGAGGAAGGCCGGGTGGCCTCCCTGATCACGGAGAAGGGTGAGGACGTGATGGTCATTTCGAGGAAACTGCAAAACGCCTTGAACCTTGACGGCCTGCGGATCGATGTGTCCGTCACGGAAGATGGCAGGATGACCTTGACCCACCGTGATTTCGGTACGGATGCCAGCTTTTCCGTGGTTTCGGACCGGGCCGGTTTCGTGGGTGAAACCACCGACATTCCGACCCACGTCAACAACGGGTTGAACGTGGCCGGTACGATCAGCGGGCAGTTGGCCACCGGCGAGGGCCGCATCCTGACCGCTTCGGTGGGCACCGATGCCGACGGATTGCAAGTCGCCTACGACGGGCCAGTTCCGCCGGATCCGGAAAAGGCGGTGGGCCGGGTGAAGGTTTCCCAAAACTCGCTGGTGTTCCAGGTCGGGCCGGATGCCGGCCAGAAGGTGATGGTGGCCCTCAACAGCGTCACTTCCCGCACCATCGCGCTCAACGTGGACAACCAGAGCGGGTTCAAGAACCTGAGCCAGGTGGACGTGCTCACCGCCCAGGGCGCCGAGGACACCATGCGCCTGGTCAGCAAGGCCATCGACGACATCACCGTGGTTCGAGGCGGATTGGGCGCCATCCAGAAGAACGCGATGGAATCCAACATCCGCAGCCTGCAAGTGAGCCGCGAGGAGTTGATCAACGCCGAGTCGATCATCCGGGATGCCGACATGGCCGCCGAGACCAGCGAGTTCGTGCGCAACAAGGTGCTGCTGTCCTCGGGCATGGCGATGTTGGGCCAGGCCAATCAGACCACGCAGAACGTGCTGAATCTGATTCAGTCGGCCTAATTCAACGCGGGTGATCCCTTGATCTCCCCAGGCGGCGCTTGAGGCCAAGCGCCGCCCGGGGGATGGAGGCACCGGGTTGCCCGAAGGGTTTTTCCGCCATCCCGGCGGCGCCGTGACTGTTGGCCGCAATGCAACGGCACGGGGGCTCCTCATGGCGAGGAATCCCCTCCCCGGGAGGAGGAAAAAACCCGCCGGCGCTGTCCCGCGGGCTGGGAGGCGACGGCAAGGAAAAGAGTGGTTGCGGAAGGTATAGGAACTGGAAATCCGGCGCGGCGGCGCAGGCCGGACGGCGGCGGGTTTCCGGAACCGAACAAGACTATCGGGCTTTCGGCACCGTGAAGACGGAACCGTGAAAACGGAACCGTGAAGACGGCGCCGTGAAAACAGCGCCGCGAAGACGGAAAATGATATGGAATCGCCCGAATACCAAGGGGCGCCGGTGAATCCGGTGGCCCGGCGGGCGAGAGCCGGAAGCGAGTTGGAAAAGCGGGCGCGGACGTGAGAGGACGTCCGCGCCTTCAAAGAGAATGAACCGGTTTTTCCGCATGAGTTGCGGAACGGCCGGTCCGTTGCGGTGCCGGTTTTTTTGCGAATCAACCAAAGCCGCAACGAAAGCGAAGCAAATAATGAGCCAGCAACCCTGATTTTGGGAGGCGAGGCATGACTGATTTAAGCAGGCAAGCGGGCGCGGGCTTCGGACGAGGCCACCCCGCCTGGGAATCGAAGGATTCTCCGCCGGTGATCGAAGGATTCCGCTTCCACCGCCCTGGCGGTTGGTTGCGCTTCGAGTCCGGATGGCTCAGCGGCGAGCAGTGCTTGAGAAATCTGGAGACAGTGGTCTCCCTGCTGCAAAAAGCCATGGAAGGCCTGTCCGGGATCGACCGGTTGATCACCGACGCGGTGGCCGCGGTGAAGGAAATTTCCCGCCGGGGCGATCCCGGCGGGAAACCACCGGGCGATATCGCGGGTTACGTGAATCTGCGGCTGGATCAGATCGACGAGATCGTCCGCCAATCCCGGTTTCACGGCCGGGGACTGCTGGACGGTCAGTCCGGGGTGACCGGAATCGGCGTGGGTATCGATTTCATCCGGGGCGGGCCCAACACCAGGTCTTCGCCGCCGGAAGGCTATGAGGTCACCGTCGACGTGCTGCCCAGCAGGGCCATCATGAAAGGCGGGGTGGCCGTCGACGAGGCCTGGGTGCGGGCCGAGGAAGAAATATTCCTGGCCGAAGGCGAGCAGTTTTTCCGCTACCGTCTCGAGCCGGAAGAAACCGTGAGCACCCTGTTGAAAGCCCTGCGCGAAGAATCGCAAGTGGCGGGGCTGGACGTGGAGATCGGCATATCGGCCCAGGGCCATCTGGCGGTGAGACATAACCAGTACGGCTCGCAATACAAGTTCAAGGGATGCAGTTTCAAGACCCCCCTGCTTTCCCACCGTCCCGGGAAGGTGGAAAGGAGCTGGAAGGGACGGGACATACAGGGCCGGCTGGGTGGCGAGCCCACCTTCGGGATCGGGCGCATGCTGATCGGCTATCTGGACAATGAGAACACCTCCGAGCTGACGGTGATGTGGCGAAACGGCGGTGGGGGCCGATGTCATGTGGTGCAGAACGCCCTGCGCTTTCAGGAAGGCATTGGGGCCGCGGGCGATTTGGAGAGCTTGGCCCTGCCGTCCTTCGAGAGCCGTCAGTTGGGGCGATGGATGGACACGGTGAGCGGTTTTCGCTCACTGGCCAATATCAGCTTCGATACCTGGCAGCAGGTTCGAGACGCGCTGTATCAGATGATGGCGGTCTCTTTTGAAGTGGAGGAATGGCTGGAACGGGGAGAAGCCTGGATCAAGCGGTATCAAAATCGCGCCCTGGCCTGTCTTCGCGAAGGCGGGGACTTCCGCGCCGTTCCGCCACATGACGACGAGGTGACGGTGGAACAGGCCGAACAGATGGCCAGGGAGTTGCGGGAAATGATTCAGGGGAGTTTGAAGACGCCGGAACATTCGGCCCGATAACCCCCGAAACCGCCAGCAAAGGCGGTGACGTTGAACACGGTGGTTTTGAACACGGCAGTATTGAACGCGGTGGCATTGAACGCGGCGATACAAAACTCGGCGATGCCGAACGCCGTGAGGTGGATTGGGTGGCGCGGGACACGGAGCTGTTCCCGGGAGCTGTTCCCGGGAGCCATTTCCGAGAGCCATCCCCGCCCTTTGAGCCCGGGAACGCCCATGACGGCCCGGGTTGAACGGACGGGAATCATGAAGCCAGTTGAAGGCCATGATTTCAATCGCGCCGGGTGGTATTGGCGCGGCGTCCAGGTGGCAGCGGTTGGGCGGCAGGCGGAAACCGATCCCGTGGGATGGCTCTGCCAGCCGGTCCTGCCAGCCGGCCAGGCGAGCCGTTGATGGAAACGCCAATGGGGCCGGGATGACCAAGGCGGGAATGACGGCGCCGTGTTTGAAAACACCGCGGATGAAAACACCGTGGTGGAGAACACCGCGGCTGAAAAGACCGTGCTTGAGACACCGTGGTTGAGACACCGTGGTGGAGGACACCGCGGTTGAAGTCGCTTTGGTTGAGACATCGCGGTTGAAAAAAACGCGGTTGAAGCCGCCGGGTTGGCGCCATTGCCGCGTCCGGTGACGTGGGTGAGCCACGGCGGCGCATCCGCCAAGGATCGTGCGTTGAGGTCCGCAGGGCAGTGAATGCCGGCGGACCTGAACAGACGGTCATTGGATGACCGGAAACAAATAGGGTCCAAGGCCAGGGAGGCCTTTAATCGTGGGAAGGCACAGCCTTCCGCCGGCGCACAGGAACCCCGGCGGCAGAGCCGAAGCGCCTGAACCCAACCAGGGGATTATTGCCCGGGAGCAGATTTCCCATGCGGAAGTTTATGCTCCTTGGGCCTGTCCTGGAGGGTGCTGGTGAACCGGCGCGCTGCCGGGATGAATTCCAGGATGCGCGCGCAGGCGGATGATTGACTGGCTGAGCGTTTTCCCTCCGATGGAGAGGACCATTTGGAACGGTGGTGGCCGGAAACGGGCGTCCAGATGCAGCGGACCGCCCGGTGCCAGGCCGGCCGGGGCAGGCGCTCCTCCAGGTGGAGGTGTTCCCTCGCCCATGCCCTCGCGCAAATGCGGCGAGGGGCCGGCGGCATGTCAGGCCGTACCACCGGAGGCCCGCATTTCCGTATCCCCTGGAAGGGGAGCGGTGAATCATGCACCGCCGGAAGCGGGCGCAAGGTCATTGGAGGACCGAAACCGAACCATGCAGCGGACCCAGGAGGGTCCGAGACCAGGCGGGAATACCCAGGGGTGTCCCGGTCTATCCGGGGCGCTGATGCGCCCGGTGGCGTTGCCCTACCGCAACGGCGCCGCGCGAATGCCTGGGGAGAAGTGTACCTGCCGGCCAGGGTGAAGGCGTTGGAATATGCCGAAACACCCAGCGGGGTGTGGTCTCCCCCCCCTCCCCCGGAACACGCGGGGACGGGCGGAGGATGCCCACCAGCCGCGGCCGGCCGTTCAGGGCACAGGCATACCCGCCAGTCCGGCGCCGAGGGGTGATCCACCCAGGCGCCGAAAGGGCCCCCTCCGGCCGAACCGCCGGTGTCCGTCCGATGAGGCAATTCGTCCAAGGATTGCCTGATCCGGCGGCCATTGGCCGCGGTGGCGATATGGATTCCTCGCCCGATGGCGAATTGGAATTCGCGGTTCCCGCACCGCATCCGCCAAACAGGGCATTGGTGCCCCCTGGCGGCCAGCGGCGGGACCTATTGCACCCGTGGTCGAAAGAGGCTGACCTGCGGTGTTGTTTCCCGGGCAATGGGGCGGTTTCACCCGCCTCGGGTTCCGGAGGATCACCGCGAACCAGGTCCGGACTGTCCAGGGCCCGATGGGAGGTGATTGTGTGTCGCGGTACGCCTTCCTGCACGGAGGGAACGACTCCGTGGGGCCAACAACCTGGGCAGTGGCAGGACCCCGTGGCGGATAAGAACCGGCCACGCCCGGCATGAGGACCCGATGGGCCTTCATGGCGGAAGGCCGATGCGGTGGTGCGCCCGTGAATTTCATGGGTGGCGGGCAGTTGTGCGCCCCGTGGAGCGCCTTCGAGGGAGTGGAGGGTTCCGATTGCGCCCGGGTTCGTCGTGAACGGCCCGGGAATTTTGAAAACCAGAGTGGGAGTTGCCTATTGAACCAGATTTTTCCCTGAGCGCCAGACGCGCTTGGGAAAAGCCAACCGCCGGCCCGGCCGGAACGGGGAATTGCCATCCCCGGGCGGTACCGGAGCATCGGGACGGCGCAAGACGTTGGAAGGCGGGCAGAGAGCGAGCACTTCCCTTCACTGCCAGAAGGGGAGCCGCATCGGGCGGTTCAACCGCCTCCGTCTTTCAGCAATGGGGAGGTTCGCCTCCCCGCATCACCAGACACCCTGGCTTTCTCTGCGGTTTCTCAAAGGACGGAGAGATGGTCGCCAGGGCAGGAAGGTCACCGGCCCGTTGAGAGGCGGGAGCGGTGAACCGGAGCAACGTCCCCCCGCAAGGATTGTGGAGGGGTGGGTTCCGGTGCGGCGCGGTGCTTTGGCATCGGGCCATATCTTCCGGGTCAAGGAGGATCTTAATTAAACCGACAAGGAGGTTTTAAAATGGGTTTGCGAATCAACCATAATATTCAGGCGATCAACAGCAATCGCCAGTTGCTCATCAACGACAAGGCGATGAGTAAATCGTTGGAAAAACTGTCTTCGGGCATGCGCATCAACCGCGCCGCCGACGGGCCGGCCAACCTGATGATTTCGGAACAATTGCGTTCCCAAATCTCCGGCCTCAAGCAGTCCGTGGACAACTCGGAATCCGCCATCGCCATGATCCAGACGGCGGAAGCTTCCCTGGTGGAGGTGGGCAACCTGCTCACCTCGATGCGGGGCCTGGCCATCCAGGCCGCCAACGAGGGCGTCAACGACGAGAACATGTTGAACGCCATTCAGTTGGAGATTTCCCAGTCCCTGGACACCATCGACCGCATCTCCAAGAACGCCGCTTTCGGCACCAAGAAGCTGCTCGACGGCTCCACCGGCGCCAACGGCGTGGGGATCGGCGAAGGCATCCAATTTGTCGAAGCCGGCGTGCGCACGCGCACCTCGCCGGTGGACGGGTATGACCTGAAGGTGTCCAGGTTGGGCCAGAAAGCCTCCCTGTCCGGATCGGTGGCGCTGACGCAAGAGCAAATCGACGCCGGAGAGGAATTCACCATCGCCGAAGGCGGGCGGACGGTGACCTTCACCACCACCGCCGGAGATTCGGTGAATCAGGTCTTCGGGAAACTTAAATCCGAACTGGAGAAGAACGGTTTGGATATCAGTTTTTCCCAGAATGAGGACGACACCATTACCCTCACGCACAAGAAGTTCGGCAGCGAATTTTCCTTCTCGGCCGCCTCGGCCACCGGCGGAATTCTCTCCGTGGAATCCCGGGTGATGGTCAATGTGGCCGGCGTGGACATCGCCGGCACCATCGGCGACGAGGTGACCACCGGCCGCGGCCAGGTGCTGACCGGCGCAGAGGGCACCCGGGTGGAAGGCCTGGCCGTGCGCTACACGGGCGACAGGGTGGTTCCCGAGGATGGCGAGGAAAGCGTGGGCAAGGTGGCCGTCTTCCAGAACGCGCTGATCTTCCAGGTCGGCCCGAACGTCGGGCAGACCGAGCGCATCTCGCTGCTCAACACCAACACCCGCGTGTTGGGACAGGGCATCGAGAACAAGAGCGATTTCGGCAACCTGCGCCAGGTGGACATCACCACGCCCCAGGGCGCCCAGGACGCGCAGCGCCTGATCGACAAGTCCTTGGACGAGGTCAACCGCACCCGGGGCAACATGGGAGCCTTCCAGAAGAACACCCTGGAAGCCAACCTGCGCCAGTTGCGGATCAACACGGAGGAATTGATCAACGCCGAATCGATTATCCGCGACGCCAACATGGCCGAGGAAATCACCGAGTTTACCCGCAACAGCATCATGCTTCAGTCTTCGACGGCGATGTTGGCCCAGGCCAACCAGACCCCGCAGACCGTGCTGTCGCTGCTTGGGTAAGACCCATCAACCCGATTCTCCTTCCCGCCGCGAGGCGGGAGGGGGCGTCCATGGATTTTGGCGATGGAACGGAAAGCAGGGAAGGATCGAAAGCATGGAGCGATGGAAGGCATGGCGTAAAAGCGCGGTGAAAAATCCAGGCTTGTCCCGTGCGCTGATATTACGGTGAAATTTTTGGTGAATTGTTCAAGAAATTTTCGGGAAATTATTACAGAGGAGCAGCGCAATGAAACGCCCTCCGTCCCTGCCAAAACGGCGCAGGCCACCGGATCGGCCGATTGAACCGGAAGCGCCGCCCCAAGGCCCGCAACAGCGAAATGTGCCTGAAGGGGTCGACAGTGAGACAGCGGAATTTCCAGGTTTCCCGGGTTTTCCCCGAGCATTTTCCCCGGCCCCCCGAGAGGGGTTGGTTGGGGAGAGCGCTGTGGGAAGGCCCCGGCCCCAGAGTGGTTCGGGAGCGGGAAGAAACGCCGGGGTGCAAGGCATTTTCCGTCTTGACCCAGGCAAGCGCACAGGAGAAGCACGAAGCCTGGCGCGCGAAACCGGCTTGTGGCCGTGGAGCGGGGATTGTGGCGCACTCAGAGCGCCCGTTCCTGGCCATGCGGAACCGCGCCCTCCGCGAGGAAAGGCGCGCGGTGGCCGGAGCCTGGAGGATTGCGTGGGCATTCTGTTTGGATGTCCACGCGCGGAAGCGATCAAAACTGCGCGCTGG
This sequence comes from SAR324 cluster bacterium, assembly GCA_022573975.1. Taxonomy (GTDB): domain Bacteria; phylum SAR324; class SAR324; order SAR324; family JACQKK01; genus JACZSY01. The sequence goes on along the minus strand of JACZSY010000075.1, from coordinate 4,931 downwards.
GATCGTCCAAAGCGCAAGTGGGCCGGTGGAATATCGATGCGGGGCAAACGCCCGGCGGAGGGATTTCACGGGTACCGGTGCAAAATCGCTCCCGGCCTCCGGGTTCCTGGCTGCCTTCACGGCGCTGGAATGAACGGTGCCGGCAGGATCGGAAAACATGCCTGTGGAAGGGGCGGGAAGGGTTGAACCCTCTTCCATCGGATCGTCCGGAAATGGGGCGATACAGATCCACGGAGGGGAGCGGCTTCCCTCCTGAGGAAGACCTGCCGGGAGGATGGCAGGCAGAAACGGAATGCGGGTCCTGATGGAATGAAAGGGCCGGGCCAAGAGACGGGTGGTGTTTTCGGTGGCAGTTTCGGTGGCGGCGGCGGGTAAGCCCGCCCGGATGCTCACGGGAACCGGGGCCGGCAGGCCACAGCGAGGCCGCACAGGAAGAAGTCCCGGGAAAAGTCCCGGGAAGCGGCCTGGGTTGAAGCGCGATGAAAGACTCGGGGACACCGGTTGATCCGGAGGGTCCTCGGGAGCGGTGGAGCGGCCGCCATTGGCATTGCGGTGGATTCAACCATGAACCCACGCGCCGGCTGCTTCGCGGATGGAACATGAATCCCGCGGTCACCGGCGGGGAGCGCAGGACGCCTCCCCCCTGGCAGACGGGGAATGGAATATCAGAGAGCCGGCAGGCGCCAAGGGCCGCGCTCCATGCAAGGGCCTCGCAGCATGAGACTCACTGCATGGGACGGGGTTGGATCGCGCTCCGGTAAAACCCGCGGAGGCGGTAAACCGTTATCCGCCGGGCAGGCCAGGCATGAGGACCGGACGGGGGGATCCCTCCGGTTCAGCGGCGCCGCGTTGGTGGCGGCGTCCGGCACAAAATAGGGACGGATGCCGGTTCATCCGTCCGCCCCCGGCGCGGGGAAGGATGAAGACCACCGGATGACGGATAGGTATGCCGGTGTCCTTCTCCCCCAGGGGGTGGCAATGCCGCCACAGGCCCGGATCCGGGCAGTGGTGTGCCCAAACGGCCGTGTGCCCGGAAGGCCGGGTATTTGACCGTCCGGTATTTGAACGATGGTTTACCTGACCGGCGGTGTACTTGAACGACGGTGGTTTTGAACGACGGTGGTTTTGAACGACGGTGCGCGCTCTGGTTTTCCGGCCGGGAAAATGTTTCCAAGGCCAGCCGGAACCGCGTCTGAAAAAATGATCGGGCGGTTCCCCCCGGCATAAGAGGGCCGGCAAGGGCGCCCGAGAGGAACGGCAGGTCCCCGTATGCGGAGTTGTTTCCCGGGGACCCTTCCCCATCGGTGGGGGAGTGTATCGGGAGCGTCCGCTATCGGTGGAACCGCTGGATCGAACATGGCGCCGCGGTGTGTCCGTGCGGCAGAGTATTCGCGTGGTGGTGTGTCCGTGCGGCAGTGTGTCCGTGCGGCACCGGGTGGAGTCCGGAGCGGACCAAGCGAGGCGCCCAGGTGAAACAGGCCGTGGCGGAGACCCCCTCCGCCGGGCGGATCGAGGGGAGCAGTGCGCCCTTCCGCCCAAGGTGAGGGGGGTGGTGTATCCATGGCGGCCGGACCACTGGCGGGCTGTTTTTTGATGGCGGTGGTCTGAAATGACATGAAGTTTTTTGCGCAGGCGGATTGAAGGGCGAGGAGCCTGGCGGGGAGGTGGTGTGCCCACTGCTCCGTCCCGGGGGTGTGTCCCCGGATAGGCCCCGGCATGGGCTTCGGCCCAATCCAAAGCTCCGGCCGCATCCAGCCAGCGATGCGGGGAGCGGTGCGGATGACAACGGGATGGGACCCCGCCCCCTGTCGCAGACCCGATAGGGCGGTGGTGTACCCAAAACGGGGTGCGCGCGAAGCCCCAGGCTTCCCAGCGTCCGATGGCGCGGGGAAAGCGGTGCTTGAACCAGGAAACGTCATGAAGGCGGCAGTAATTGAAGTTGCCATGCGCGGCGAAATTGAAGGCGGTGAAAGCGTCACCGGTACGGCGGGAATGCGTTGCGGTGTTGGAAAACCGCCATGGCGCGATTGGATGGGATTGCGGTTGGATTGGGAGCGCACCGGCAAATCGACAGCCGGGCATCCCTGCCGGAGGCTTCGGCATTGCCGGCAAAAGCGAAAGGGCGCCGCTCCGCCAGCATCCAGGCGGGGCACGAAGCCTAACGATTGCCAACCCGGAAGGGCGGTGGTTTCGCCCGGACGGGAAGATCATCCGGAGATGCGGTGATGGGCCGGGTGAAATGAATGCGCATCCAGGGCGCCACCTCGTGCAGAGGTGTGCCCGGGAAGTGAAACCCCGGCGCGCGGAAATTTTGCCGCCGGAAACGGGGCTTTGAGGGCCCCATCATCAACCCGCCGCGAGGCGGATCGACGGGCGGGATGTTCCGCCCATGTACGCACCCGTGCGGTGGTGTATCCGCGGGGTGACAAAACCCTCGCCTCAGTGCCGGGCGCCTCGATTTTGGATCGTTTTCGAGGCCGCCGGACCAGGGGGGCGTTGGGTTTAACAATAACTGGGTGTTTTGATGGACGGATTTGGATGTCCGAATGGAGTCTCAATTGGAAAAGAGCATCAACTTGCGTGTGCGAATCCGGCGAGAGGGTTGGATCGCGGCAAACCCGGTCAAGGATGAATTAATGACAACCACAAGGAGGTAGTCTCATGGTTTTGCGAATCAACCATAACATCGCGGCGTTGAACGGTGAACGCCAGTTGGTGGAAAACGGCATTAGACTCAAGAAATCGTTGGAAAAGTTGTCCTCGGGCATGCGGATCAACCGCGCCGCGGACGGCCCTGCGGCCCTCATCATCTCCGAGCAGATGCGCTCCCAAATCGCCGGCTTGAACCAGGCGGTGGACAACGCGGAAACCGGAATCACGATGGTGCAGACCACCGAGGCGGCCATGACCGAAGTGACCAGCCTGCTGACCAAAATCCGGCAGCTGGCGGTGCACGCGGCCAACGAGGGCGCCAACGACGAGAACATGCTGGCAGCCGATCAGTTGGAAATGGAGAACGCGCTCGATTCCATCGACCGCATCGCCATCAACGCCCAGTTCGGCACCAAGAAACTGCTGGACGGTTCCACGGGCGCCAACGGCGTCGGCATCGGGGAAGGGCTGGAGTTCATCTCGGCCACCCCGGCCACCAATGCCTCGCCGGTGCAAGGGTACGACGTGCGGGTCTTCCAGAAGGGCACCCAAGCCCGGGTGGATGGCCAGACCGCGCTGACCCAGGAATTGATCGACGCCGGCGAGGAGTTGACCATCGCCGAGGGCGGAAAAACCGTGTCCTTCACGGCGACCGCCGGTCAGTCGGTGAATCAGACCGTCGGCCTGTTGAGAAACGAGATCGATAAAGCCGGTCTCAATATCCAACTGATCCACCACGAGGACGACACCCTCTCGCTGGTGCACAACGAGTTCGGCAGCGAGTTCGGGTTTTCGATTTCCTCGTCCACCGAGGGCGTGCTCTCCACCGCGTCGCGGCAGATGGAAGCGGCCATGGCCGGCCAGGACATCCGCGGCACCATCGGCGGCCAGGTGACCACCGGACGCGGCCAGGTGCTGACCGGTGTGGAAGGCACCCGGGCCGAAGGCCTGACCGTGCGTTACGAAGGCAGCGTGATCAGCGGGGAAGACAGCGACAGCCCCGATGACGTGGCCGGCCGCGTGGCGGTCTTCCAGAACTCCCTGGTCTTCCAGGTGGGCGGCAACGTCGGCCAGACCGTGTCGGTGTCCCTGGTCAACGTCAACACCCGCGTGCTGGGCCGTGGCGTTGCCAATGAAAGCGGCTACGCCAGCATCCGCGAAGCCGATCTGCGCAATGCCCAGGGCGCCCAGGACACCCAGCGCCTGATCGACACCGCGCTCAACGAGGTCACCACTTCCCGCGCCCGGCTGGGGGCATTCCAGAAGAACAGCCTGGAATCCAACCTGCGCCAGTTGCGGATCAACGTGGAGGAGTTGACCAACGCCGAATCGGTGATCCGGGACTCCAACATGGCCAAGGAAATCGCCGAGTTCACGAGGAACACCATCATGTTCGAATCCTCGACGGCGATGCTGGCCCAGGCCAACCAGATCCCCCGCACCGTGCTGTCCCTGCTTCAGTAGGGGCCGCAGGGTGGGAGGCCGGCGCTTCCGCGGGCAGGGAAGCGCCACATCCCGGGCCTTCGGGGAAACATCCGGCGTTTCCGTGCCACGGAGATGCCGGATCCCCGGGCCGACAACCCTTGACGCGCCGTCCATGGCGCGGCGCCCCGGAAGGATGCTGGATGCAACACCGGCCGGGGTGGCTCGATATGGACGGATTTTAACCGGGGAGATGATTTCTCCCCCGGACAAGGACCATCGGAACGGCGGTGTTTAAAACCAAACGGCCGCTTTTCCGAGGTTGGACGGAAACCGGATTCGCAACCGGCTTTCCGGGTAGGTGCAAACCCCGTGAACTCCCGGCCGGGATGGGCGAGGACTGGCAGCCCCGCCCTGGCACTTGGCCGGGAGACTGTTTCCCTGACCAACGGGAAGCGGAAAGGGAAGGACTGAACGGGATTGACAGAACCAGGCTCTGCCGGCCGTAACGCGAAATCGCGGAAAGCGCGCTTTCCGCGATTTCGCGATGCGGCTGACACCCGGACTCAACGGTTCGGGGTGTCCACCAAGGCCCACGGGCGGAAAGGATGGAAGACATCCGCCGCCTGAAAGGGACGGGACAAAGGCGGCCCACACTTCCCGGCACGGTGGTGTATCCACCCGCCGGGCGAATGAACAGAGGCCAGCCCCCCCGTGCGGTGGTGTACCCGCCGGGGGGGAATGAGGCCGGAGTACCAAACCCAGGGCGGTGGTGTATCCACCCGCCGGGCGAATGAACAGAGGCCCGCCCCCCCGTGCGGTGGTGTACCCGCCGGTGGGGAATGAGGCCGGAGTAC
>JACZSY010000074.1 GCA_022573975.1 SAR324 cluster bacterium | reverse complement strand
GTTAAAGACCGCGCGTGCCTGGGCCATAAAGGAACTTGCCATGTCGTTGTGGCCCTACGTCAGCAAGACATGGGCCAGAAAGGGCTGGGAACGATGGCTATCCTGGGCGATGCGGAGTCGGCTGGAACCTGTCAAAAAGGTCGCCAAAACCATCAAGGCACACCTCCGGGAAATTCTTAATGCCGTTGTCTTAAAGGTCAGTAATGGTCCGGCGGAAGTACTCAATAGCCGGATCAAAATGCTCAAGGTGCGAAGCCGAGGTTTCCGCAACAAAGAGCGGTTCGCAAATGCAATATATTTTCACCTTGGCGGGCTGCAACTCTACCCGGAAGGGGTGGCCCAGTGAGGGCTACCCACCCTACAAGGGGAAGAACCATTATTCCTACATTATTATTCCTCCAATCCGGGGATGAAACTCCCGTACAGTATCTGGCGCATGGTTCCCCCGGCGGTGATCGATAGCGGAGAATCCGCCCCCGCCAGAAAACGCCGCAGGGCCTGGCGCCCCGGATCGGGTTTCCCCGCTTGGTTTTTTCTGGCCACCTCCTCCCTGGCCACCCACGCCAGCCGGTCCAGGAACATCCGCCGGTGCGGCCCTGGGGTCTTCAGGCCCCGCTCCAGGATTCCGCGGGCTTTCCCCCACTCCCGCTCCGCCATGGCCATCCGGCTCAATCCTTCCAGCAGCAGCGGGTGATTGGGGAAGGGATCCAATCCGGCATCGAAAGCGCGCTCCGCGGAGAGCGTTTCGCCGCGCAGCAGATGCAGGTAGCCGGTCAGGTAATGAAACCTGGGGCCCCCGCTCCGCCGTTTCAGGTGGGGCGCCAGCACGGCCAGCGCCGCGCCTTCCCTGCCCAGCCGCCAGAGGGCCTCCGCGCGCAGGTAGGCGGCCCGCCAGCCCAGCCGGGGATGCGCCAGCAATTTTGCGCTGCGTTCCAGCACCTGCCGGTGACGGCCCTCCAGATAGGCCAGCCGCAGGCGGGCGAATCGTAGATCGGCGGGCCGGAAGGCGGGGTGCGCCCGCTCCAGCAGGCGCCGGGATTCCTTCAGCTTGCCCCGCAGGGATGCCACCGTGCCCCGCAGGGATGCCACCGTGCCCCGCAGGGATGCCACCGCGGCCCGCATCAACCAGCCGGCGGGATGATCGGGGTGGGAGCGCTGGAATTTTCGCAGGGCCTCCCCGGCGGCATCCGCCCTGGCGGCCGCGATCAGCCGCACGATGCGCAGCAGCCGCAATGAAGTTTTGAGTCGTGCAGGGTTTCCCGCCTGCCTGGCATCCCCCGCCAGGCGTTCGGCGAGAGCCAGGGCGGCCTCGCCCGCGGGGGCTTCATCCCCTTGGAAATGGGCCACCGCTTTCCAGTAATGCCCCCGCGCATCCCTGGGGGCCAGCGCCACCGCCCTCCCCAACGCCTCCAGGGCCTCGGCGGGACGGCCTTCCGCGATCAACCCTTTTCCCTTCCAGACCCGCGCCGGGGCGAACCCCGGATGGGCCGCGATCAGCGCCTCCAGCTCGGCGCGGGCCTGGCCGCCCCGGCCCTGGCCCTCCAGAATGCGCACCTTCAGCAGGCGTTCCGCCGCGTCCAGCGGGCGGCTTGCTTTCAATCGGGACAGGGTCCCTCCGGCGGCTTCCCAATCCTTCCGCTCCACGTGCAGCCGAAGCTGGGCTTTCAGCAATGCGCTCAGCAGCATTGCTTTCGGCAACTCAGCGTCCTTGGGGGGATTTTTCAGCGCCGTGCGGATCAGCAGCAGGGCGGGGCCGGTCTTTCCTCCAGCCCTCAGGATTTCGGCGTGCAGCAGCAACGCTCCCGAGTGCCCGGGCCGCGTGCGCCGCGCCTGCTGGATCGCGGTTTCGGCTTGGGCGGTGCGGCCCATGGCCAGCAACAGACGCGCCTGAAGATAGCGGGCCGCGAAATGGCGCGGTGAACGGCGCGTGGCCTGGCGCAGCGCCTTGAGGGCCTTCGCGGGGGCCTCCAAGGCCTGCTGCGCCCGGGCATGGCCCAGGGTGGCCGCCATGAACTCCGGCTCCAGGGCCAGCGCCTGGTCGAAGGCGGTCAGGGCCGGCAGCAGTTTACCGTTGCGCAGTTGGATGCGTCCCAGCATTTCCAGCGCCATCGGGTCGAAGGGGGATGCGTCCACGGCCCGCAGGGCGTGACGCTCGGCGTCTCCGGGCTTGTCCAGCCGCAGTTGGACCAGGGCCAGGCGGCGCAGCGCCGTGGCATTCTCCGGGTCTTCCGCCACTCTGGCCAGCAGGGTGGTTTCCAGAGCCCGCAGCCGCGCTCCGGATTCGGCGAGGATGAGCGCCTCCCCGGGGAGGCGCTGGGCGCAACCGGACAGCACCGCCAGAACTGAAAGCGCCGCCAGCAGCAAGAGGGTTGGCGCCGCCCATATCGCTCGCGGGGGGGGTTGCCGCGGGCGCGGGGTCTGCCGCCGGCGCTGTGATTGCCGCGGGCGCTGTAATTGCCGCGGGCGCTGTGTCTGTTGGCGACGGCACGCCAAAAACGCGTTTCATCGGTTATTCTCCGGCTGTCCGATCCGTACCGGCGTGGAAGGCGGGCCCTCGTTTCCGGAGCGGTCGATCCAGCGCAAAACGTATTCCGCGCCCCCCGGTTCAGGCGCTCCGAGTTCCCTGGACCCGCCGGTGCGGGTCACGCTCCATCGCCCCGTCTCCAGCGGTTCGCCGTTGAGGGGGGTCAGCGGCCAGGGCCCGGGCGCATGGCGCCGGTAGAGGTTGGCCCTCAGAAAGGTCTCCCGCTCGCGGACCTTTCCGCCGGCGCCGGTCACGCGCAACACCCCTTCGCGTTGCGCCTTCCAGTAGAGTTGCGCCTTTCGGGAGCCAGGCGCTCCGGCTGGCGACGGTTGCGCGCCTGTCCAGCGCCACATCAGCCGGGGGGCGGCCATGGGCGCGGGAGGTTCCAGCAACGCTGGCCCGGTGGGCCGGTTTTCCCCGCTGCCGTACAGGGTGATCATCCGCACCCGCAGCAGGGCCGGGCCACCGCTGCTGGACCCCCCCGCGACAATTTCAGCGGAAAGCCGGTAGGTGATGCGCGCCCCTTCGCGCCGCAATCCGCTCCCGCCCGCCCGGGCGGGCCGGGTGCCAATGGTTACGGTGCCAATAGTTACGGTGCCGATAGTTACGGTGCGGGTGGAATCGGGCGGGCAGACACCGCAGAACACCGGGTGGCGTTGCAGCAGGAAGCGATATCCCCGCACCCCGCCGAAGCGCGCCGCCGCTTCCGGCCCCACGGCGCGCCAGGAGATCAGCAAGGCTTCCCCGCGCTGGCGCACCTGGAAATCCGCGGTCGGGGGCAGCGCCTCCACCGCCGGCCGGGGCGGCGTTTTGAATCCACAGCCCCCGGCCCCCAACGGAGCCGCCAACGGAGCCGTCAGCATAGCCGCCAGCAGCAGTTTATTCGGCGCGGCCCACTGCAAAAACGCCGCGAGCCGCCGGCCGGGCGCTACGGGCCTCTTGGGATGCTTTCCTGGCGCAAGGATGGATTTCATCACAGGGAAAATCATGAGGGCGAATAATTTCCCGGGAGCGTTCCTTGGCAATCCCGGGCGGACGCATGGCAATACAGATGTATCAGATGAGGGAAAATTATCCAAAACGCGCAGCAAGGAACAGCAGCAGCACGGGCGTAACTGCCCGCCTTGTTTCGTAAAGGGCTTATCCCCCACGGGCAGGGACGTCCGTGCCACTGCTCTATCCCGGACGGGCAGGGACGCCCGCTCCACCAACTCTCCCATTGTCTTGGCCCGTCCCGATGGCCTACAATGCCCCCTCGTGAATGCGGGCGCCTTCCCCGCCGCTCGCGGAGAGGGCATTCACTTCATCCCTTGCCCGCGCCGAACATCCGGCGCCGGAAACAATATCACCGAAAAAAGCACCGAATAAATCACCGCCCCTTGACCCCCGGAGGAAACGACCATGGCCAGCGAGAGCCTGCTTTGCGAAGTGAAGGACGGACACGCCCGTCTCACCCTCAACCGTCCCGAAAAACACAACCCCCTCGATGGGGAGCTGATCGGGGCGTTGTCGGACACCCTGGCCGGGCTGGCGGAGGACCCGGCCCTGCGGGTGGTCACCCTGCAGGGGGCGGGCAAGTCGTTCTGCGCGGGGGCGGACCTGAAGTTTTTCCTGGGCATCCTGGAGGACGCCCCGGCCCTCAACGCCTACATTCGCAAATTCAAGACCACCATGGCCCAACTGGAGCATTTTCCCGTGCCGGTGATCGCTGTGGTGCACGGCTATGTGCTGGCCGGGGGGCTGGAGCTGATGCTCTCCTGCGATCTCACCCTGGCCGCGGAGGATGCGATGATCGGGGACCAGCACATCAACTTCGGGCTGCTGCCCGGCGGAGGCGGTTCCCAGCGGCTGCCGCGGCTGCTGGGCATGCGCAAGGCCAAGGAGCTGATGTTCCTGGGCACCCGCATCAGCGGCGCCGAGGCCGCCGAGCGGGGCCTGGTCAACAAGGCCGTGCCCGCCGAAGGCCTGGAGGCCGCGCTGGGGGAATGGGTGGACAATCTGCGCGAAAAATCCCGCAACGCCTTGCGGTACATGAAGGAAATGGTCTCCGCCGCGGAAACCATGACCCTGGCCGCGGGGCTGGACTACGAGGAAACCGTCAATCTCAATTACACCCGCCTCGACGACCTCCACGAAGGACTGAGCGCCTTCAAGGAAAAACGCAAACCCAGGTTTTAACAGGCCTGGGATTTCATGCCTCCGGCGGCCAAAGGGCGCTGCCCTCTGGACACCCGGCAGCTTTAAAAAGCTGCACCAAACTTTTCCTCAAGGGATTATTGTGATTATATATCATTATCTTAATAATTCCGTATGAAAATCTCCCAAAGTTGAAAATTCTGATTTTTTCACCAGCCATCCAGGCGCCCAATGATGCTCACCCGCCGCCATCATGCCACCGTCCCCCAAACCGCCACGGAGCCTTCGGCGAATTCACCACCCTCGCGCTGGAAATCGGGCCGGCTGTTGGGTTGGCTGGCCGTGGCCGGTCTTCCACTCCTGGCCGTCCTGATTCTGCCCGGCATGATCCTATCCGGCATGTCTTTGTACAACACCGCCCAGGCCGGTCAAGATGAGAAAAATGGCCCCATCAGGACGCTGACCATTTTGGCCGCCGGGGATTTGCGGGGAGAGATCGAGCCTTGCGGCTGCAGCCCGGAGGGCCAGCTGGGTGGCTTGCGCCGCCGCATGAGTTACCTGGAGCGGCGGTTCGCCTCCGGCCAGCCGCTGCTGGTGGACCTGGGCAACAACTTTCCGCCGCCACAAGGGGCGCCCGGCCAGGGCCGGCTCAAGGTGAAGCTGATCAATACGCTGTTGCCCCGGTTCGCGCCGCGGGCCATCCTGCCCGGCCCCAACGAGATCGCCTTCGGGCTGCGCGCCCTGAACAGGCGCCTGCCCTACCTGCTCAGCAACGACGCCGCCGGGAAGTTCTTCGCCCCGTACCGCACGGTGCGCCGGGACGGGCTGGTCATCGGCATCTACGGCTATCTCTCCCCGAACGAGGTCTACCAGGGTTCCCAGTCGGCCTTCCGGCTGGTGAAGGTCGACCATGCGTTGTTGCGGCTGCTGCGCTCGTCGATCCGGCGGGAGGGACATTCCGTGGCCCTGCTGCTCTTCCGGGGGGGCGGCGCGGAGTTGGAAACCTTCGTCAAAAGCGGCCTGTTCGACCTGATCGTGTCGGGGAACCCCTCGGACAACGAGTTGCAACAGGTCACCGTGCGGAAGGTGGGCGGCGTCTCCGTGCCCCAGGTGCCCACCAAGGGCCAAGGCGTCCTGCGCATCCGCCTGACCCTCCCCCCGGGTAAAGGCGGGCCGGCCCGGCGGCGAGCCGTTCCGGCTCCGGTGCGGGTGGACTGGCTCACCGACAAATGGCAGGATCACGCCGGGGCGGCCCCGGCCTTCAAGGAATACAATCGCAAGGTAGCGGCCAGCTTCACGGCATTTCTCAAGACAATGGAATCCCAAAAGCGCGACTCCCCCTACGCCGGGGCGCAACGCTGCATCGTCTGCCACGCCGCGGCGGGCGCCGCCTGGGAAAAAAGCCGTCACGCCAATGCCCTCGAGACGCTGGAAAAGGTGGGCAAAAATTTCGACCCGGAATGCCTGGCCTGTCACGTGGTTGGAAGAAATCGTGTGGGGAGACACAGGGGGGTCCGTCCGTCCGGCGTTCCCGGCGTTCCTGTCGTCAGGGTGGGGAACGATCCGGCCCCGGGCGGCTTTTTGAGCCGGCAACTCACGCCCAAACTGGCGGGGGTGCAATGCGAGAACTGCCATGGCCCCGGCCGTGCTCACGCGGCCAATCCCACGGTGAAATTTGCCGCACGGCCCGGACCGGTTCCAGTGGCGCGATCGGCGGGCGGCGCCGGCCAAGACCCGCGTGCGAACTCCCGTCCCGGCGAGTTCACCTGCCGCACCTGCCACCTGGGCAGCCATTCCCCCACCTTCGATTTCAAGGTCTATTGGCCCAAGGTGATGCACGGCAAGTGAAGCGCGGCAAGTGACCATTCACTTCTTGCGCACCTGATCGAGGGAGCGCCAGAAATAGGTGGTGGCCAGCCCCCGGTAGGGGCGGAAGGTCTCCATCAGCTCCACCTGGGCGCGGGCGTCCGGCATGGCCTCCAAGCGGTAATGATGGCGCAAGGCCGCCCGCAGCCCCGCATCGCCCACCGGCAGGGCGTCCACCCGCCCCAGCGCCCGCAACATGCCATAGGCCACGCTCCACGGCCCCAGACCCTTGACGGCCCGCAGGGTGGCTTCGGCTTCCTCCAGCGGCGCGGATTCCAACGCCGGCTGGGAGAGCGTTCCCTCCTCGAAAGCCCGGGCCAGCCCCCCCAGGTAGGCGGTCTTCTGGCGGGAAAACTGGGCCGGCCGCCAAGCCTGGGCGGGGATGGTCAGCACCTGGGCCGGCGTGGGAAAAGGCAGCGGAACGCCGGAGGAAGCGGGGGCGCCCTCGGTGACACTCTCCGCGGCCTCCCTGGCCGCCCCGATTTCCGCGGCCCCGGCGCCATTTCCTGCACCCGCGGCGTCCCCGGCGTCCCTGGCGTCATCAACCATGCCACCGCCGATGCCACCGCCGATGCCACCGCCGATTCCATTCCCCAGCGCGATAAAGCGATTGCGGAGGCGGTAGGCGAAGGCCAGGTTGATCTGCTGGCCGATCACCGCCCAGCACAGCGCCTCCCACAGGCTGGGCACCTGCGGAATGCGCAGACCCCGGTTGCGGCGGATCACCGGTCCCATCACCGCGTCGCCCTCCAAGGCCCGGTAGAAGGCCCGCAACGGCTGCTCCAGCCCCAGAAAGCGGCGCAGCGCCCGATGCAACGCCAGCCGCGCCTCGGGCCGGGGCGCGTGGTGGAATTCCACCCGGCAGGCCTTGGGGCCAATTTCCAGGGTCAGCAGCACCTGTTGGTCTTCCAGGGGAAAAAAGCGGGTGTAGCGGCTCCCCTCCACCCGTTCGGCCAGGTTGCCCGGATCGCGGCCGAGATAGCGCAAAATCTGGCCCGGGTTGAAGCTTCCGCCATAGGTGATGGCATAGCCACCGCTTTTACTCAGATCGTCTCCGCCCGGTTGGGCGCTCCCCAATTCGGCAAACCCTTGCGGAGTCAGTCCCAGCGCGCGTTTCAGCCGCCGGATGAGGACTTCCGGCGCGGACGCACCCGCCCGCCGCGCCCAGCCGGCATCGGCGGGCCGTCCCGCCATCAGCGCCAGGGCGGCCTCCTGCAACTCCGGGGACAGGCCGGCCGGGGCATCGGTGGTGGAACGGGCAGCGGAACCGGTGGCCGGAGCTTGCGGGGCTTCCAGGCCGGAATTTTTGCTCCCGCTCATGAAAACAGCGAGGGTTGGGAGAACCGCGCCCCGCCGGTGGCCGCTTCCAGATTGAGCAGACCTTCCTTGAGGTGCAGGCCGCCATAAAAGCCGGTGAGGCGCCCGTCGCGGCCGATCACCCGGTGGCAGGGCACCACGATGGGCAGGGGATTGCGGCCGTTGGCGGCCCCGGCGGCGCGGCTGGCGGCGGGCTGTCCGATGCGCCGCGCCAGTTCGCCGTAGGTGATGGTCTCGCCATAGGGGATTTCCCGCAGCGCCGCCCAGATCCGCCGCTGAAAGGGTGTGCCACCGGGCGCGAGGGGCAGGTCGAAGGCGCGCAGTTCGCCCCGGAAATAGGCCTTCAGTTGCCCCACCGCCTCGGCCAGCGGGTGGGGCAGGTTGCCGTCCTCCTGGTTTTCCCAGGCCTCCCATTCCGCTGGGGGGACAATGGGCTTGCCGCCCGCCAGGAAGCTGATGTGGCGCAATCCGCCGGCTCCGCCCGCCACCAGCACTGCTCCCAGCGGGCTGTCCAGGGTGGTGTAGCAAATGGTTTCCATGATCGGTGCCTGGAATGGCATGTGTTGGCATCGCGGAATGCGCCGCATCGGCTGCTTCCTCTCAACCTGCATACCGTTTTCGCCGCCGATCTGGCAAGGTGGAGGAAAGTCAGGCTCTCCTTCATAACACAATCGAACCCCTTCCCATGCCCCAAGCCACCACCGGACCCGGCTCCCCGGAAAGCCCGCGCCCCAAAAGCCGCCCAAAAAGCCGCCCCAAAAAAACCGGCGGGCGGGCGGGAAAACCGGCCCATAAACGCGGCGGGCACGATGGGGTCAGGCTGGCCGCGTTGCGGGCCTTGCTGGACTTCGAGCGGGGCGGGGAACTCAAGAGCGACCCCCCGTCCTGGGTGAAGGAAGCGGCCCGGCGGCGGCTCTACACCCACCTGCTGAAAGGCATGGTGCGCCACCTGCGGCTGCTGCGGAGCGAGGTGCTGCGCCTGGCGGACGCCCCGCCGGAAAAACTGGATCCCCTGCTGGTGGCGCTGGCCATGCTGGGGCTGTATCAGTTGCGCTTCCTGCACGTCTCCCATCATGCCGCCGTGTACGAGACCGTGGCCCTGGCCGCGCCGCTGGGCCGGGACTGGGGGCGGGGCTGGGTCAATGGCATTTTGCGCACGGCCCAGCGCGAGGGCCTGAGGGGGGAGGACACCGGGGAAACATCAGACTCCCCGCCCTTGGCCGTGCGCACCTCGCATCCGGACTGGATGGTGGAGCGCTGGCGCAGCCGGTATGGCGACGCCGCCGCCGGGGCCATCTGCGCCGCCAACAATCGCTACGAGGGCGCGGCCCTGCGGGTGGAAACCCGCCGCATCGCCGTGGCGGAACTGGCGGGACTGCTGCGGGATGCCGGCGCACAGGTGGAACCCCATCCCTGGCTGCCTGGGGCCTTGTGGGCCGACCCGCTCGGGCCGGTCTTGAAATCGCGGCCTTTCCGGGAGGGGTATTGCTACGTCCAGGACGCCTCCTCCCAACTGCTCATCGCCTGGGCCGCGCCCCTGCTGCGGGGGAGGGTGCTGGACATGTGCGCCGCGCCGGGCGGAAAGCTGACCCATTTGGTTTCCCTGACAGGCCATGTTTCCTTGACAGCCCATGCTTCCCAATCGGCCCATGGCTCCCAGGCCGGGCCCGGCGGTTGGGTGGCGGGCGCGGACCATGCGCTGGAGCGGATGGGGCAGGTGAGGGAAAATTTCGCCCGGCTGCGGCTTCCCCCGGCGCCGCTGCTGGTGGCGGACGGAACCCGGCTGCCGTTCCTGGACGGGAGCCTGGACGCCGTGCTGGTGGACGCCCCCTGCTCGGCCACCGGCATGATCCGCAAATACCCCGAACTGAAATGGCGCAAGCACGAGGCCGATTTGCCGCGCCTGGTGGAACTCCAGCGGGGGCTGCTGGCCGAGGCGGCCCGGGTGGTGCGCCCGGGAGGGGTCATCGTGTACGCCACCTGCTCCCTGGAGCCGGAAGAAAACGAGATGGCCGTGGCCGCCTTCCTGGAATCGCAGCCGGGCTTCCGGCGCAGGCGCTTCGACCACCTCCCGCCTCCCCGGGGCCTGGGCCGCCCGGCGGAGTCCTTTCTCTCCGGCGAGGGGGACCTGCTGCTGCTGCCCGGGGACCGCCAGATGGGCCTCTACGGGGCCATCCTCGCCCGCGATGCGGCACGGCGATGAAAGGCGGCGATGAGGCACTGTGATGAGGCACCGCCATGAAGTTTGCAACGCCACTGCTGAAGGGGAAATTCCTGCGCCGCTACAAGCGGTTTTTCGCGGACATCGAGCTGGACCGCGGAGAGACCGTGACCGCCCACACGCCCAACACGGGCGCCATGCTGACCTGCCGGGAGCCGGGCGCGCTGGCCTACGTCTCAACCAACGACAATCCCAAGCGCAAACTGAAATACACCTGGGAACTGGTGCGCTCGGGGGAAAGCCTGGTGGGTGTCAACACGCTGCTGGCCAACCGCCTGGCCGAGGAGGCGATCCTGGCGGGGAAGATTCCCGAACTGGCCGGGTACGGCCCCCTGCGCCGCGAGGTGCGCTATGGCCAGAACAGCCGGGTGGATTTTTTGCTGGGAGGAAACCCGCTGGGGGAAAACCGGCTGGGGGAAAACCGGGCGGAGGAAAACAAGGGGAGCCCCCTTTGCTACGTGGAGGTGAAGAACGTGTCCATGGGCCGCGGGGGGATTGCCTCGTTTCCGGACGCGGTCAGCGCGCGGGCCGCCAAGCACATGGCCGAACTGGCCGCGCAGGTGCGCGCGGGCAACCACGCCGCGGTGTTGCTGGTGGTGCAACGGATGGACTGCGATGTGTTCGAACCGGCGGACGACATCGACCCGGTCTACGGAGCCGCCCTGCGGAAAGCCGCGGCGGCCGGCGTGCGGGTGCTGGCCTGGCGGGCCGATGTCAGCCCCGAGGGCATCGAACTGGCGGCCCCCCTGCCCGTGCGATTGTAAGGAACCGTGCGATCCACCCACCGTGCGATCCACCCGCTCAGCTGATTCCCTTGAATTCCTCGCTTTCGGTTTCCACCTGGAGGGATTCGAGCACGCGGCAGACCATCTCGTAATACCCGATCACGATGGCCAGTTCGGTGATCTGCTCCTCGTTGAGGTGCGCCTTCAGCTCGGCGAAGGCCTCGTCGCTGGCGCGGTATCCCCGGCTGACCTCGTCGGTGAAACGCAGCACGGCGCGCTCGGCGGGGTCGTAGGCCTTGGCCGACCGCCAGAAGGGGAGCACCTCCACCTGTTCGTGGCGCAGGCCGGCGGCGATGCCGATCTTGATGTGCTTGGTGAACTCGTAGGGCGCCTGGGCCAGTTGGCCCACCAGCAGAATGGCCAGTTCCCGCAGCTTGACGGGCAGTTTGCCCTTGGTGAGGATGCGGTGGCCGAGCCGCATGAACTGCTTGGCGATCTCGGGGGTTTTGGCGATCACGCGGTACAGGTTGAGCACCTGCACGCCGTTGGCTTCCCAGCTTTCGAACAGTTCGCGGGTTTTCGGGTCGGCGTCGTTTTTGTCCGCATAGGCCACGCGTGCCATGGGCTTTCTCCGGTGATGAATGGGTGAGATGAATCGCACGGCCCGCCCGCGGGGTCTTTCCCCCGGAGCCCGCCCCCCCGGCCTTCCATCGCTGGCCGGAAGCCGCGGCGGATTCCCTCCCCCGGGGCCGCTTGGCCGGGGGGCGCGGGACGGTCGATGAGACGGCCGGCGGGACGGTTGGCGGGACGCGCGCCTGAGCCAATGGTTCAGCGTTCCTTACCCCCTCGCGGCGGAGGGCGTCAAGGCGATTGCGTGGCGGATGGGCGGGGGGAGGATGGGCGTTGGCGCGCGGCGATCACCGGCTGCGATACAATTGGTTGTCGGGGCTGTAATCGCAGGAGATCTTGAAATTGGTTCTGGGGCACCGCTGGCGCCCCTTCTTGAAAGCCGCGTTCCGGTCGTCCCAGGACGAGGAGCACCCGGCCAGCATCAGGCCAAGGCCCACGGCCAGGAGCAACAAGGCGCCCAACGGGAAACGGGTCAATGGGCGTGGAAGCCACTGTCTACGATGTGCGAAATGAATCATGGCCGTTCTGCCGGTGCTGTGGTTTTGGTGACGCCATGGGTGACGCCGTGGGTGACGCCGGGAGTGACGCCGCCGGCGATGCCGGTTACTCTGCAGGAAAGCATGAAATGTGCCCGGAATACAGTACCGGTTGGGAGTGCGTGCCGGTCGAGGGTGTCTGACGGTGGATGGCCGGGGGCCGGGGCGAGGCTTTACAGGGCAACCGGAAAGTCCAGGCGCCTGGGCTTTCCGCAAGGGCAAGGCGGTAAAAGGAACAGAGCGTGCCGGCGGAGACGGGCTTTGCCTGAAAAGGTGGCCCGCCCCGCCCGACCTTCGGTGTTTCCTTGGCGGGATGAAGTTTTTACGCAATGGCGGGGCCTGGAACCTGCCCTGGATTCCATTTGCAGGGAAAAGGAAATCCCCCTGCCATGCGTCCGGGTTACAGCCGGAACAGCCCACCGCTGGCCGTGCGGCCACAGGGCACCGTCAGGTCCACCGTTGGGCAGGGCCTCGCTTTCCCGCGGCGGGCCGTGATGGAGGAAGAGCAGGCGCTGGTGAACAAGACCGCCGCCAGAAGCGCGCAAATGGTGAAAATGGGAATCTGGAGTTTCATGATGGGCAGGGAGTACCTTGCCAAGTGTGGACTGCGTTATCCATGGTGATATTTCGGTAGTGGGTCAATTTGAATCCCGTCGTACTGAGCGAAGCGAAGCGCCTTCTTCCAAAACACTCCAAATCATAAAAAAAACAAGAAGATGCTTCGCTTCGCTCAGCATGACGTGGTGTTGGTTTAATTATCTTTTCAAACTGACCCACCACCGATATTTCCATGGGGTCGCTGGAAATAAAATTCCGCCTGTATTTTTGAAACGATCCGTTTCTGGAGAAAGTCGATGGGAACACGGGAAATTTGTTGGACATTTCCCATCGGCCAGAGGCGGAATGGTTCCTGGGCCGGTTCCCCGCGCGGCGTGCGTGGGATGGATGGACGCCGGTTCCCGCGCCGGAAATCGTCGAAGCGCCCGGAGGGACACCGGGCGGCAACTTTTGCGGGAGCCTGACAGCGTGGTCAAAAGCATAGGGAAAGAAAACGGAGCAGACGGGAACACGGCTGGTGGAAACATGGCGGGTAGAAACATGGCGAGCGGAAACATGGCGGGTGGAAATACGGCCGCGGACGCGGTGATCGTGGGGGCGGGCGTGATGGGGGCCAGTTGCGCCATGCACCTGGCGAGCGCGGGTCTGCGCAAGCTGCTTGTGGTGGAAAAAGGCCGCGGGGTGGGTTCCGGCTCCACCGGGCGCTCCACGGCCATCATCCGCCAGACCTACAGCAATTATGAGGTCTCCCTGATGGCCAAGGAAGCCCTGGGGTGCTTCCAGAACTGGCGCGATTTCGTGGAACTGCCCGAGACCCGGGCCAATTTCATCGCCCCGGGCGTGCTCTTCCTGTTCCGCAAGGACGACCAGGGCCTGGCATCCATCCTGGAGCTGCATCGCCGGGTGGGCATCCGCTCCACGGTGTTGTCCGGCGGGGACAAGGCGCGCATGTTCCCCGACCTGGATTTCGCCGCCGCGCCGCCGGAGGAGGTGGCGGCGCTGGAGGCCGGCGGCGCGGAACCCGAACCCCACGAAGCCCAGGCGCTGTTCGAGCACGACGGGGGCTTCGCCGATCCCGTGGGCACGGCCGAGGACATGCTGGACGCCGCCCGGGCCCTGGGCGCCCAGGCGCGCTTCAACACCGCGGTCACGGCCATCGGCCACCAGGGCGGGCGCGTGACGGGCGTGACCCTGGCCACGGCTGGCGGCGCGGAGCGGGTGTCCACGCCGCTGGTGATCAACTGCGCGGGACCCTGGTCCATGGGCCTGGACGCCGCAGTGGGGTTCCCCCTGCCCCACGAGCTGGTAGCCACCCGCATCCAGGTGGTGACCAAGCATTTCGGGGAAAAGCTGAAAGGCCCGCTGCCGGTGATGGCCGACATGGTGACCGGATTTTACGGGCGGCTGGAGGCCGGCGGCAGGCAGGTGGTGCTGGGATCGGTGCTGGAGGAAGACGAGCGCGAAGCGGTGGCCGATCCGGACGATTACAACGAGGTGGCCGACGCGCCCTTCCGCGAGCGCATCCTGACCCTGCTCCACCACCGCGTGCCCACCTTCAAAACCCGGGGCCGCGTGTCCTCCTACGCCGGGCTGTACACGGTCAACCGGGTGGACTCGCATCCCATCATCGACGAGTCGGAACTGCTGGGCTACTACAACGTCAACGGCTGGTCCGGCCACGGCTTCAAGCTCTCGCCCATCGCGGGTAACCTGCTCACCTACAAGGTGCTGGGCCAATGGGGCCGGGGAAAGTCGGAGGTGCCGCCGGGCTTCTTCGCCCGCGACCGCCAACCGCTGACCACCCACTGGGGCGGGGTGATCGCCTGAGGGGGGCTGGTCCCCCCCCCACTACTCCTTCGGCGGCAGGTTCATGTAGGTGAAGATGCCCGTGGCGCAGTGCTTTTCCACGCCGTCGTTGACGGCATGCACCTCCGCGCCGAGGATGGTCAGGGAGCGCCCCTGCCTGATGGTCCTGGAGCGGGCGACGATGGTTTGGCCGATGGCCGGGGCGAGGAAGTTGATCTTGTACTCCACCGTGGTGGCCCCCCATCCCTCGGGCACCACCGTCATCGCCGCGTGCCCCGCCGCCGTGTCGGCCAGCGTGGCCACCACCCCGCCATGCACGTAGTCCATTTCATTGGTCAACTCCGGCCGCACGGGGAGGATCATTTCCACGTAACCGCGCCGCCGTTCTCCCAGCGCCGCGCCCAGGTGCTGGATGTAGGTCACGCTCAGGAAGTGGCGTTGCAGGCGCGCCTCTTCGGCGCCGGTGAGGGGAGGAAATTCCGCTGGCATGGGGGGGGCCTGGCGATGGATTGGAAGGATCGGGAAGCGGTTCCATCCCGATGCTGTGACATGAAATTCGGTGACATGAAATGCAATGGCATGATTTACCGCGCCGGGCAACCCGCGGAGGGCATTTGGGGCCATGGCCGCGAAATGGTAGGGTTGGCGTTAGTTCCTCTTTTGCATCTCCAACCCCGGCCTCCGGCCCCTACCGGCCCCCTTGAATCAGACCCTTCCCAAGCCTCCCGAAGCGCGCGCCTCCTGGCGGAGTTTTTCCGCCGCGCCGCACCGGCTGTTCCTCTGGAACGGCGCGCTGTACGGCGTGGTGGTGACGCTGCTGTGGACGGTGCAACAGGTCTCTCTCCACACGACCCTGCTGGCCCCGTTCTCCTGGACGGTGCCGCCGCCGATGGCCCATGGGGTGATGATGGTTTACGGGTTGCTGGGGTTTTACCTCTTCGGCTTCCTGCTCACCGCCTTTCCGCGCTGGGTGGGGGGCGAGCCGGTGTCCCGGGGGGTGTACCTGGCGGCCTGGGGCTGTCACACCTTCGGCGCTCACCTCTTCTGGGTGGGACTGTTCGTGAGTCACTGGCTTTCCGTGGCCGGCGTGGTTTCCATGCTGGTGGCTTACGGCATTATGCTGTTCGCGCTGGCGCGGGCCTGGAAGCGCACGGGGGATTTCGCCCGCGGTCAGGCGCCCGCGGTGCTGCTGGGCCTGGCGATGGGTTGCGCCGGGTTGCTGGCGGCGGGCCATGGGTTGGCGCTCTGGAATTCCGACTCCCTTTCCGCCGCGCGCTGGATTGGGGTCTATCCCTTCGCGCTGCTGGTCGTGCTGGCGGTGGTGCGGCGCATGCTGCCGTTCTTCACCGCCACGGTCACGCCGGGCCATGAGCCGCGCCGCGCGGCCTGGAGCCTGCCGCTGTTCTGCGCCGTGCTCCCCTTGCGTGCCCTGGCCGGATGGTGGCCCTGGCCTGGGCTGGCCCTGGCGCTGGACGCCATATTGCTGGCCACGTTGCTCTGGGAACTGGCTTTGTGGCGGTTCTGGCGGGCCAACTTCCCGCACCTGCTGGTTGTGCTCTACCTGGCCCTGGGCTGGATCGTGCTCTCCCTGGCCCTGTCGGTGGGGGAGGGTCTCTATATGGCAATCGACGGCGGGCTGGCTCCGCCCTTCCGCAACGCGGCGCTGCACGCACTGGCCGTGGGTGGCTTCGGGGGGTTGATGCTGGGCATCAGCACCCGCGTCAGCCTCGGGCATTCTGGGCGCGGGCTGGCCACGGACCGCCTGCTGAACGTCATCTTCTACACCTTCCAACTCGTTGTGCTGGCCCGGATCGTGCCCGAGGTGGTTGGGTACTGGCGGCCCGCCTGGAGCGTCCACGGCTTCTGGTCCGGGCTGGGCTGGGCGGCGGTGTTCGGCCTCTGGCTGGTGCGCATGACCCCGTCCCTGATGCGCCCCCGCGCCGATGGGAGGGAAGGGTGAGAATTTTTAATTGGAGTTTAACAAAACCTTCATCGCAGCAATGATGCGGGGTATAAAATTTCGTGATCTTTGATGTAGCCAGGATTTGCTGACAGAAAAATGAATGGCCCCCGGCGGAAAATCACATTTCACCAAGGGCTCAATCATTACCTACCTAATTGCTCGCAATGATCACAGAGCGGATGTCCACCGGTCCCGGCTTTTCGGTAATGGTCCTCGATATTATTCCCCTCGGTGCACTCATTATCATTATGATACACCTTGGTGCCGGGTGGTGTGGAATGGAAAGGAGAAACTTTTGCCATCGTGTTACCTCCATGGCTTGGGTTTTTGATTTCCCCGCAGGTCCTTCTGCGATTAATTCCATTCCGGCATTTGTCCTTAACATTGTCTAATATATTTACGATAGGTCCTAAATTAACCCATTCCATTTCCCCTCAATCCGCGTCCTGACTTTCGTTCCTGTTGCAAAATCCCTCCCGGTGTGGTGGCCTTTCGATTCCTTTGAACCT
>JACZSY010000073.1 GCA_022573975.1 SAR324 cluster bacterium | reverse complement strand
CCAGGGAGGGTTGCCTCCGGCTGCCCTCCGGGGGGAAACCTGGAAAAGTTTCCACAAACTTTCCGATCGCTAAAACAAGTATTTTACCCTTTCATTCCAATATCTTGTTAAAAGTTTTAATCCATTTTTTCCAAAAAATGGTCTGGGGGCGTGGGGGATGAAATCCCCCACGCATTGGGTTGGTCACAGGCTTTTGAAAAAGCCTGCTGCTTCAAATTTTTCGCCGAGGTCTGATGGTGCTTGTATATCAGCTTTTTAGCCAACCTCCATCGGAAGGTTGGCTCCAATTTTCATGCAGGTTGGTCAGGGGTTTGAGGCGTGAAACCGCTCAATGAGCTGTTGCCGGGATTGCCTGTGCCGTCCATGGGGGCGGCGGGGCACGGCTGGGCATGGGGGCGGGCACTCCCTTAGCGGTAACGGGCTTGAATTTTCGCCGGCCAGAGGGAGAAAAGATACCCCAGCACGTCCCGAATCTCCTCGTCGCCGAGGCGGCCCTCGAATCCGCGCATGGGGGAATCGGAGGCCAGCGAGCCGTTCCGGATGGTTTTGAACAGGGCGTCCGCCGGGTGATGCCAGGCGTGGCCGGTTCCGTTCAGGGCCGGGGCGATGTAGACACCCGCGCCGGTCTTTCCTCCCCGTGGTGTTGACGGGTTTTGCCCGCGGGCTTGGGGCCCGTGGCAAATGGCGCAGTTTTCGGCGAAGAGGGCTTTCCCCCGGGCGATTTGCTCCGGGCTGGGGGCCATGGAGGCCGAAAGATCGCCGCTGTCCCGCGAGGGAGTGAACATCGCCCAGGTGAATACGGCCGCGGCGATGATGATCACCGTCCAGGTGAGGCGGGACGAAAGGCCGGTTTTGCGGGAGGCGCGTTGCTTGTTTTTGTTGCTCGATTTGCTATTTCGTTTGTTCGCCATTGGTCTCACGAAGGTTGGGGGGGCAACGCCGATTTCCCCCTTTTCCCCTTTCATTTTATTGCCCTGTGAATGAAATGATACCCGCAAACCCTGGGGATGAAAAGCGGGGAGCCGCCCCCCAAACGCCGAAAATCCCACCGGCCGGCCAGCGCCGCCGGGGGAATCCGTTCCTTTCACGTTGAGTCTGTGGAGCCGGAACGATATACTATTCTGCTGTGTTGAACCGGGATAATCCCGGCACAGGCCACCCGGTGACGGACACCGTGAAGACGACCGTGAAGACCACCATGAAGACCACCATGAAGACCACCGTGACAACCACCGTGACCGCGCACCGGCGCCGCCACCGATTCATAACCGTATCGGCCGAGCCTCAAGACAAGGACATTTCATGCCGTACAGCCCCTTTTCCACCGTGGAATCCGCTCCTCCCGATCCCATTCTCGGATTGACCGAAAACTTCCGCAACGATCCAAATCCGAAGAAAATCAACCTGACCAGTGGTGTGTATCAGGACGAGACGGGGGTCAACCCCGTGCTCAAATCGGTCAAACAGGCCGAGCGGATCTGGCTGGAGACGGAAACCACCAAGGATTACCTGGGCATCGGTGGCGAGGCCTCTTATGCGGAGACGGTGCAGAAATTCGTCTTTGGCGCGGATCATCCCATCGTGACAGGCCGGCGCGCGGTCACCGCCCACACCCCCGGCGGCACGGGGGCCTTGCGGGTGGCGGGCGATTTCCTGCACGGACAGTTTCCCGGCGCGGCGATCTGGGTCAGCGACCCCACCTGGCCCAACCACCATGGCGTGTTCAAAAGCGCCGGAATGCAGGTAAACACCTATCCCTATTACGACCCGGAGTCCCGCGGCCTGCGTTTCGAGGCGTTGATGGCCGCGCTGGAGGCCGTGCCGGAAAACGACGTGGTGCTCCTGCACAGTTGTTGTCACAACCCTACGGGGGTCGATCCCACTCCAGAGCAGTGGGATCGTATCATTGAGGTGTTCCAGCAGCGGCCCATCCTGCCGCTGCTGGATTTCGCCTATCAGGGTTTCGGCAAGGGCCTGGAAGCCGATAGCTATGCCGTGCGCGCTTTCGGCTCCGCCGGATTGGAGATGATCGTGTCCAGTTCCTTCTCCAAGAATTTCGGCATGTACCGCGAGCGGGTGGGCGCGCTGACGGTGGTCGCCGGCGATTCCACGGCCGCCACGGCGGTGATGACCCGCCTCAAGCAGGCCATCCGCGCCAATTACTCCAATCCCCCCTCCCATGGCGGCAACGTGGTGGAAATGGTGATCCGCAACAAGGAACTCCACGCCTTGTGGGAGCAGGAATTGGACGAAATGCGCAACCGCATCCAGGGGATGCGCCATTTATTCGTGGAGACCTTGAAAAAATGCGGGGTGCGGCGAGATTTCGATTTTCTGCTCCGGCAAAACGGGATGTTCTCTTTTTCAGGAATCATGAAAGCCGAAGTGGTCGAATTGCGGGAAACCTACGGCATCTACCTGGTGGAAAACGGCCGGATCAACGTCGCCGGCATGACCAAGGCCAACATGGAGTACCTCTGCCAGAGCATCGCGGCGGTGTTGAAGGATTGACGCGGGGAATGACGCCGCCTGGGCCCAGGCCCGATGCGCCTCCATCACCCTGGGCGGCGATTCGCCCGATGAGGGTGACTGCATGGCGAAAACCGAATGACCGGCATGGTGAACAGAGTGAAGCATCTTCTCGTTTTGGAGGATTCGGGCCGGCGTGGGCAAAGGGTCTTCGCCTCGCGCGGGGCGGCATGATTTCAAACGAACCCCGGCCGAACCGATCGCGTTGCCGGCGCTTGTTTCGCAACGAATGTTAAGTTAGGATGCGTTTTGATCGGTAAATTTATGTCGTAATTAGAAACCTTATATCCTTTTTCCGGTGGCGCCCTTTCCGCCGGTATGTTGGGTTAAAGATATTTTTAAGCCCGAAACCATTTTTTCTAGTTTGAGATGGCTGGAAATCCTCTTCTTGGCTCCCAACCTCAACCCGAGGAAGCCCCGAAAAATCCCGAGGGGCAGCGGGTGATCACCCTGGTCAGCAATTGTCCGGCGGACCAGATCAACGGGTTGGATATATTCCTCAAATCCTTCAACTCTCCGGAGGTGAGGGCGGAGGTCAATCCTTTTCGTCATACCATCCAGCGCAAGGCGCGGCGCTCCATGGGGGGCAAGTTCAGCTCTGGCCTCTCCCAGGAAGTGACCGAATCGATCGACCTCAACCCCAACGAAGACCTGTTCGGCCTCAGGAGATGGTTGGGGGGCATCCGCCAGAACCCGGCCAGCGTGTTGTTGCTCAACGTGAACAAGGTGAAAGACACGCCCCTGGCCGCGCCGCTGATCTTTTCCGATTTGATGAAGGGAAAACGGCCCGTGCTGGTGACGGGCGCCGACCGCAGTGTGCAGGATCAGTTGTTCGCCAAGATCGTTCCCGATTTCAGCCAGGTGCCCACCCAAATTCAAGGCAATCCCATCCTCAAATCGTCCCTCCTGGCCCGGGTGCAACGCCGCAAGGGGTTTCAGGGCGGGGTGCGATTGCTGGCGGACCTGGAGTTTCTTCCCCCGCAGGTTCAGGAAATGATCGCCAAGATCAACAGCGGGGGCGACCCCACCGAACTGAGCGAGCCGGAGATCGTCAACATCTGCCTGCTGGGAGATATGGTTTCCCGTTACCTGAACCTGCTCCAGGGTTTCAAGGAAACCCTGGACGCCGGAAGCCTCAATATGCAGCAGATGTCCGGGATGTTCGAACAACTCATCTCCGACGTGCCCCTGGAGCAAGCCTTCAAAAGCTTTCAGGAATTTTTCGAGGGCGATGAGGAAAAGCCGGAAAAGGTCGGCTCCAAGGGAGAATTGTTCAGCCATATCAACCGCTTCATCAACGCCACCGGCGGTGGTTCACGGGGCGCCACCCGCTCCCAGAAGCTGGACCAGGCGTTCAAACGGGTGATGAACGTCGTGATCGAACAGCGCATCCGGGTCGATCCGGTGTTGTGGCGCCGCTGCAATTTCATTTATGAGAACGAGGCGCAAGAACAAAAATTGATGGACGATCTCGGCCCCATCCTCGGGCTGTTCAAAAAGATCGCCGAGGAAGGGCCCGAGGCGATCACCCAGGATTTCAGGGAAAAAATGGGCGCCGCCGTGTTCGAGTTGGTCTCCCTCTCCAACATGACCCTGGACCAGGTCAAGAAGGACCCCGGCGGGCTGGCCAAGCAAAAGGGCGCGCGGTACCTGCTGCCCTTGTTTCAGATGGAGAAATTTCAGGCCGCGCACCTGATCGATGTGAAAGAAAACAACCGCGCGACCTTGCTCAACAAGGACAAGTTCCTGGGACTTTTCAAGAACGTCCCCATCACCATCGACGATTTGAAGAACATCTGGGAACGCCTGGACAGGGAAATCAACCGCGCCCAGCGCACCAACGAGGCCGTGCGGGGCAGCACCCTGGACGTGATGATCGGCCACGACAAGGACCGGGAGAAGGCCCTCAAGGAAATATACATCGTCAACGCGGCCCAGGAACTGGTGCATTTCACCTTCCATCTCGGTGAAAAGAACATCGCCCCCATCGACCGCCTCTGTGGAATCTCCGTGCTGCAGAGCCGCTTTGGGCTGGAGGTGTCCGCCAAGCCGATACAGCCCAATTCCATCGGGCTGTTCGAGTTCGACGACTCTCCACCGTTGGGAAAACTGGACACCGAGGCCTCCATCCTGAGCCGCGCCTACACCGCGTTGATCGGGCTCCGGGTTGAGCGGTTGGTCAGGAAAATGGTCGATCACAAGATTGGCTATTTGCAGAACACCTTCGGGGATAATTTTTTCGAGGTGATCTACCGCAACGTGGTGACCGGCAACGACCTGCCCCTCTCCCGCACGCAGTTGGCCTGGTTTATCACCGAAAGGAAATTGATGGGCAGCCTGGAGGACAAAGGATTCAAATCGGAGCGGGAAAACGATCTGCTGGATTCCTTCCTCACCCTGGACCAGCCCTCATTGTCCTCCCTGCAAAAACCGGAACGGGATTTTCGGGAGTTCGACAATTTCGAGGAAAAATTCAAGACCGCCAATCAGAAATTCAAGCAAATGTTGGGCGACCTGAAATCCCATGGCGAACAAGACCCCGCCACGGACGTGAAAGCGTTGATCTGGTCTCTGTACAAGCGCGGGATTTACAACTTGGAGCGGCAGGAAGCCAAGGATATTTTCCGCAAGAGCGAGTTCTACGGCACCCTCAAGGATCTGATCGCAAAAATCTCATCGGAAAACTATTCGATTTTCACCAAGGATTTGCAGGAGGAGGGGGTCAAGATTTTCATGATCCCGAAATTCCACGGGCTGCTCACCATCGGGGCCCGCTTCGGCTACCTGATCGAAAGCAAGGTGGTGCGCTATCAACTGATCGGCTCACCGGCCGAAGTCATGGAGGAGTTGGATCCGCTGTCCAGGGTGTTCAATGAAAAAATAAATCACCTGTTCACCCACCAGGAGGAAAATCCCGATTTCCAACGCCTCTTCCAGGCGGCCGGCCAACTGCAAAAATCAACGGATATCTGGCGCGAACACAGCCGTCATTTGGCTTTCGTGTTGCTGGACCGTTTCTTGACCGAAACGGTGATCAAACAGCTCAAACCGGGGAAGATACAACCCCAGCATCTGTGGTATGTCAACGACCAACTCAAGCTCTGCCTTGGCCCGTCGCTCACCTCCCAGTCTTCCGTGCCCTTCGCCAAGATACTGCAAGTGCCCGAAAACATGGGGAACATCCAGAAAAACCCCAGATCGTCCAGCACCACCATCGACGATTTCACCATCGAAGTGCTCAAGATTTCGCGGCTGCGCGCGGAGTTGGAGAACCTGGAGAGCATCTCGGAGGATGTGCTGGAAATCGTCCAGAACCTGACCCACGAACGGGCGGAAAGCCAGTTGGTGCTCAAATACGAGCAGGGGTTGCAACTGTTGAACAAGCTATTGTCCAAACCCCTGCGCCATTTGGGCGAAAACGACGTGAAAAGCTTCCACAAGGTGGCCAGCGCCCTGCGCGACACCCTGCAAGCCTTCTTCAATACTCCCGGCAGCGGCAAGGATCAGTTGGTGATGCGCGTACAGGCCCATTTGCAGTCGCGCCGCAGCGATGGCCATTCCATCAAGCTCAATTTCACCGACCAGTTCATTTTGGACATGACTCAGATCAAGGTGATGCAAAAGCAGGGAACAGGCAGCGATGCGGTCACCCGCCAGCGCAAGGTGGAAGTGGAGGTGGACTCCAAGTATCAGACGCTGGCCACCCGCATCCGGGAGGTGGTGCGCACGCACGATATCATCGCCAAAAAGCAGTTCATCCTCTTTTCGCCCGAGGGCCAGAGGAAAAAGCAGATTGATTATGTGCTGGACATCATCGAAACGATGCAGGTGTTGCGGGGCAACGGTCTCACCTTCTTCGTCGATTCCACCATGATGACCGACGACCAGATGAAACGCCTGGCCACCCGCATCAAGCCGCAGAATTTTTTCATGATGGACAAAATCAACCCCGAGGCCCCGGAGGGAGTGAAAATCACCAGCGAGAAAGACCCGCTCACCGGACGCCTGATCAAAAAACCCGCACCCTCTACCGGCGCGACGGCCTCCTGACCGCCGGCTCCCGGATCGCAAGCCGCGGGACCGCCTTCCCGCCAGGGGCCGTCAATGGCCCCTTCGCGCTTATTGATCACGCCGCGGCCCTGCCACGATTCCCCATCCGGTTCCCCCAGCCAGTCCAAATGTCGCGCCGCCCCGGCCAGGGAAGGCGCCTCGGTCTCGCAGGAAACGGCCGTGTTCAGGATGAAGGGCCGGTAGAAGTCCAGGCAATCCGCCGCATCGGAATCGCGGGCCAGCCGGAATTTTGGTTTCGCCGCGCGGGTCCATGGGGAAAACGCCTGAACAGGCGCGAATCAGCAGGAGCGGGTGAGGGAGCGACCCGGCGGAATGGCCTTGCACGGCGCCACCCGGTCAGGCAGTGCGCTGTTTTTTGCCCCGGGGAATCCCGGCGGTTTCGCGCCACAGGGCCTGGGCGGCCTCCAGCACCTGGTGGGGGGCCAGGCCGCTGTCCTGGAGCTGGTCTCCCCGTCCCCCAAAACCGATGAAGCGGTCCGGCACCCCCAGCAACCGCGCCGGCCGTGAGAGGCCGGCTTCGGCCATCATCGCCAGCACGGCCTCGCCCAGGCCGCCGGCCAACACGTTTTCTTCCAGGGTCAAGATGGCCCTGGCCTTGCCGATCTCGCGGCGCAGCAAAGCCTCGTCCAACGGCTTGATGAAGCGGCAATCCACCACGGCGCAGGGGACATCTTCGCCCGCCAGCGCGTCCGCGGCGTCCAGCGCCGTTTCCACCATGCTGCCCACCGCCAGCAGCAACAACGCGCCTCGGGGGGCCCTGCGCAGCACTTCTCCCTTGCCCACCGGAATCGGCTCCAGCGGGCGCCGCCATTTCATGGCTTCCGTGTCGCCGCGGGCATAGCGCATGGCGATCGGGCCGTCCTGATAGGCGTGGGCGGTGAGCAACATCCGCCGCATTTCCTTCTCGTTGCGGGGGGCCATGTGCACGAAGCCCGGGATCAGCCGCAGGTAGCTGAAATCGAACACGCCGTGGTGGGTGGGGCCGTCCGCGCCAACCAGGCCTCCCCGGTCCATCATCACCCGCACCGGCAGTTTTTGCAGCGCGATGTCGTGAATCAACTGGTCGAAGGCGCGCTGGGAGAAGGTGGAATAGATGGTCACGAACGGCTTGAGCCCGCCGATGGCCATGCCGGCCGCGCTGCAATAGGCGTTGGCCTCGGCGATGCCCATGTCCAGCACACGGCCCGGGAATTCCTCGGCCAGCGGCGCCAGCCCCGTGTTGCTCTGCATGGCCGCGGTGAGCGCCACCACCTTGTCGTCGGCGGACATCAGGTCGCGCAGGCCCTCGCTGTAAATCCGGGTCCAGGTTTTTCGCTCCGCCTTTGGTTTGGCGCCGGGTTTTTCCGCCGTGGTTTTTCCCACCGTGGTTTTTCCCGCCGTGGTTTTTCCCGCCGCGGGTTTTCCCGGAGAGACGGCATGGGCCTCGAAGGTGTTCTCGATCTCCGGTCCCAGGCCCTTGCCCTTCACCGTGTTGAGGTGCAGCAGGATCGGCCCGCGCATGGCCTTGGTGTGGTTCAGGAGGGGGATCAATTGGCTCAGGTCGTGACCGTCCACCGGGCCGAAATAGCGGAAGCCCAGCGACTCGAAGAAGATCGCCTCGTCGCCGCTCACGTATTCCTTGAGGGAGCGCTCCATGTACTTCAGCCCGCGCAGAATCTCCGAGCCGAAGGGCACGTGGCGGGTGACCCGCTTCACCTCGTCCCGCAGGGCGTTGTAGGGGTTCGAGGCCGTGATGCGGGTGACGGTGCGGCCCATCCTGCGGGCGAAGGCCCCCACGTTGTGGTCGATGCTCATGCCGTTGTCGTTGAGGATCACCAGCAGGTTCAGGTCCAGCGATCCGGCCATGTTGAGCGCCTCGTAGGCCAGCCCTCCCGTCATCGCGCCATCGCCCACCACGGCGATCACGTGGTGATCCTGCCGGCTCAGGTCCCGCGCCACCGCCATGCCCAGCGCCGCGGAGATGGACGTGGAAGCGTGTCCCGCGCCCATGTGGTCGTACGGGCTTTCCCGGCGCTCCAGGAACTTGCACAGCCCGCCCCACTGCCCATAATCCCCGAACCGCCCGGCGCGCCCGGTGAGCAATTTGTGCACATGGGCCTGATGACCCACATCCCAGGCGATGCGGTCTTCGAGAAAGTTGAACTGGTTGAACAGGGCCACGGTCAACTCCACCACGCCCAGCGCCGCCCCCAGGTGGCCGCCGGTGGAATGGATGGTCTCGATCAGGAAAGCCCGCGCCTCCTCGCTGAGCGCGGACAGGCGGTCGCGGGAAAACGCCTTCACCGCCGCCGGGTCGTCCAGGGCGGAAAGCAGGGGATATTTGTCCGGAGCCGGATCCATAAAGTCAGTCGTCCAAAATTTCAAACGGTGCGAAACAATAAGATTCGACTATAAAGCGCAACGGGGACAAGGTCAAAAACAAGAATTGTGGTGAGGTTTTTTGACCTTGCAAACAGGGTGGGGCCGGATATTTGGGCGATTCTCCCCGCGCCGGGCGAGTTGGGAGGCCAAAGGCTGGAAGGGAATGGGGTTTTGCCCCACTCGCCCCAAATTGACTTGCGCCATGGCCTGCCGGACAATGGATGGATTTGGAAAATTCCGCCCCGTGAATTTTTTTACGGAGTAATCCGCTTTAGGGCTTTTTTTCGTTCTCGCTACGCTACCACATTGATATAATGCATGGAGAACGAGAAATTAATATCTTTCAAATGATAAAAAATACGGCACACAAGACAAATGTCTCACTCTGCTTGAGGAAGTGAGGTGGCGCGACCATTCAAAATGTCCATATTGCGATAGCGATAAAGTCAGTCGCCACAAGGAAAAATCAAGGCAATCCAGGTGGCAGTGTTCCAACTGTAAAAAGTCATATTCTGTTACTGTCGGGACAATTTTCCACCACACTCATTTGGAACTGCCTAAAGGGTTCGCTGTTTTGTCGCTGATGTTGAATGCCAAAAAAAGGCTGAGTAGCCACCGGATTTCCAGAGATGTTGGACTCAGGCAGCCTACCGCCTTGAGTATCCAAAACAGAATTAGAAAGGCAATGGCAACCGAACAGGGCGAACTGTTGAAGGGTATCGTTGAAATGGACGAAACTCATATCGGCGGAAAGCCTCGTCACAAAGGAATATCAAAACGAGGACGCGGAACTGACAAAACGGCAGTCATTGGGGCGGTAGAAAGAAAAGGAAATCACAACATCTTTCCCGGCATGATTTAAAACTTGGTTTTCAATAGTTAGTGGCATGGCAAGTGAAAATTTTTTCTCCAATAGCGAAAGGACTCGCAAATGAATAATCTTCACTTAGAGGGCGTCATTCATCATCGTGATGCTCTCCAGCTTACCGCCGAGCTCTCAGACAATTCTGTCGATCTGATTGTTGCTGATGGACCCTACGGCGTGACGCCACACGAATGGGACAAGATAAGCGATATTCAAGAATTCAACCTTGAGTTGATCAAACGCTTTACGCGGGTGTTGGTGCCAGGAGGCGCGCTTTACCTTTTCGGGAAACCGAACTGTATTGATTTCATTGATTACCGTCCATACTTGAATCTAAAATCAAAGATAGTTTGGTATCAACCAAGTCGCCTTGCGCAGGGTAGGCTGTCATATACCAATAACTACGATGTCATCTGTTATTTCACAAAGGAAAAACCGCGCGTATTCAACCTTGATGACATTCGAGTTGCACAGCTTGTGGAGCTTGAGCATCGAAAAAGATGTGAGAATGTCCCCTCGGTTACAAATGGAAAGTTTGGCAAAACCGTATTCAATCCTAAAGGGAAGAACCCCGGCGATGTCTGGGGAGATATCAAACAGCTAACGTACAAGTCAAAAGAACTTGTTAGTCGTGAAATGTTGAATACTATACAGAAACCAAAAAAGCTGATCGAACGTCTAGTTCTTGCAAGCTCATCGGAAGGTGATCTTGTATTTGATCCCTTTTGTGGAAGTGGGACCGTTCCCGTTGTTTGCCTTGAACTGAACCGGCGATTTATCGGGTGCGAGATCAAAAACGAGTACGTCGAGATGGCGAGAAAAAGATTGGAGTGTGGCGATTCGAGCCACGGATTCTCCGAGGCTCAGGAAACCGAGGATCAATTATCTCTGGTATAGACGAGTCTTCCATTATTACTCACCCATTTTCGAGTAAATCCGATGTGCGATATATCGGTCGAGCTTACATCAAGTTTCCGCTCGGCCTCTACAAGCATGACCTGAGGGCTGATCTCCCATATTTCGATTGCAGTGAGGGGATTTTCGCGCTCGAGTACCGCACAGTGGATTAAGGCATCACGTGTAATGCGTATTATTTCATTTTTTTATGCGGGTCCATTTCCCGCCGTTCGCGGCGGGGCCGTTCATTCCTTCTTCCCCAATTCAACCGTTTCCTTTGGCCCATGACGCCTCTCCCTATTCCCGATGAACCCCGTTACCGCTGGGTGATGGTATTCATCTCGGCACTGATGTGCGGAATCGGTTTCGGCCTGCTGGTGTCGGTTACGGTGTTCATGAAAGAGTTGGAGGCGGAATTCGGCTGGATGCGCAGCGATTCCAGTTTCGCCTATTCCGCCGGCGCGTTCATGACGGGGCTGTTCGGAATTTTCATGGGGCGGCTGGTGGACAGGATTTCGGTGCGGCCGATCGTTTTTTTCGGTGCCCTGGCGATCGGCGCCTCTCAGCTGCTGCTCTCCCGGGTGGAATCCCTGTGGCAATTGTATCTGTTCTACGGCCTGCTGTTGGGCGGTCTTGGCAATGGGGCCTTCCTGGTTCCCCTGATGACCAACGCGGGTTCCTGGTTCACGCGCAACCGGGGTCTGGCCCTGGGGGTCGTGATGGCGGGCCAATCCCTGGGCGGGGCCGTCATTCCCATGGCCATCCGCGCGATGATGTCCGAAATAGGATGGCGCGAGACCTACCTGGTGGTGGGCGTGGCCGCCTCCCTGATCCTGATACCCGTCTCTCTGCTGATCCGCACCCCCCCCGGACTGGCCGCCGCGCGCGCGCAATCGCAACCAAGCACCGTGAACGCCGGGGGACTGTCGCCGGGCAGGCTCACCGCTATCCTGTCGGTGGCCATCGTGTTTTGCTGCATTTGCATGTCCATCCCCATCATCCATGTCTTCCCCTTGGCCCTGGAGGCGGGCATCGCGCCGGATCGGGCCGCACTGGTGCTGGGCGTCCTGATGGGGGTCAGCATGGTGGGCCGGGTGGGCATCGCCCGGCTGGCCGACACCATCGGGGGGGTGCGCTCGCTCCTGCTGGCTTCGGGAATTCAGACCGTCACCATTTACTGGTTCTCGCAGATGGACGGCCTGGAGGGGCTGGTGACGGTCGCGGCCATGTTCGCCTTTGGATATGGCGGGGTGATTCCGTCCTACGCCATCATCGTCCGGGAGAAAATTCCCCTCAGCCACGTGGGCCGGGTCACCGGAACGGTGTTTTTCTTCGGGAACCTGGGCATGGCCCTGGGCGGGTATCTGGGGGGCGTGATTTATGTGACTTCGGGGGGGTATCCGGCCGCCTATGCGGTGGGGGCGCTGGCCGGTGTGGTCAACCTGATCATCATCGGCAGCCTTTTTCTGCGCCTCCGCTCCCAAACCTCCCTACTGCAACCGGCCTGATCGCCGAAAGAGCCACCGTCAAGGCCGGCCGCCGCTCCCATCCGGGATCATTTTCCGGAAGACGGGCTCGTTTTTTTCCGCTTCTCCAATTCCTTGATGGCCACCAACAGGTATTTCCCCTGCTCTTCCTCGGGAAATTTACATTGCACCTTGTAGAGCAAATCCATGAAATTGGGATCCTGTTCCTCCAGATTGCAATTCACCACTTCCGCATCCACGGTGAACATGGCGCTCAAGGTGATTTGGAGTTGTTGGCCGATCTGCACGGGGAATTTGGAATAAAACGCCAGCCCCGCGACGGAGATATCGATGGCATGCACCTTGGTGTCGGTGCGGATGGTCAATTCGGTGGTGTTGGCGTCCAGCCGCGTGGCTTTCCGGCGCTCCGCCCCGGAGCCCTTGGCGGGTGGCTGCTGGTCCTGGTTCGCTTCATCGATGTGCATCTGAAGCAATTGATTGACGTCCTTCTCGATCATTCCCACGCTCTCCAAACACCGCTGCTGAACCCGAATTTCCCCGCGATTTTCGGGTAAACGCCCCTGCCGCAATGGCTTTTGCTACCATGCAGGGCAATGAATCACAAATGATGGGGGTACGGGTGGGGTATGGTTCCTCGTATCGAGTGGCGGAATTTCGCCGGTGGTCCCGGCCGAATTTCCCCCGCCGTCACACGCTTTTTCCTCTCAGCTTTTTCCTCTCAGCTTTTTCCTCTCAGCTTTTCATTCCCGCATAACGCCTCGCCCCCAATCGCCGTGCTCCAACATGCCGGGAGGGGTTTCGTTCAGGATCCCCAGGCCCAATCTCCCGCCGGTTGGTTTCATGCCACCTGTTTGCGGCGGCGGCCGAGATAATCCACCAGCAGGTATTTTCCCAGTTTATGGGGAAGGCTGTAAAAGGCGCGGCCCCGGTTGAGGCTCACCATTTCCTCCACGAATTTGGTCAATACCGGATTGTCGTCGAGCATGAAAACGTTGATGACCACCTTTTCCCGGGTGCAGTTGTCCACTTCCTTGAGGGTTTCCTTGTAGATGTCCGGGGGGATCGAGCCCATGAATCCCGGCCATTGCGCGTTGGTGTAGCCGTCGATGTGGGTGGCCGTGGGCTGGCCGTCGGTAATCACGATCACCTGGCGGTTGGTGGAGCGGTGGCGCCGGAATATCTGCCGTGAAAGCCACAACCCCTCCTGGATATTGGTAAAGGGATCGCTTGGATCCCAGGTGGCTTCGGTCAGTTGCCGTGGGGTCAGTTCGCGCGCGCGGGTGCTGAACCCGATGGTGTAATAGTAATCCCGGGGATAGGTGATGCGGATCAGGTGATCCAAGGCCAGGGCCACCTTTTTGGCCGCGGGAAAGCGGCCATCCCGCGACATGGACCAGCTCATGTCCAACAGCAGGATGGTGGTGGAGCGGGTTTCATGATCCTGTTCGTACACCTCGAAATCCTCGGGTTCCATTTTCAGGCGGCCGCCCTTTTGGATGCCGCCACGCTGGATGGCGTTTTGCAGCGTCTTGACCAGATGAATGTTGAACGGCATGCCGAATTCGTAGGGCACCGTATCGCGCGGATTGCTGGCCGCCGGGCCCCGTTGAAATTGGGGGTGCGTCCCAAAGGCGTCCTTCTTGAGATCCTGGAAGATGTCATTGAGGGCATTTTGCCCGATTTTGCGGAAACCCTTGGGCGTCAGGCGAATGGCCTGCCCCTCGTCCTGGATATACCCCGCATCCTTCAGCCGCTCGGCGAAATGTCCCAGCACCAGGATCGAGCGCACCGAATCCTCTCCCATCAACGCCTTCAAATCGTCCAGCGAAATGTCCTGGAACCGGCCGGCGCGCAGGGCTTCGGCCAGAGCGGCCATTTGCCTGAAGCGGTTCATCATCGCCGCGGCTTCCTCGAAACCGAGGGATTGGGGGCCCTGAAACTGGCGCCCATAGCGCAGCATGAATTGCTCCAACTCCGAGAGGGCGCCGGCCATGGATTTCAGTTCATCGAACAATCGCTTGGCCTCCGCATCGATAAAACCGGGACTGGCATCGTATTGGCCCAGCTTTTCCATCGCCTCCCCGGGTTTGACCGGCAGCCCCCGCAGGAACTCCTCGCGCCGGTGCAATTCGGGATGGATGCTTCCCAGTTCCGTGCGCGCCGTCTTCAGCTCGCGCTCCACGATGGTGTTTATTTTTTCCTTGATCCCGTCCAGGGCGCCATTGAAGTTGAATTCCTGAAAGGCCGACTGGCGTTGTTTGCGCAGTTCCTGGAGCAACTCGTCGGTGCCCATCACCACCATGTTGAACTCGGGCAATTGGATGCCCTGGCGAAGCAACCACTCCATCGCCTCCTGGGCCGAGAGACTCCAGTTCATGTAATGGCTCAATTCCTCGAACAGGCGGCCGGCCAGCGACTCGTCGTCCAGATCAAGCCATTTCTGGGTTCCGTCCCAGCGGCTGTATTTTATCCGTTTCATTGTAGATCACCCTGCCGTCCAGGATTTCGCGGTTGAGCTTGTTGTTGAGGTGGAGGCCTTCCAGGATGAACTCGATCGCCGCCGCCATTTCCCCGGGAGATTCCCCGATGTTCAACTTTTCGATGCCCGGTTTCAAACCCTTCAACTTGGACAAATGGCCGATGTAATCCGAGGCCGGCATGGTATCGGAAACTTCCACCCACCACCCTTCCTGAAAGTTGGCCACCAGGTATTCCAGTTGGTCCACCTCCAGACGCTCCTCGAAGACGGCCAGCACCGCTTTTTGCGCCAGTTTTTGCACGATGGTGTCCTGGGACTTTTCCGCCGCGGAGTATTCCAGTTCCAGCTTCCCGTCCGTGGTGGTCACCAGGGCGGACAGATCGGAAATACGGGGCACGATTTCGGATTCCTTGCAGCGGATGGCGCGTTTTTCCGCGTTGCTGACCAGGCTTTCCAGGTTGCTGATGGACATGCGCACGCTCACCCCGGAGACCTGGTTCACATCGGGAGACTCCCGGGCCTGGAAGGTCATTTCGGCCACGATCTCCCGCATGAAGGCCGGCAGGATCACCGTCCGTCCGCCCCGCTCCTTCCAGCGGGCCTCCTGCTCGACGATTTCCATCTCCACCTCCCGGGTTTGGGGGTAATGGGTGCGGATATGCGCCGAATAGCGGTCTTTCAGCGGCGTGATGATGCGGCCCCGGCTGGTGTAGTCTTCCGGGTTCGCCGTGGCCACCACCAGCACGTCCAGGGGCAGGCGGATCATGTACCCCTTGATCTGGATGTCCCGCTCTTCCAGGATGTTGAACAGGCTGACCTGTACCTTCTCGGCCAGGTCGGGCAACTCGTTGATGGCGAAAATGCCCCGGTTGGCCCGGGGAATCAGGCCATAATGGATGGTCAACTCGTCGCTCAGGTATCTTCCCTCGGCCACCTTGATCGGATCGATCTCCCCGATCAGTTCCGCCGAGGTGGTGTCCGGGGTGGCCAGCTTTTCCGCGTAGCGCCGCTCCCGGGGCACCCAGTCGATTTGGGTGTCGTCGCCGAAATTGGCCACCATCTGCTTCGCATATTGGCTGATCGGCGCATAGGGGTCGTCGTTGACCTCGCTGCCGCGGATGATGGGAATGGCCGGGTCGAACAGGTTCACCAATGCGCGGAGGATGCGGGTTTTTCCCTGGCCGCGCTCTCCCAGGTAGATCATGTCATGGCCGGACAGGATGGCGTTTTCAATGTTGGGCAGGACGGTCCGCTCATAGCCGATGATGCCGGGGAAAAAGCTCCCTCCACCCTCCATGGCGGCGATCAAATTGCGGCGCATTTCCTCGCGCACCGAGCAGGGCCGGTAATCGGAGGCTTTCAGTTCCCCCAGGGTTTTCGGGATCTTGTCTTCCATCTCTTTGACTCATGGCGGGGACGCTTTATCCCCGCGCGGTTCCTTCGCAAGCGCCGGCCGGGTCAGGCCGGTTGGGGGGCTGGCGCCCCTGCCGGGGCGTCTTGCTCCGGGGCGGCCTGTTCACCCGCGATTTTTGGCGATAATATGAACCCTTCTTTCATCGAGGCGGCAAACGCGGTCAATTGGGCCTCCAGGGAAACGGCGTTTTCGGTTAAAAAACCCGTCACGGCGCGCTCCTCTCCGCTTTCCAGCGGCCGTTGGGACAGTTGAACCAGAATCCGGTTCATGCGGAAGATGATCCCCTCCAATTCCCGGTAATCCTCCACGACCCGGAACGCTTCGAGGCGTTGCAGAAATTTCCGGAACGAGGCTTCCTCGGCCAAGGGGTGAACGCCCACGAAAGCGGCCAACGCCGCGCCTCCCCGGCTGAGGTCCGCATTGAATCGGCCGGGCAGATCCGGCTCCAGGGCGATCAACAGGTGGTCGAAAAACAATTCGGACAGCACATGGGCCGGCAGAAATCGCTTCAAGCCGGGGGTGGCGCTGGCTGCCAGCAATGCCTCATGGATGCCCCCAGAGGCGAATTTGAAAAAAGACGCCTGGTGGAAGTGCGAATCCACCCGGTGATGAAAGGAAATCCCGGCCAGCAATCCCTCATAGGCATCCGCGGTCCCGTTGGAATCCTCCCAATGCCGCGTCAACCAACGCACCCGCACCTTGCGCCGGTAGATGGAAACCAGGTCGGGCAACACCGAACCCAGCCGCACATCCAGCGGGGTGTGGGAAGCGCAAACATAGTGGCCGATCAGATTCATACCGTGTCCTGTCCGATTCAGGCTCTCCGCCTCCCGTTGGCCGGGATGGCCAAGGCCCTGGAGCGCGGATGCCCAGGAGCCACGAT
>JACZSY010000072.1 GCA_022573975.1 SAR324 cluster bacterium | reverse complement strand
AATGCCGAAACGCCGGAGGAAAAACGGGCCGCCCACGTGGCTGGCATCCGGGTGCAAAGGTTGACCAAGGTGGAGCGTAAATGGCTGGCCGAGGCGGAAGAACATTACGAGGACGCCGTCCAACTGGACAAGCGGCGCCTGGATCCCGATCCCCATTTTTACATGGCCCGCGCCTACCGGGATGCGTTCGAAGTCAGGAAGGCCGAGGATTCGTACCGCAAGGTGCTGCGGATGAATTCCAGCAAAACCGGCATGGCCAACGCGGAACTGGCCCTGGTGCAAAAGGTGATTCGCGCCGAGCCGGGTTCGCGCCACGGCAGGGTGATCGCTTTCGCCCCCACCATCTCCCGGGCCGACATCGCCGCATTGTTCATCGAGGAGCTGCGGCTGGAAAGGCTGTATCGCAGAGGCAACGCCAAGCGCTCCGATACCGGCTTCAAGCCGCCGGCCCAGGCCGGGAAATTCGAGGCGGACAAAGTGGTGCGGGCGGCGGAGGTCACGGATATCGGCAACCATCCGCTGCGGGCCGATATTCTTGCGGTGATCCGGCTGCGCGTGGCCGGGCTGCAACCCGATGCGCGCCACCGGTTCCATCCCGACAAACCGTTGCGGCGCGCCCAATTCGCCATGATGGTGCAGGACATCCTGATCAAGGTGACCGGGGAGGAGGGGCTGGCCACCAAATTCGTCGGGCAGACCTCGCCCTTTCCCGATGTGAGGGGCAATCATTTCTCCTTCAACGCCATTCAGACCGTGACCAGCCGCGGCTGGATGGAACCGTTGGACAAATTCAACGGGAACTTCGGGCCCGAAAAACCGGTTCATGGGGCCGATGCCTTGCTGGCGATCCGTCTGCTCAACAACCAGCTTCGCCGCTATGTTCAATAGCCCGCGCGAGAATTCCGCATCGCCGTCCGCCTGGAAGGCGATGGCCCGCCGAACGGTCAACATCGCCCGGTGGAGCGTTACGCTGGCCCTGCTGTGGGGAATTTCCGGCGGAGCGGTCTCGCTCTCCGCCCAGCCCAGGGTGGTGACGCAAAAGGTGTGGGCCGAGGCGCCCATTCTCGAGGACAACTTCTCCCAAGCCAGGAGCAAGGCCATCACCAACGGCCAGCATTATCTTTTGCTGACCATGATGAAAAAGATGGTGGGCAAGCGTTGGGTCGATTTTTACAAAAAAGAAATCCTGAGGCGAATCCTCAAGCGTAAAAACCGCTATATTCAATCCCTGGTCGTCGACAAGGAAAATTCCTCTCCAGACCGCACCAAGTATAAGGTTGTGCTTTCGGTACGGATCGACCGGGGTCAATTGACCAAGGATTTACGAAGGTTTCCGCTCCCCCTCAAGAAAGACAAGCTGGCCTCGCTGACGGTTTTCTACCCACGATCCGATCCCGTGTTGTCCAGTTATCAGATTCGCAGCCAGATGTTGAAAAACCTGCGCTACCAACTCTTCCACCTCAGGTACAAGCTGAAAAAATCGGTGGCGCTGGACCCGGAGGACGCCGCCACGCTCACCGGCGCCGGCAGCCAAACCCAGGACATCAAATCGGTGCTTGCCGGCCATAAGACCGATGCCGCGCTGGTGCTCTTCTTTGAAACGCTCCCCCCCCCGGAGACCGAAGACCCCGATGCTCCCGGCGGGAAGGGAAGGGGCATTTTATACCGCATGCGCGACGGCGTTCTTTTGGGCCGGCTGGAGTTCGACGCGCCCCGGCTCAGGTTCAAGCCGCCAGGCCGAAACTCCCGGCAACGCAGAACTGTGTTGTACGCCTGGGGCATCCCCTTCATCAAGATGATGGAGCCCCTCAACATCCGGCCCATGGGCCCCGACCTGGCCCAAAAATCTCCGCTCAAAATGAAGGTGACCGGATTGGTTTCCGTGGAGGACCAGGACGCTTTCGAACGGGCGTTTTTCCAGCCGGAATCCGCCTTTGCCAGGATGCGCCTGGTGGGTATGTCATCCCGGTCGGTGCGTTATGCAGGCCCCTATGGAGAGAATCGCGCCAAACTGAGGCGAAGGCTGAGAGGGAAAAGAGTTGGCGATTTTGTGGTGCGGAGCGTCAATTGGGACGAGGAGGTGCTGGAAATCGAGGTGGTGCGCCGCAGGAGGCCCAGACCGTTGAAAATGCGGTATTTTCCGGCGCGGAGCCGCACGATCGACGTTCAGGGCGTGATTGAAAAATACATTAAAAAAACCCCCAAACCCGATCTGGACGATCCCAAATTCGCCGAACGGGAAGACAACGCCTGGCAATCCCGGGCCAATATCATTCCCTTGAACGCCACCTTTTATGGCTTTCTGGATTCCCGCTCGGACCGGGACATGTTCGTCGCGGATGGCCTGAAGCCGGGTGAGGTGGTGACCCTCTTCTGGGAGCGCATCAGCCGAACCCTGCTGACGCCGGCCATTCGGATATACGATGGGGAGGGGGAGTTGGTGAAAACCTACTATCCCAGACTCGTCTTTCGCCAAACCTACCAGCTTCCCCCTGGCCAGCGCCGGTTCTTTGTGGAAATTTCGGACCGCTTCGGCCCAATCCCCGTGGATACGGGGGGCTACCTGAAATTCCACTACCTGTTCAAGGCGGAACGCGAAAAGATCAAAAAGAAGAAGAAGCGGAAGAAACGCCGTTGAGGGTGGGGGAGGGCCTGTTCAGGCGGATTCCACCAAACCGCTGGGAGAGGGAAATTGCAGGCACAATTGGCGCACCTCCTGGCCGATGGGAGCCGGGTCGGCGTTGTCCTTGCAAATGGCGACGATCCACCCGGCGATGCGGATCATCTCCGCCTCCTTCATGCCGCGGGTGGTGGCCGAGGGGGTTCCCAGCCGGACGCCGGAGGCCTTGAAGGGGGGCAGGGGGTCGTCCGGAATGACGTTTTTGTTGAGGGTGATGCCGGCGGCTTCCAGCCGGAGCTGCACCTCCTGGCCGGTGAGGCCGAAGGAGGTTATGGTTTCCACCACCATCAGGTGATTGTCGGTTCCGTTGGTAATCAGCTTGCAGCCCCGTTCCATCAGCGCGCCGGCCAGGGTTTTGGCGTTTTTCAGAATCTGCCGGCCATATTCCCTGAACTCCGGCCGGGCGGCCTCGCCCAAGGCCACGGCGATGGCCATCACCTTGTTCATGTGAGGCCCCCCCTGCAATCCTGGAAACACCGCCCGGTCGATCAGGGTCGGCAGGTTTTCGATGATTTTTTCCGGCGCCCGCAGTGGATTTCCCACTTTGCCATTGCTGAGAATCATCGCGCCGCGTGGTCCCCGCAGGGTCTTGTGGGTGGTGGTGGTGATGATTTGAAATCCTTGCTCCAGAGGGTTTTCCAATACCCCGCCCGCGATCAGCCCGGCGATATGCGCCATGTCCGCCATGGCCACGGCCCCCACCTTGGCCGCGATTTGGGCGATGCGGCGGTAATCGAGCGTGCGGGGGTAGGAGGAGAACCCGGCGATCACCATCTTGGGCCGGTGCTCCAGCGCCGTGGCTTCCAGGGCGTCGTAATCGATTTCCCCGGTCTCCACGTCCTTCATCTTGTAGCGCACGAAATTGAAGGCCTTCGCCGCGAAGGTCACCGGCGCGCCGTGGGTGAGATGCCCGCCGTGGCTCAAATCCATCGCCAGCGCCGTGTCGCCCGGCTCCATCCAGGCCGCATAGGCGCACAGGTTGGCCGCCGCGCCCGAGAGCGGCTGCACATTGGCGTGGTCCGCGCCGAACAGGGCCTTGGCCCGCTCGATGGCCAGGGACTCGATGCGGTCCGTGTAGGTCTGGCCGCCATAATAGCGCCGCCCCGGCGTGCCTTCGGAATACTTGTTGGTCATCAGGGTGCCCAGGGCTTCCAGCACCGCCGGGCTGACGTAATTTTCCGAAGGGATCAACTCCAGGCCTTCCATTTCCCGCCGGCCCTCGCCCTGGAGGATTTCGAACACTTCCGCGTCGGCGGAGGGCAACTCGCTGTATTTCATGGGATAATTTCCAGAATGCTAGAATTAAACCAAGGCAATTCACTTAAATGGAACTCTGGATAAAACCGAGTCCATCTTTGAAATTTGAAATATAGGTGCAATCCAAATTCTTTAATCGCTGTATTATGAGTGGATTTCCAAAATCTCTCCTGTCTCTAGAAATGAAAACGCTCTCCGAACGGTTTTGAAGATTTTCCAAATGCTCCAGGATCGAAGCCAGAACAATCGCATCCTGCATTCCAAGGTCCAACTGCAACAGAATATCCCTGGCTCCGGTTAGCACCGGAATGCCGAGTTCCAATACATTGACTTGCCCAATCAAATCCCAAACCAGATCCTCCAGGTCACCTTCTTCTTCGAAAGCGATGTTTTCAATTTCCTCAATAATTCTGCCTGCCAATTTCGCCAGCTCTTTGTGTTTGACGGACCTGCTGAAGTTTCTTTGTTCACGAATCAATATATTTAACGATTCTATTCGCTCCTTACCTCGCTGTGTGATGGTCCAAAATGGTTCGGCCAGAGAGAACGCGGGGATAAAAATTTGGCACTCACCCTGTTTTGCCAAGGTTAAAATTTTTTCCGCGGATTGGACCTGTTCCTGGTGAAGAGCAATTTCCAGAACAAAATTCGATTCAACATAAACATTCATGCCGCCAATCCAAAGGATATGAGGGCATCGACCGTGGCTTTATTGAAACCGGAAACCTCAAGGGCCTTGTCGGCATTTGTGTTTAAAGAGCGATTTTGCCAAGTGACATCAAAAAGCCATCGGAAAACAATGAATTCAAGCCTGTTTTTTCGAATCGATTCGATGGAATTTTTATCGCCAAGGTATTGAATGAGTACCTCGCCCATTTCAAAAACATGAGTTGCCTTTCCGTCTTCACGAATGGAACCTTCCTCCCATAAAAACCCTTTTTCCGACGAAATGAGCAGAAAAAAATCGGCGGCGGCCCGGGTAACGGAATTCGTATAGGTTTCATGAATATCCACAGCATGCTCGTCGAGGGCCTGGAATCCAATAACCTCCACCACGGCGATCAGGTTGTGATCTGAATCACGGATGCTAATATCCGGTGTGTATCCCATGGTATTTTGGCTGTTTTTGGGTTGATGAGATGCGGCGCTCCATTTTTTTTAACCTGGAGCCGATGCTATATGAAATACACCATAAACCGAGGAAAAGAACTCGGCACCGATTCATTTTTTCATAAAAGGCGGAAAATGGACATTTCAGCAAAGACGGCTTTCATCAGCGGGGGCGCATCGGGCCTGGGGGAGGCCACCGCCCGCATGATTCATCAGGGAGGGGGCAATGTGATGCTGTTCGA
Source organism: SAR324 cluster bacterium (assembly GCA_022573975.1). Classification (GTDB taxonomy): domain Bacteria; phylum SAR324; class SAR324; order SAR324; family JACQKK01; genus JACZSY01. Next base: position 11,755 of record JACZSY010000072.1, on the reverse strand, counting down.
TCTCAACGCGGAACGGGGCGCGGCCCTGGCCGGCGAGTTGGGAGAGCGGGCGGATTTCGCCCAGGGAGACGTGCAGGATTCCGGGCAACTGGCCGATGCGGTGGCCAAGGGCATGGAACGGTTCGGGGCGCTGCATTTCTGCATCTGCTGCGCGGGCATCGGCCCCCCCGCGCGGGTGCTGGGCCGGGAAGGGCCGGCCTCCATGGACTGGTTCAAGGGCACCGTCGGCATCAACCTGATCGGCTCCTTCGACACCGTGCGGCTGACCGCCGAACAGATCGCCAAAAACGACCCGGACCAGGAGGGAGAACGCGGCGTGGTGGTGATGACCGCCTCCGTGGCAGCCTTCGAGGGGCAGATCGGCCAGGCCGCCTATGCGGCCTCCAAGGGGGGCATCGTGGGCATGACCCTGCCCATCGCCCGCGAATTCGCCAAGCTGGGCATCCGGGTGATGACCATCGCGCCGGGACTCTTCGACACGCCGCTGCTGGCCTCCCTGCCCGATGAGGCCAAGGCCTCGCTGGGAGCGCAGGTGCCCTTTCCCTCGCGGCTGGGCAAGCCGTCCGAATTCGCCGACACCGTGCGGAACATCATCAACTCGCCCATGCTCAACGGCTCGGTGATCCGCCTTGACGGCGCGATCCGCATGGCGCCCAGGTAAATCACCGATGTTGAGGGGTTGCACCCCTCAGACTCCCCGACAAACTTTTGCAAAAGTTTGATCAAAACTTTTAATACCTATGCCGTTGGCTCCGCAATTTAAAAATAAAAGGTTTGGCGCAGCTTTTCAATGGTGCCGGGGTTCCAAGGGGTGAAGCCCCTTGGCCGCCGGAGGCACAATATCCCAAGTCTTTCAGTCTGCGTTTGCCCCGCCCTCAATTGTGCTTTGGCCTATTTCCCTTCATAGTCGTATTTATTCGGCCGAACGGTTGCACCGCCATTGTTTCGATGAATGACCGCCATGGAAAACCCACGACAGACCGATCCCGCCGCCAGCGATGCGGAAGGCTTCACCCGCGGCAAGGCGCTGGCCGCCCAGGCGGCCTCCACCGGCATGGCCCTGCGCTCCAGCGATGAGAAAAACCGGGCGCTGGCCCTGATCGCCGGGGAACTCGAGCGGTCGGCGGATTCCATCCTGGCCGCCAACGCGCTGGACATGCAGGCCGGAGAACGCGCGGGCATCGGCCCCAAGCTGGACCGGCTGTTGCTGACCCGCGAGCGTATCGATGCCATCTGCCGCGATATCCATAATGTGATCGCCCTGGACGACCCGGTGGGTCAGGTGCTGGGGGAGTCGGATCGCCCCAGCGGCTTGCGGGTGACCCGGGTGCGCTGCCCGCTGGGGGTGGTGGGGATCATCTACGAGTCGCGGCCCAACGTCACCGTGGACGCCACCGTGCTCTGCCTCAAGACCGGCAACGCGGTGGTGCTGAAGGGCGGTTCGGACGCCATTCATTCCAACCGGGCCATCGTGTCCGCCATTCACCGGGCGCTGGCGGAAAGCCCCCTCCCGGTGGACGCCGTGCAGTTGCTGGATTCCACGGAGCGGGCCGTGACGGCGGCCTTCCTCGGCCTGCGGGGCGTGCTGGACGTGATCATCCCCCGGGGCAGTCTCTCCTTGATCCGCTTCGCCCGGGACAACGCCAAGGTGCCCGTGATTGAAACCGGGGCTTCGGTGGTGCACGTCTATGTGGACAGCGAGGTGGACGTGGCCCAGGCCGTGGAACTGATCGTCAACGCCAAGACCCGCCGCGTGTCCATCTGCGGGGCGCTGGACGTGTTGTTGCTGCACAAGGACAGCGTCCGGGCGGTGGCCGGCGCGCTGGCGGAAGCGCTGGCGCGGAGGGAAGCCGCCGGGGAAACGCCGGTGGAAGTGCGCGCCGAGGCGGCGGTGCTGGGCGCGATGGAAGGCGCTCTGTCCCCCGGGCGGTTGAAGCCCCTCGATCCGGCAACCGATTTCGACACCGAGTGGCTGGACCATATCCTGGCCGTGCGCGCGGTGGACTCCATGGACGCGGCGTTGGAACACATCCGCGCCCACTCCCTGAAGCACACCGAGGCCATTTACACCACCAACGCCGGGCGCGCGGAGCGTTTTCTCAACGCCGTGGACGCCGCCTGCGTGATGCACAACGCCTCGACTCAGTTCACCGACGGCGCCGAATTCGGGCTGGGGGCGGAAATCGGGATTTCCACCCAGAAGCTGCACGTGCGCGGACCCTTCGCCCTGGAAGGGTTGACCTCGATGAAATGGCTGGTGCGCGGCACCGGCCAGATACGGCCCTGATTTCCCTCTTCCCCATTCACGGCACGCGGCGGAGACTGGCGCATCCCGCGGGGATTTCCGCCGCGCTCCGGGGTTTCCTCCTGTGAACGTCCTGATCAGCTCACCGGTGCATTGGTGGAACGCGGAAGCCGCCTACGCGGCGGTGTTGGCCGAGGTGTTGGGCCAGCACGGCCACAAGGTGTGGGTGCTGACCCGGCCGGACACGCTCAACCACGCCGAGCTGGAGGCCCGGGGTCTCCCCCTGCTGACGGACATTCCGCTCTGGGAGCGGCATCCCTTGCGGCTCTGGCGGGCCATTCGCGCATTGCGGGCCTTTCAAGCGCTCGAGTCGATCCAAATCGTCAACGTCTTCCGCTCGCGGGATTTGCCCTGGCACCTGCTGGCGGCCCGGGGAAAGGACGCTCCCCGGCTGGTGCGCACCCGGGGCGGCGCGATGCCGATCCGGGGCCATTGGCTCAACCGCAAGCTTTACCGGGACGGCTGCGACGGGCTGATCGCCTCTTCCGAGGTGGTGCGCCGCGCGATGACCGCCTCTCTCGGCTCCGCGGCGGAAGGGGCGCGCACCATCTACTATCCCATCGACCTGCCCGCGCTTTCCAATGCCGCGGAAGAGCGGGTGGCCCGGGAGACATGGCGAAAGGCCTTGCTGGCAGAGTTGGGGCTGCCCGGCGACACCCTGCTGCTGGGCATGGTGGGGCGGGTCTACCCGGAAAAGGGGCATCGGGAATTGCTGCAGGCCCTGGCCGCGCTGGCCCCGCGTTTTCCGCGGCTGGCGCTGCTGGTGCTGGACAAGCAGGTGGACGATCCGGCGGCCCATGGCCGGCAGCTGCGGGAGCTGGAGGCCTCCCTGGGCCTTTCCTCCCGCGTGCGTTGGCTGGGTCACCGCCCGGACGTGCGGGAAGTCATGGGCGCGGTGGACATCGGGGTGGTGCCTTCCCTGGCCTCGGAGGTGAACTGCCGGGTCACGGTGGAGTTTTTTTCCATGGGCACGCCCGTGGTGGCCTTCCCCACCGGCGCCCTGCCCGAGGTGGTGGAGCACGGCCGCACCGGCCTGGTCACCGCAAACCATCACCCGGCTGGACTGGCCGAGGCCCTGGCCGCGCTGATCGAGGACGCCGGCCTGCGCGGCCGCCTGGGGCGCCAGGCCCGCGCCGCCGCCGAAACCCGGTTTTCCCGTGACCGGTTCCTGGCCGAAACCCTGGCGGTGTATGAGAAGGCGATGGCGTCGAAAGAGTGAATTCCCGGGGGCGCCCCCCGGGCTTCCAGCGCCGAAGGAAAGACGGGCTGGCGGTTCCGCCTTCCGCTTTCCATCATCCACCTTCCCGCCCCCCTGGACGCCTCCAGTTGGACCACCCTGGGAGGCCCCCGCGCCATTCGCTGAAATTCTGGAAAAAGATGGGGCGGGGGCGTACGCTGGGAAGAAGGGGAGCATGTTTCATTCTCCGGCCGGTGCGGGGGGAGATCGGAAATTATTCGGCCAACGCCGGGCACCGGCGAGGCAACGGCAGGATAAACGTCAAGGGACTGACCATGAAAAAAGCCAACGGATGGCGAAGTGCTCTTGCGATCCCGGCGGTTTTGCTGGGAATTTCCCTGGCCGTCTTCGGAGGGAGCGCCCCGGCCTGGGCGCAGCTTTCCGATCAGGACACCATCTCCACCCAGGGCACCCAGTTCGTCCGGCCGCCGCCCAGGAAACCGCCGCCACCCGAAAAACCGCCCGAAAAAAAGCCGGATCGGCCCGCCGCCGTGGTTCCGCCCGCGCCCAAAAAATCGCCGCCGCCGCCGAAAATTCCCTCGGTGGTGTTCCTGGTGGACACTTCGGATTCCATGCTGAACCGCTCCGAAGACCGGAGAAGCACCCGCATCAAGGAGGCCAAGGACGCCATGGCCCGGGTGTTGCGCGACATGGCGCCGGAAACCAGGGTGCAGGTTTGGACTTTCAGCCGCGAGATGAAGCCGGTGCTGGTGAAAGGGGTGCCCCAAGGCCGGTTCATTCCCATCGGGCGGCGAAATTACCGCAAGGCGTTGATCGATCGGGTGCGGGCGCTGCGCACTTCGGGGGGCACCAACCTTTACCGTTCGGTGGTCAAGGCCCTGGCATTTTTCGACGCTCCCCGCGACCAGGCCCTCTACCGCTCCGGGGAACGCTTTCCGGTGCTGGTGGTGGTCTCGGACGGCGAGGACGGCGGCAGAACCCGCGAAACCATGCGCACGGTGAAAACGGAAAAAGGAAAACGCCCCCTGATCACCATCAACACCATCGGGTTTTCCATTTCCAAAAAAGAAGGCTGGTTCCAGGAACTCTGCCTGATCGCCACCCGCCCCAGCGGGTGCGCCACCGCCGGCAACGGGGCCGAACTGCAAAGCCTGCTGGAAAGTTTCTACCACCCTGCAAAACGGCGTTGATCGACGGCCGTCTCAACGCGTTTCTCCCCTTGGCCGCCCGAGGCTTGCCGGCGGCCATTTTTGACACGGCTTGCGGAGGTCCGCTTTTTGCCGCCGGTGGGTGAGGGGGCGCCGCTATTGGGGGTTTACCGGCGGAAGATGGCCGCGCTTCACCCACAGGGTGCAGCCCAGCTTGCTGTAGGGAGAGTGGCTGCTCCCGTCCGGCTGCCGCAGCCAGGTGCCCTTGGGGTAGGTGCCGAACTCGTCGTCCAGAATTCCTTCCAACACCAGCACCTCTTCGCCTCCCGCGTGAAAATCGCCTGGGTTGATGGCGCCCGGCGCGAACCGCGCCAGGTAGACCCTCTCCCCGGTGGCTTCGCTTGCAAACAGGGGCAGGCGTTCCAGGCCGTCAACGTCGGCCTGCTCCCATTGGACGGCATTGGTATCCACCACCAGCCGCTGCTCGGCCGGGCCGGTCATCTGACGCAGCTTGACCAGGAGGGTGCAGCCCTCCGCGGTGAAGGACGCATGAGACGAACCGATGGGATTACGCACGTAGGTTCCGGCGGGATAATCACCATGCTCGTCGGAAAACACGCCTTCCAGCACCAGGAATTCCTCCCCACCGCCGTGCTCGTGGGCGGGAAAGCTGCTGCCGGGCGCATACCGTACGATGCTGGTGGCGCGGGCCACCTCGCCGCCGTCCCGGTCCAGCATGCGCCGCTCCACGCCCTCCTGGGGCGAGGCTGTCCATTCCAGCGTGTTGGTGTCCACCACCACGCCTTGGGTCAAGTCCGCGTTGATTTTCATGCGTTCTCCCTCCGGGTCATGGGTTTCAGGGCGGATGCGGGCGTCTCAAAATGAAGGACCCCGCCTGGCGTTTTGTCTGGCTGGGGTGGAAATCCCCACAGCCTGCTGGAACGCCTTTCAATCACTCCCTTCCGTTTCCGCCCGTGTTGGCCTGGTAGTTTTCCGCCGCGCGGAGGATGGCGGCCAGTTCCGGTTCCTCCACCTCCAGCCGCTTCAGTTGCCCGATCAATTCGCGCAGGTAGTCCAACGCGGTGCCGCTCCGGCCGCGGCCCGTGGCCACCAGCCTGATGAGATTTTCGGGATCCTCCTGGCCGAAATAGGAGGGATGATCGGGATTGGGAATGTAGGTCCAGGCGGCGACGGAGACGTTTCCGGCGACGTTTCCGGCGTCGCTTTCGGCCGCGTTCGCGGCGCTCCCCGCCGCGGTTTGTGGCTCCAGCAGCCGCAAGGTCACCTCGGTGCGCAGGTATCCCGCCCCCTCCCGTTGGTCCAGGTATTCCAGGGCTTCGCGCCGGTGTTCCGCGTCGATTCCATAGGCCATGCCCACGCAGCTTTTCCCCCGGCGCAATCCCACCACCAGGCCCGGGCGATCCGGGGCGCCCCGGTGATGAAAAGAGTAGCGGCAGAATGCGCGATGCCATCCTTCCAGCACGGAGGGTTGGCGGTGGCGGTAGGAGAAACCGGGGCGCCAGATGAGGGAGCCGTACCCGAAGATCCAGGTGGGCGCGGGATCGGTGGATGCGGGTGGGGCCGCGCCGCTCACAGGCAGACCCGCTCGATGAGCCGGCCCAGGAAATCCACCCCCTTGGTCAACTGCCCGGCGGTGACGTATTCATTGGGCAAGTGGGCCTGGTCGATATCGCCGGGCCCGCAGATCACGGTGGGAATCCCCGCGTCGTTGTAGAGCGCGCCTTCGGTGTAATAGGGCGCGGCGGTGGAACGGGGGTTGCCGGTCAACTCCAGGGCGATGGTCTCGATTTCCGCTCCCACGGCCGTCATCATCGGCTTCCCCTGGCCGGTCATTTCCACCCGGATGTCCACATTGGGCTGTTCCTTGCGAAAATCCGGCAGCAGCACCTCGGACACGTACCCGCGCAACTGGTTGATCACGTAATCGGGGTCCTCGCCCGGCATGGTGCGGTATTCGAAGACCACCTCGGCATGGTTGGGGATGATGTTGATGGCCGTGCCGCCATTGACCATGCCCACGTTGAGCGTGGTGTGGGGAATCTCGAAAAACTCCTCCATCGAGGTCACCCCCTGGCGTTCCCCGGCCACTTCCATCAGCTTGGTGACCACCTGAGCCGCCCGGAAGATGGCGTTGGCGCCCTTGGCGGGCTTGCTGGAATGCCCCTCCACGCCGCGCACGGTGACCTTGGCCGTGTTGAAGCCCTTGTGCATGCGGAACACCTGAAAATTGGTGGGTTCGCCCACCACCGCGCATTTGGGCATCACGTGCTTTTCCCGTTGGAGCGTATCCATCAACCGCGCGGCGCCGTGGCAGCCCACTTCCTCGTCATAGGTGAACACCAGATGCAGGGGGAGCTTGAGTGAGCGGTGGCGCACGGCCTCGGCGGCCAGCAGGGCCAGGACGATGAACGACTTCATGTCGGCGGTGCCGCGCCCATAGAAGCGGCCGTCCGCTTCGGTCAGGGTGAAGGGATCGGTCTCCCAGGCCTGGCCTTCCACCGGCACCACGTCCATATGGCCGGCCAGCATCAACCCGGGGGTGTCAACCGCGCCCAGGGTGCCGAAGACGTTGGCCTTGACCCCGTCCGCGCTGGCGTATACTTCCACCGCCATGCCCAGGCCCTTCATGTGTTCGGCCAGGCAGTCCACCATGTTGAGGTTGGAATTGCGGCTGACCGTGTCGAAGGCGATCAGTTGGCGTTCCAGCGTGATGAGATCGAGGGCCATGCCCCTCCGCGATTGTGTTATTGGCACCCTGGAGGCACCGTGGACGGCACCGTGGACGGCGATTTGAATGGCGATGCGGGCGCCATGGCGCCACCGTGAATGCCCGCTCCGATCATGGCGGCGCTCACGCCAAACCTGGGAGGCGGTTGGGTCGCCGTGGCGTTGGATCGCCGATTCGTGCGAGAAAAAGGATAGGGCCGAGCCCCGGCCCTTGTCAACGGCGGGGGTTTTTGGGGAGTGGGTCAGAATGGTGAATTTTCCATGGTTCTCACGGGCCCCGCCCATTTTCCACCGGCGTTGGCGCAAATCCCCGCAATGAGGTTTAATGATGCCTCCAAAATTCACCGAAGCGCACCCGTCGATAGGCGCTGGCGGAAAAACCGGAACCGGAGGTGTTCGTGGCGATGAACGGGAGAAAACTGAAAGAAAGCCTGGCCGGCGGGGAGCGGGTGTACGGCACCATGTTCGTGCGCACGCGGGTGGGCCACGGGGATCACCGGCTGCGGGAAATGGGGCTGGACTTCGTGATCGTGGACAACGAGCATTCGCCCTATTCGCGCTCCGAGACCGCCGGCTGGATGCGCAAACTGAGCGCCAGCGGCATCGCCCCCATCGTGCGGGTGCCCATCCCGGTTTCGCACTACGTCACCATGGCCCACGACGCCGGCGCCCACGGCATCCTGGCGCCCTACGTGGAGCGCCGCGAACAGGTGGAGGAAGTGGTGGGCGCCTCCAAGTGGCTGCCCCTCAAGGGCGAGGCCGTGGAGCGCGCCGTGAGCGAGGGGTTTTTTCCCAGCAATGAGACCCGCCAGCACCTGGAGGAACGCAACCGCGACCACCTGCTCATCATCGGCATCGAAAGCGTGGCGGCCATGGAGCGCCTGGACGAGTTGATCTCCGTGCCCGGGGTGGACGCCGCGTTCGTGGGGCCCAACGACCTTTCCATTCAGCTGGGCATCCCCACGGAATATCATCACCCCAAGTATCTGGAAGCGGTCGATCACATCCTCGACACCTGCAACGCCAGGAACATGCCCCTGGTGATCCATTTTTTCACCCACGAGATGGCCCAGCCCTGGATCGAAAAAGGGGTGCGCTTCATCCTCTTCGGCAACGACCGCCTGGGCATCGGGGACAAAATGAAAGCGGACCTGGACACCCTCAAGGCCCTGGAAACGGGGGCGGGGTAGGCTGTGTGTGAAAACCCTGAAAAATGGGGACGTTGTCCCCAAACCCCTACCCTCCGGGGGGCAGTTTTGAAAAACTGCACCAAACTTTTTAACGGGCGGTTTGATTAAACAGTACCTGTGCAATCAATAATTTACCAAGAAGTTTGATCCAACTTTTTAAAGTTGGTCAGGGTTCCAAGGGGTGAAACCCCTTGGCCGTCAGAGGCACACAACCTCCACTTTTCAGACACAGCCTAGCCCGGCCCCGCTCCCGGTATTGCCAAGAATGACCTCACTGCTGATTGTCAATGACGACGGGGCCGAATCGCCCATGCTGCCCCCCATGGCCGAGAAGCTCTCCAGACTCGGCAGCGTGCGCATCGCCGTGCCCGAGACCGAACAGAGCTGGCAGGGCAAGGCCATGACCCGGTTCGGCAGGATCAAGGTGCGCAGCCTGCCCGGGATGGGCGTGGAGGCCTTCGCGGTATCGGGAACCCCCGCCGATTGCGTCAATCTGGCGGTGCATCATCTGCTGCCGGAGCCGCCGGACTGGATCGTTTCGGGCATCAACATCGGCGTCAATTCCGGCACGGGGTTCATCATCAATTCCGGCACGGTGGGCGCCGCCCTGGAAGGCGCCCTGCAATCGGTGCCGTCGGTGGCCTTCAGCACCTACCTGCCGCCGGAATGGTTCGCTGAATGGCTGGAACATCGAACCCTGGAGCATCCCGGCGCCCGCCGGGTGATCGACACCACCACCACCCGCATGGCCGCCATGATGGCCCAACTGATCGCCAGCGGACTTCCCCCCGAGGCGATGATCCTCAACATCAACTTTCCCGGCGAGGTCGACGGCGGCACGCCGGTGCGTTGGGTTCCGGCCCAGTTCAGCCGCTACGGCAAGGTGTTCCGCCCCGACGGCGACGGGTTCGTGCACGCCGCCAAGATCGAGGTGCAGGGGGAAAACGGCGGGGATTCGGACCGCTCCGTCCTGCAGGCCGGCGCCATCAGCGTGACCCCCCTTTCCCTGAAAGGCCTGTCGGTGGCCAATATCCGGGAAATCCCGCTCTAACCCTATCCTATCCGCCCAGGCAACCGGGTTTGCCGAACAGGCCCGGAACCCTCAAAACAAAGCCTTGACTCAATAGATAAAATCATCTATTGTATGAATAGATGTTTTTATCGATTGATTGGAAATTCGAGGAATGGTCCCCGCGCGCAAAATATCGGGACTGTGCGCCTTTTTCAAAATGCCGAATCGAGGAAAAACCATGAACACGTCTTTTTTCAAGCCAATGCTTGCCCTGACGTTGGCACTGCTGGTGAATGTCGTGCTGTTGTTTGGGGTTGCTCCAGCGGACGAGGTTTCCGGACTGAAACGGGTGCGATTGGAGCTGGTCGCCCCACCCTTTGTGCCTAAGCACAGTCAAACAGCCGGGCCGACCCCCGTGGTGGTGGAGGTGCGGATGGTAATCGAAGAGAAGGAAATCGAAGTCAGTCCCGGAGTTTTTGTTCAGGCCATGACATTCAATGGGAGCGTTCCCGGCCCCTTGATCGTGGTGCACCAGAACGACTATGTGGAACTTACGCTTGTGAACCCGACAACCAGCGTCTTCCTGCACAATATCGATTTACATGCGGCCACCGGGGCCCTGGGCGGAGCCGAATTGTCCAAGGTCGCGCCTGGCGAGGAGGTGGTGATACGGTTCAAGGCGACCAAAACGGGCGTGTTCGTCTATCACTGCGCGCCCGGAGGCACCATGGTGCCCTATCACGTCGTCTCGGGGATGAACGGCGCGATCATGGTGCTGCCTCGCGGCGGGCTGACCGACCAAAACGGGAAGCCGGTTCGCTACGATCGCGCCTATTACATCGGCGAGCAGGACTTCTACATTCCCAAGGATAAAAAGGGAAACTTCAAGCGATACCAAAATGCCGCGGCCGCGATGCCTGACACCCTGAACGCCATGAAGAGTCTGGTGCCCAGCCATATCGTATTCAACGGCGCCGTGGGCGCGCTGACGGGTAAAGGCGCGCTGGAATCCCGCGTTGGAGAGAAAGTTCTGTTCATCCACTTCCAAGCCAACAGAGACTCGCGGCCCCACCTCATCGGCGGGCACGGCGACCTGGTCTGGGATGGCGGCTCATTCAGCGACCCGCCATTGACCAATCGGGAGACCTGGTTTATCCCGGGAGGAACCGCCGTGGCGATGATGTATCAATTCCGGCAGCCGGGATTGTACGCCTACCTGAACCACAATCTGATCGAGGCGTTCATGTTCGGCGCCGCCGCCCATGTGAAGGTGGCGGGAGAATGGGACGATTCCCTGATGAAGCAGGTGAAGAAACCTGCCCTTAGCAGCAAATAGGTCAGTCGAGTGGAAAAATGTTGTCTTTGAAATTCAACCGAACGACCGAGTACGCCTTGAGAGCCATGGCCAATCTGGCGCTTCAGCGGCATGATCGGCCCATGACCGCGAAGGCATTGTCGAAAGCGACGGACATCCCCCAACACTACCTGTCGAAAATTATGAAGAAACTGGTTGAAGCGGGCTTGGTAATGTCCCAAAAGGGCCATGGCGGCGGTTTTTCGCTGGGAAAGCCAAACAACGAGATTCCATTCCTCGATATCCTTGTCGCATCCGGTTACGAGTCCCATCCGAACCGCTGTGTGTACGGATGGGGAGAGTGCAACAACGAGGCGCCCTGTCCCTTGCATGACAGTTGGGTCGAACTCAACGACGCCTTCAAGGAATGGGCGATGAAGAAAACATTGATGGACGTTCGAGGCCATCCTGTCCAGGCCCCTGGCGATGCTACGGAAGGCGTATAAGCCCTGTGATTTATTGGTCTCCGGCCAGCCAGGGGCCCGGAATCGGAGAAGAACCCCACCCCCGCCCTTCGGGCATCCCCTCCCCGCCAGGCAAGGAGAGGGAAATCGTTATGTTATCAATTATATAACCACGGAAGGGGGGGCGGAGAGGAAGGAGTCCGTCCCCGGTTTCCAATTCAAAACAATTTTGCTGTGCCAGTGAAACAGGCATTTTTTTTATATGCTTGTCCCTTTAACTCAGTCAATCTATTTTGATTTGAAATGCGGGTGTGTTTTTTTTCACGCGGCACCTCACCCCGCCCCGGCCACAACCACCGTGCCCGGGGCTGCCCCATTCCGCGGTGGTTTTTAACG
>JACZSY010000071.1 GCA_022573975.1 SAR324 cluster bacterium | reverse complement strand
CCGTTCACGGAAAAGGAATCACGCAAACCGACCTATGTCTTCCCCAACGATATCCCCCTGAGCGGCGAACCCGCGGATGTGGTGGCCGCCGTGAAAAATTACGACGACGTGCTGGCCAAGGCCGGTATTCCCATGCTGCTGCTGGCTTTCGATCCCGGCGCGATCATCTCGCCCCAGGAGGTGGAATGGTGCAAGGGGCAGTTTCCCACCCTCACCGTGCGCGAGATGGGGTCCGGCATCCACTTCGTCCAGGAAGACCAGCCCCACGCCATCGGCGAGGCCATCGCCGAGTGGTTCGGTGGGCTGGGATAGATTCGTGAGCCCACCGGCACCCCTCGACGGCTGCAACCCCCCGCGGGAAATTGCACTTGACAATTAATAAAATGTGTATTTTTATTAATATGCCCTAATGGCACCGCGACGGTTGACGGCCACCGACGGTATCAGGTGACCTGGGGCAGAATTTCCTTGCCGACCCTTTCCAAATTGTCCATGGCTTGGTCGAAGCTGGTCACCATGAAATCGCAGGTGAGATGATCGACCCCGTGCGCTTCATAGGTCTTGATGTCTTCGACGATCTGGTCGGCGCTGCCGACGAGAGGGTTTCGCTCCTTGTCGGAAAAGACCAGGGGGGCGCGGAAGGCGATCTGGATGGAGGCGGGATCGCGCCCGGCTTTTTCCGTCATGGCGAAAAGTTCGTCGCGCTTACGGGCCAGTTCGCCGGGGTCGAGACCCGCTGGCGGCCGCAGCCCGATGGGGTGCCAGACATCGCCCAATTCGGCGGTGCGCCGCAGGGCGCGTTTGGTATGGCCTCCGATCCAGATGGGGATGCCGGGCTTCTGCGCGGGTTTTGGAGAAAACTCGATGTTTCCGTATTGATAGAACTTGCCGTTGAATTGGGGGTTCTCCTCGGACCAAAGATTGCGGAAGATGCGGATGTACTCGTCGGTGCGGGCTCCCCGGTCTTCAAAATGATCGCCGATGCCCAGGGCCTCGAACTCCTCGCGCCACCATCCCGTACCCACGCCGAGAAAAATGCGGCCGCCGGACAGGGCATCGACGCTGGCGGTCATTTTGGCCACCAGGATCGGGTTGCGGTAGGGAACCACCAGGACGCTGGTGCCCAGCTTGATGGAGCTGGTGGCTCCCAAAATGTACATCAGGGTGGCCAGGGGTTCGAAATAATCGTAAGACATCTCCAGGGGAAATTCACCTTCGGGGTGGTAGGGATAGTTGCCGGTCTTGACCTTGGGAATGACGATGTGATCGCTGATGGCGATCGTGTCAAAGCCCAGCGCCTCGGCCCTCCGGGCCTGCGCCGTCAGGTGCGCCGGACGGGCCAGCGGCCCCCGGTTGAAAAGACTGATTCCAAATTTCATTGCCTCGCGCTCTTTTTTTGGGTTTAATACACAACCATTCAATGCGTTTTACCGTTAAAGCATAATAAACGGCGTTGGGCCATTGGGGTATGCTCCTCCTTCCCGGCGAAAGGTTGGGCCACCGCCGATGGATCTGGGGTAACGGGCGGCCTCTCCCGCGCGCTTTGGCCTGAAGGCCTGCAACTCAACGGTTTTTCAGGGAAAACCCCTGGGAGTTCAAGGCCGGAAATGGGGGAGAATCGATCGGGGTTTCAATGGGGATGCGGCCGCAAGGCCCCCCCCCGGAAGGAAAATCATCACAGAATGGGGCACTTATGACGACGATCAGGTATGGCAACACTTCGCTCACGGGAGAAGTCGAATCCGAATTCGACAAGACGTGGGCGGAAGGCATTTATGAAAAATTTTACCAGAATCTGGCCGAGGCAAAACTGTCCGAACTCACCAAGGTGCGGGAGGATCTATTCACCTGGCGCCGGGGTTCCGCGCAAATGGTGCTCAAGGTCAATCCCGGATTGAACAATCTGAGCATTTATTCGGTGATGGTCACCGGGGTCGAACCCTCGGTGGATTTGTTCAGGCACCTCCTGCATTACAACATTCTCCAGCGGCGGGAATCCCTGGGCGCGTTCGAAAAAGGGGGCAAGCTCTATATTGTCCTCAAATACACCCTGGAACTGGATTTGGTGGATCACGACGTCTTGGGCCGGCATGTGTTCTTCATGCAGGAAATCGCCGACCAGTTGGACACCGAACTGGTGGAACAATTCGGAGGCACGCTCCACTTCAGCGAATGGGACAAGTTGGATCAGGGGGGCGTGGACGACTTGCTGGAAAATATGTTCGGTTGAACCGTGCCGGACAGCGCCTTGTGGAGCGCCCCTTGGAACCCGGCCGGTTTTCCTTCCAGGGCGGCAGGGGTTGCTTCCGCCCGGGCGGAAGCCATCACGAGGCGCCCATGACGGGAAGCGCCGCGGGGGCAGCCATTCGGCCGGGAGGGTCTGGATCGAATGGGGAAAAACCGGCCGTCAGTCGGAGGATGAAGACGTTCCGGTCTCGTCCGGCCGCGTGACCTCACTGATCCGCACGCCGTAGCGTTCGTTCACCACCACGATCTCCCCACGGGCCATCAGGCGGCCACTGATGGTGATGTCCATCGGCTCGCCGACCACTTTGGTGAATTCCACCACCTTGCCCACACTGAGCGCCAATATGTCCCGCACGGCCAGGGTGCTTTGCCCGATTTCCGCGCTGAGTTTGAGGGGCACATCATGGATGAATTCGATTTTATGGTAGGGGTATTCCTCCCCATCCGGCCCAACGGTGGGTTCCGCTTCCTCCCCCCCCGGCACCGGAGCCTGCCGGGGTTGGGAGACCATGGAATACAGCTCCTCATCCTGCTCGTCGTCCACTTCGTCCTTTATGGTGGAGGGCAAATTGTCCTCGGTCATGAAACACTCCTCGGGTTTGGTTGGCCCAACCGGCTTTGAACGTTTGGGCGGAACCGGCGCATGCAATGCGCGGCCACCGGACTCACCTTGATTCTATCAAATCCTGTACCAAATGGAAATCTGGGCGCCCATAAATTTCTCGCCAAGGGAGCCGGCGGAGGGGTCATGGGTGCCGGAACAGCCCCCTGGAGCATTGCGCGGGTTTCCATTACGCCGTTTCATGGTATGGAACACAGGGCCGCGCCCGGCCGCCCGCGCTTGTTGGACGCGCCGGCGAAATCTTCAGCGCGGCAACTCCAGCGCGGCAACTCCTGCCTGCAGCCCGGGGGAGGAAGCGGCTGGGGCAACGATTGGAAGACAAGGATTGAACCCACCATGAGAATGTATTGCCTGACATGACCACGCCCTCTCAAAATTCCGCCGATGAAAAAGGCCGGCCCCGGTTTTTTTATGGATGGATCATGCTGGGGGTGGCTTTTACCGGCATGTTCGTCAGCGGCCCCGGCCAATCGTTCACAATCAGCGTCTTCAAGCCCCCCATTCTGAAGGAGTTTGGAATCAGCGACACCTCCATCTCCAGCGCCTACGGTCTGGGCACGCTCACCGCGGCCTTCGGGCTGTCCTACGTGGGCATCCTCATCGATCGCTACGGCGTGCGCCGCGTCATGGCGTCCGTGGCCTTCCTGCTGGGCGCCTCGGCCATGCTGTTTTCCACCATCGGCAACCTGTTCGGTCTTTACGTGGGCTTCACCGCCATCCGCATTTTCGGCCAGGGGTCGATGATGCTGGTCAGCAACAACCTGGCCTCGCAATGGTTCGTGAGGCGGCGCGGGCTGGCCATGAGCATCGTCGGGCTGGGATTCGCCGTCGGCACCGCCGCCTTTCCCCCGGCGATCCAATGGCTGATCGGCCACCAGGGCTGGCGCGCCACCTGGGTCTGGCTGGGGGGATTCACCTGGGTGCTGATGATCCCGCTGGCGCTGCTGCTGGTGCGCAACCGCCCCGGGGACATGGGACTGTTGCCCGACGGCGCCGAACCGCGGGCCGGGAAAGAGTCCCAGCCGGTCACGGACGAGGCGGACGACGCAGCCTTGGAGGCGGAAAGCTGGCCGGTGGCCATGGCATTGCGCACGCGCCAATTCTGGATCATGGCCGTGGCCATGTCCATTCCCTCCATGCTGATCACCGGGATGGTCTTTCACCAGATTTCCTATTTCGAGGAAATTGGGCTGGGCGCCCAGACCGCCGCCAACGTGTTCACCTACTCCGGTTTTTCCATGGTGGCCAGCGGCCTTTTCTTCGGATACCTGTTCGACCGCTTCCCCACCCGTTACGTGGTGGCGCTGGGCCAACTGGTGATGACGGTGGCCATGCTGGCCATGTGGATCGCCAGCACGCCGCTGCTGGCCTCGGCCTACGGGCTGGTCTTTGGCGTGGCCCAGGGGGCCATGATCACCATGGGCGGCTACGTCTGGCCGGCCTACTTCGGGCGAAAATACCTGGGGGCCGTCCAGGGGGCGGCCATGACCGCGGTCATCGTCGGCGCCTCGCTGGGGCCCCTGCCTTTCGGCATCGCCTTCGACCTGCTGGGCAGCTACGGGGAAGCGCTGCTGGCGCTGGCGGCCCTGCCCATCGTGGCGGCCGTGGTGGTGGCCCTCACGCCCCCGCCGGTGAAAAAGGGGTGAGGGGGGTTTCGGCCGGTGCTTTTTCCGAGGTGTAAAGCGGCCGGGCAGGATGCCGGCCCGAGGCTTTTGTGATGCCGCTGGTGTCGATGCCGCTGGTGTCGATGCGGCTGTTGTCGATGCGGCATGGGGGCGGGCGGACCCTTGACCATCCGCGGGAGGTCCGGCGGATGAGGCTTGGCGGGAACTGCCGCCAATGGAGCAGGCGCCTTCCCCGGACGCGGCCGGCGGCTGGCTGCGCGGGAGCGGAAACGTGCGCCCTGTTCCAGGTGGTGCGCGCGCGACGCCGCCAAGTGGCCATGGCGTGAGCGGATTCGGCATCCATCCCGGTCAATGAAAAGGGATCGCTGTGTCCGCCGATGGCTGAAAAGAGCCTTCAAATGCTGAATGGTTCAACTCCACGATGCCGGAGGACGAAACAGCAGCGGCGCCGGACCCATCGAAGCAACATAATGGCCCCGGCCGGCGAATGACCCGGCGCGTGAAAACCAATCGCGGAGTTTGGGGATTTAAACACAATTTTCCAAATCCAACAGGTGTGGTATGGGTGTGGAATTATCACATCGTTCCTGACGCGCCATGAGGCGTCAATTTACCGGCTTCCGGCGAGCGCATCGATGACCGCACCGACAACCGAAACTCCTACCCCCCGCCCCGGCCTCGGTGACGGCCTCGATCCCGTGCTGTTCGAGGTGCTGCGCAACGGCCTGCTGGCCATCACCGAGGAGATGGGCGCGACCCTGCGCCGCGCGGCCTACTCCACCAACATCAAGACCCGGGGCGATTTTTCCTGCGCCATCTTCGACGCGCGCTGCCGGGCGGTGGCCCAGGCTTTCGCCCAGCCCAGCCACCTGGGCTCCCTGGCGCACATCGTGCCCCAGGCCGTGGAAAAGTACGGCCGGGAGCGGCTGGAGGCGGGTGACATGCTGCTCACCAACGATCCCTACACCGGCGGCGTGCACCTCAACGACATCACCCTGATCACGCCGGTGTTCAGCGGGGGCGAGCTGTTCGGCTTCATGGCCAATATCGCCCATCACGTGGACGTGGGCGGCGGCGCGCCGGGCAGCATCGGCATCTCCAGCGAGATCTACCAGGAAGGGCTGGTCATTCCTCCGGTGCGCTTCGTGCGGGACGGCGTCATCGACGAGAACGTGTTCGCCATCATCCGCTCCAATTTTCGCGGCGCCCACGAGATTTCCGGCGACTTCCGCGCCCAGACCGCCGCCAACCGGCTGGGGGCGCGCCGCCTGGGCGAACTGATAGAGAAGCACGGCCCCGGGGAATTGTCGCGTTACATGAACGGCCTGCTGGACTACACCGAGCGGCGGGTGCGCGCGGAGTTCGCGGCCTTTCCCGATGGCAGTTATTGGGCAGAATCGTTCATGGACGGCGACGGGGTGACCGGCGAACCGATCCATTTCAAGATGACCGTCACCATCGAGGGCGAGCGGGTGACGGTGGACCTGAGCGACACAGACCGCCAGCGGCCCTCGCCCACCAACGCCACCTTCTCCCAGACCTATTCGGCCATCGTCTACGTGTTGAAATGCCTGGTGGACGCGGACATCCCGGTCAACGACGGCTTCTACCGGCTGATGGACATCCGCACCAAGCCCGGCACCATCGTCCATGCCCAGCATCCCGCGGCGGTGGCCGCCGGGTGGGAAGTGGCCGTCAACCTGTGCGACCTGATGTTCCTGGCCCTCAGCCAGGCCATGCCCGAGCGGGTGGCGGCCTGTGGCAAGGGTATCATGTGCAACCTGGCCTTCGGCGGCGCCCGCCCCAGCGAGGATGAACGGAGCGGAGAGTATTTCACCTATTACGAGACCGTGGCCGGCGGGTACGGCGCCACCCTGCGCACCGACGGCATGGACGCGGTGCAGGCCCATTTCCAGAACACCGAAAACGCCCCGGTGGAAGAGACCGAATTTCAGTATCCCGTCCGCATCGAGCGCTATGAACTGATCCCCGACTCCGAAGGCGCCGGCGAACACCGGGGGGGGATGGGCGTGCGCCGCGATTACAGCTTTCCCGGATGGACGCCCAGCTTCTCCATTCTCTCGGACCGCGCGGACTACGCTCCCTGGGGACTCTTCGGCGGCGGAGACGCGCGCAAGGCCAAATACGTCGTCAATCCGGACGGAGCGGAGCCCCGCGAGCTGCCCTCCAAGATCACCTTCACCCTGGGAGCCGGCGAGGTGATCAGCATCCAGACCCCCGGCGGGGGAGGGTATGGCGACCCCTTCAAACGCCCGGCGCAACGGGTGCTGGCCGATGTCCGGATGGGGCTGATTTCGGTGGAGCGCGCGCGGGAGGCCTACGGCGTGGCGGTGCATCCCGAAACACTGGAATTCGACCGGGATGCCACGCTGGCCCTGCGGGGGCGCGATTGAATCCCGGGCGCCTGGCTTTGAACCACTCGAAGGGCAAACCGGGCGCCGCCGGTAATCTCCAGGGCGTGGATAAAAATATTTTCCCAACCGGTCAAATATTTTCACTTGATTGCCCCGGAGGATAAGTCCATCATGAATATCCACCCCATTTCATCGATCCGGAAGCGCATTGTTTCCTAACAACCAAGTTCTAAAAAAATAGCGGAGCGAGCATGAGCGAACCCATCAAGTTGGATATTTTCTCCGATTACGTCTGACCCTGGTGCTACCTCATTACCGGGCGTATTGAAAAACTGAAGACCAACCACGATCTGGAAATCACCTGGATCCATTTTCCGCTCCACCCCGACACGCCGGAGGAAGGGCGCTCGCTGGAGGAGCTGTTCGCCGGGCGCGACTACGACATCAAGGCCGCGCAGGCGCAGATGATGGAACGCATGGCCGCCGAGGGACTGCCCTACGGCGAGCGCACCATGACCTACAACAGCCGCCTGGCCCAGGAGGTCGGCAAGTGGGCCGACACCCAACCCGGCGGCGAGGTCTTTCACGACGCCATGTTCCGCGCCTACTTCGTGGCGACGGAGAATATTTCCGACCCCGAGGTGCTGGTTCGCCAAGCGGAAGGCGCCGGACTCTCCGGGGAAGCGGCCCGCGAGGTGATCGAATCGCGCAGCTTCAAGGCGGCCGTCGATGCGGACTGGAAACGCTCCTACCAGGCGGGCGTCACCGGCGTGCCGACGTTCGTGGCGGGGGGCTACGGCCTGGTCGGCGCCCAACCCTACGAGATGCTGGAACAACTGGTGGTGGAAGCCGGCAAGGAAGCCAAAGCATAACCGCCAGGGCGGTTGGCGGCCGCCCAGAATGAATTACCGCCCCCCCCGATCCGGCCCCAATGGGCCGGTTCCTCCCTACCCAAATCCCTCCATACCCGATTCGGCAGTTCTCCCCACCCGCGGGAAAGGACCGCGCGGCTCAGACCCCAGAGCAACCCCTCCGCGGCGCGGACTCAACAACTCCGCTGCTGGCCGGAACGGGGCCGCATTCCCCCTGATCTCCCCCATTGTCCTGGTGTCACAGCATATTAGGCGCACAGACGACTGTTATGCTAACTCATTGTTATGATTTGACAAAACAAATTTCCCGCTTATATCATTTTAACACCGCCGGGTTTGGAAACCGAGCCATCGAGGCGGTTTGGAAGGGTTGGGGGCAGGCAAGCCCCGCAAGAAGACCCGCAATTACAGCCTCGATATCCACCTCGATAACGCCACAAAAAAGCGAAAGGCCGAAACCAACCATCATGGCCATGAGCAAGAAAAATCACCCTGAAAACCCATCCGCCCCCGGCATGGTCACCATCGCCGGGGCGGGGCCGGGCGATCCGGAGTTGTTGACCCTGAAAACGTTGTCCCGGATCAAAAACGCAGGGGCAATTGTCTACGACGCCCTGGTGCCCTGGGAAATTCAGGCGCTGTTTCCGGCAGGCGCGCAATTGTTTCCAGCGGGGAAGCGGGCCGGCGATCCATTGTCGAGCACCCAGGCCTCGATTCACGGGCTGCTGGAACGGCTGGCCCGTTCAGGGCTGGCGGTGCTCCGCCTCAAGGGTGGCGATCCGTTCATCTTCGGGCGGGGCGGCGAGGAGGCCCTCTATCTCCGGGAACGGGGCATTCCCTTCGAGGTGCTGCCGGGCGTCAGTTCGGTCAACGGGGCGGCCGCCGCGGCGCTGGTGCCCCTCACCCATCGGGGCGTCAGCCGCTCCTTTACCGTATTGCAGGGCGCCCCGGCGCTGCTGGATCGGATCGACTGGCCGGCCTTGGCCGCACTGGGGGGCACCTGGGTCTTCCTGATGGCGGGGCGGACGGCCAGGGAAATCGCCCAAAGGCTGATCGCGGCGGGCGCGGAGCGGGATCTGCCGATGGTGGCCGTGGAAAACGCCACTCTGGAGCGGCAGGCCGTGACCCGCGATACCCTGGCTGGTTTCGCCGGGCGGGACTTCGTTCCGCTCACCGGAGGGCCGGTGTTGTTGCTGGCCGGACCCACCGCGGGACTCGACCTTTCACCCTTCACCATGGATGCGGAACATGCGGGAACTCTACCCGGTATTTATGAAGCTCTCCGGCAGAACGGTGCTGATCGCCGGTGGCGGAAAGCTGGCCCGGCAGAAGCTGGCCACCCTTGAACCCACCGGAGCCGCCGTGGTGGTGGCGGCGCCCCGCATCGACAGGCGCGGCCTGAATTGGCGGGGCGTGAATGGCAGGGGGCCGGCAAGCTCACCCTGCTTACCCGGCCCTATGGATGCGACCTGCTGGAAGGGTGTTCGCTCGTGTTCGCCGCGACGAACGATCCGGCGGTCAACCGCCGCATCGTGGCCGAGGCCCGAGCGCGCGGCATCCTGGCCAATGCCGTGGACGACCCGGAGTTCTGCGATTTTTATACCCCTGCGGTGGTGCGGCGCGCCGGGGTCACGATCGCCATCTCCACCTCGGGCGGATTTCCCGGATTTTCGGGCGTGCTGCGGGAAATCCTGGAGCTTTGGCTGCCGGATGGGGACGGCGCGGTGCTGGAAGAATTGTTCGCCCTGCGGAGCGCCCTGCGCCATTCCCTCGATCCGGAACGGCGCCGGGAGGCGCTGGGCGAACTGATCGAAGGGGTAAAACGACGATATCTGCAAACCCATCACGGTGCCGATGAGAACGAAAATAATAAGAACGAAAACGCTTTTGGGAAACAAGGTCACGACATTGCTGGAATCGGCGAATCGTCCCAGCGAAACGCCCCCGGCCCGGTGAATCCCTGAATTGTGTAACCCCTGAAGGTCATTGAAACCGAACCACAGGAGCCAGACAGAAATGAAAATATCCAACCCGTATTGGAAGGATCGGCTGGAAGGGCGGATGCCACCCGACCTGGCGCGGGAAATCGAAGTGTTCGAAACCCAGTTGGAGCTGAAACGGCGGGGAAAGGTAGACGACCGTGTGCTGGCGGAAACCCGGCTGCGGCAGGGCGTCTACGGCCAACGCTATGACAACGGGCAACGCCATGACGGAAACCAGGTGCGCTCGTTGGAATTTCCCTCGGGCGATTTGACCAAAGGCCCCAATACCCGCTGGGACGCTCCGGGAATGCAGCGCATCAAGGTGCCCTTCGGGGGCGTCAACGCCGCGCAACTGGAGACGATGGCCGAGTTGGCCGAGGAATACTCCACCGGCATCGCCCACGTCACCACGCGCCAGGATTTTCAGTTGCATTACGTGCATGTGGACGACACCCCCACCTTGATGCGGCGCCTGGCGGCGGTGGGCATCACCACCCGGGAGGCCTGCGGCAATTCGGTGCGCAACGTCACCGCCTGCCCCTACGCGGGGGTGTGCCGCGGCGAGGCCTTCGACGTGACCCCCTATGCCATGGCGCTCTCCCGGTTCCTGCTGGGCCATCCCGATTGCCAGGATTTCGGGCGAAAATTCAAACCGGCCTTCAGCGGTTGCAAGGCGGAAGCCTGTGGCCTGGCCAACATGCACGACCTGGGACTGATCGCAGTCACCCGCACCGTGGACGGAGAGGAACGGCGCGGCTTCGAAACCCTGGTCGGCGGCGGGCTGGGCGCGGTGCCGCATCAGGCCAAGGTGTTGGACGACTTCCTGCCCACCGAAGAATTGCTCCCCACCGCACAGGCGATGGCCCGGGTTTTCGCGAGGCTGGGGGAGAAGAAGAACCGCAACCGGGCCCGCATCAAGTTCCTGATCCGCGATCTGGGCATCGAACGCTTCAAGGAACTGGTGCGCGAAGAACGGGCCGCGCTGCCCCACGACCCCCGCTGGCGGGATTTCATTAGCGAGGCCCTGGACCATCATGAATCTCCGCGCCAGCCCCCGGGCCGGCCGGATACGGGCGAAACGCCCCCTGAATTTGGCTATTGGTCGCGCACCAACATCCGGCCCCAACGGCAGGAAGGATACGTTACCGTGACGGTGGCCCTGCCCCTGGGAGACATCACCTCGGCCCAACTGCGGGCCTTGGCGGACATCGCCCGCCGCTATACCCGCGAAACCGTGCGCACCACGGTGGAGCAGAATTTCCTGCTGCGCTGGATCAGCGAAGCGGAGCTGCGGGACCTGTACGCCGAGCTGGAACGCGCCGGGTTGCACCGGCCGGGCGCCGGCACGATCCGCGATATCGTCTCCTGCCCCGGCACGGACACCTGCAAGCTGGGCATATCTTCCTCACGGGGATTGTCCGCCGAGTTGATGAAACGCCTGGAGCAGGAATCGGACGCCGGACAGAGCGCCCACGATCTACGCATCAAGGTCAGCGGATGCTTCAACAGTTGCGGGCAGCATCACGTGGCCGATATAGGCTTCTACGGCGTCAGCCGAACCTTGGGCGGCTACAAGGTGCCCCATTTTCAGTTGGTGCTGGGAGGGCAGTGGAGCGAAAACGGGGGGTCCTTCGGCCTGCCCATCGTCGCGGTGCCCAGCAAGCGCGTTCCCGAGGCCGTGACCCGCATTACCGGCCGCTTCGAGGCTGAACGCCTCGACGGAGAGACCTTCCAGGCCTTCGTGGCCCGCATCGGCAAGCAGGAGATCAAGGCCATGCTGGACGACCTCAGCGGCCTGCCTGAAGACGGGGACGACCGCTCCCTGTTCACCGACTGGGGCGACGCCCGGGAATTCAGCATCGGCGACATCGGCATCGGCGAATGCGCCGGGGAGGTGGTCTCCCAGGTGGAGTTCGGCCTCTCCGCCTCGGAGCGCGAGGTGTTCGAGGCCCAACTGGCCCTGGAAGCCGGCGAGCATACCGCCGCCGGGCAGAAGGCGCTGGGAGCGATGATCACGGCGGCCTCATCCCTGATCCGCATCGAGATGGATCCCCTGCCCGAGGGGCGGGAGCAGATCGTGACGGAATTCCGGAGGCGATATTTCGACACGAAAAAATTCTTCGATCCGTATGCCGGCGGCAAATTCGCCCAATACCTGTTCAGCGCCCATGAACGGGCCAATGGCCACGGAGATTCCAACGGCAACTACACGGCCGAGGCCGCCCACCACCTGATCGAAGAGGCGCAACTGTTCGTCGAGGCCGCGCTCACCTGCTACGGCCGGCTGGGCGCTTGAGTTTCGGCGCGCCTCGATGAATGACTCCTCTGCACGCGGCATGGAATAGACGCGTGAAAAAAATTCAAACCGGAGAAGGACACACCATGGAACTGCAACACCTGGACGTCAAGCTGCCACTCGACCCGCCCTCACCCGCCGAGCTGGAGGCCCTCATTCCCATCTTTCATCAATGGATTCGCGATGGGGACGGGGACGAACTGTTGATCGACGTCGCCGATTACCGCCATGTTCACGGCGGCCCGGAGGTGCTGTTGATCGGATACGAGGGAAACTACTCCCTGGACAACACGGACGGACGCCCCGGCTTGCGCTATACCCGCAAAACCGTGCTGCCCGGCACCAACGCGGAGCGGCTGGGACAGGCCATCGGGGCGTTGGCCAAGGCACGGCGGCGGTTGGAGGCGGAACCGGCGTTGGCCGGCAAGCTGCGGTTCCACCGGCACGAGTTGGAAATCCGGGTCAACGACCGCCACCTGGCTCCCAACAGCCAGGAAACTTTCGATGCCCTGGCGCCGGAAATCGCCGCGTTCTTCAGGAGCCGGGGGGTGGCGAACGGCCTGCGCCTCAGCCGCGAGGGCGGGGAGCGGGATGTGTTCCGGGTGAGGGTGCGCGCCGATGCGCCCTTGGATTAGGCGCTGTCTGAAGGAAAGCCGGGTCAGGAGGAAAATAGGGGGCGCGCCTCCGCGGGCATGGATCGCAGGGGATGGAACCCCGGGGAGAAGGGGAAACTCGCGGTGAACCTGCCGCAATTTTCAGGAACACCCCATCGAATTGCCGCAGGACAGGCAGCGGTAGCAGGTGCCGTTGCGCACTGTGAGGTGTCCGCAGGTGTCGCAGACCGGCGCATCGCCCATCATCTCGGCCATCTGCTCGTCCAGCCCATTTCCCGGCGCGGCGGTTGTCTGGGAGGATGCCCTCCAAGGGGCTGCCGGGTCGGCGGCCTCGCCGGCCGGGATTTTCGCGGGCGGCGGCTGTTCCGGGGCTTGGGTGAACGCTTCCCCGGACAGCGGTTCGACCTCCGGCTGCACATGCACCAGGTCGGTGCGCCCCAGGTACTCCATTCCCAAAATGCGGAAGATGAAGTCCAGGATCGAGGTGGCCGTGCGCACGTTGGGATGATCGGTCATCCCATAAGGCTCGAAGCGGGTGAAGGTATACATCTTCACGTATTTTTCCAGCGGCACGCCATGCTGGAGCCCGGTGGAGATCGCCTGGGCGAAACTGTTCATCATGCTGCGGTAGGCCGCGCCCTCCTTGTACATGTCGATGAAAATCTCTCCCAGTTCGCCGTTCTCGTATTCGCCGGTGCGCAGGAAAATCTTATGGCCCCCCACCGAGGCTTCCAGGGTGAAGCCCGTGCGCCGGCGGGGCAGTTCGCGGCGGTAGCGCCAGGACGTCTCATCGGGCATGCCCATGGCGGAGAGCACGTCTCCGCCCGCTTGATCCTGCCCGTCTTCGGCCGCGTTTTCCTGTTTGGATTCGTCGAGTTGGGAGGAAAGGGGCTGGGACCCCTTGGAATTGTCCCGGTAGAGGGCCACCGATTTCAGCCCATAGCGCCAGGATTGCACGTAGAGCTCCTCGATTTCCTCCACCTTGGTTTCCTCGGGCACGTTGATGGTCTTGGAGATGGCGCCCGAGATGAAGGGTTGCACGGCGGCCATCATCTTGACATGGGCCATGGGCTGGATGAAGCGCTCCCCATATTGGCCGCATTTGTTGGCGCAGTCGAAGATCGCCAGGTGCTCGGGCTTGAGGTGCGGCGCGCCCTCGATGGTCTCCTTCCCGCCCAGGCGAATCCGGGCGGCCTCGATCTCTTCATCGGAGAAGCCTTTTTCCCGCAGGCTGGCCGGGTTGATGTGCGGGGTGAAGGTGTTCATCCCGCCGGTCATCCGCACCGACTGCTCGGCTTCCTGGATTTCCTCGCCGGAAAAGCCCAAGGCCTTCAACCGCGCCAGGTCGATCGGCCCGCCATCGTCCAGGTTGCGGGTGCCCAGCATATACACGATGATGCCGGCGATTTTCTCATCGTCGTAGCCCAGGTGGCGCAGGGCCAGGGAGAGCGATTGATTGACGATTTTCATATAGCCGCCGCCGGCCAGCTTCTTCCATTTGACCAGCGAAAAGTCCGGCTCCACGCCGGTGGTGTCGCAATCCATCAACAGGCCGATGGTGCCGGTGGGCGCCAGCACGGTCATCTGCGCATTGCGGAAGCCGTGTTCGGCGCCCAGGGTTTCCGCCCGCTCCCAGCAGTGCTGGGCGGCGTCCCACAACTCCGCGGGGCAGAGCCGGGCATCGATGCGCGTGGCGGCCTCCCGGTGCTTGGCGATGACCATGGCCATCGGCTTGGCGTTTTTCTTGTGGCCGGGAAACGCGCCGGTCTTCGAGGCGATTTCCGCCGAGGTGGCATAAGCCTCGCCACAGAGGATGGCCGTCAAGGCCCCGGCCAGGGCGCGGCCTTCCTCGCTGTCGTAGGCCAGGCCGTTGGTCATCAGCAGGGTGCCCAGGTTGGCGTAACCCAATCCCAGCGGCCGGTAGTCGTGGCTGTTGCGGGTGATGTCTTCGGTGGGGTAGGAGCTGAAATCCACCAGGATTTCCATGGCCGTGGAAAAAATACGGATCGCCGCCCGATAGCCTTCCAGGTTAAATTTTCCATCGGCCTCCCTGAACTTCATCAGGTTCAACGAGGCCAGGTTGCAGGCGGTGTCGTCCAGGAACATGAACTCCGAACACGGATTGGAGGCATATATCCTGTCCGTCTCGGAGGCGGTGTGCCAGTCGTTGATGGTGGTGTCGAACTGTACGCCCGGATCGGCGCAGGCCCAGGCCGCCTCGGCGATTTCCCGCATCAGGCCGCGGGCCGAATGGGTTTCGCAGACCTCGCCCCCGGTGCGGAAGGTGGTTTGCCATTGGCCGTCGTTCTCATATTCGCGCATGAACGCGTCGGTGATGCGCACCGAATTGTTGGAGTTCTGGCCCGAAATGGTGTGATAGGCCTCCCCATTGAAATCCGCATCCATCCCGCCGGCGATCAAAATCTTGGCCTTTTCCTCCTCGCGGGCCTTCCAGCGGATGAAGTCCACGATTTCCGGGTGATCCATGTCCAGACAGACCATCTTGGCGGCCCGCCGGGTGGTGCCGCCGGACTTGGTGGCCCCCGCCCCCTTGTCGAACACTTCCAGGAAAGACATCAAACCAGAAGAGGTTCCCCCGCCCGAAAGCATCTCGTGCTTGCTGCGCAGCCGGGAAAAATTGGTTCCGGTGCCCGAGCCATATTTGAACACCCGGGCCTCTTTTTGCAGCAGGCCGAAGATGGACATCAGGTCGTCGTCCAGCCGCTGGATGAAGCAGGCGGAGCACTGCGGGTGCAGATAGGAATTTTCCAGCATGATCGTACGGCCCTGTTGCCCGTCCCAGTGCCAGTTGCCCGGGCTGCCCTTGATGCCATAGGCCTGCCACAACCCGCAGTTGAACCACACCGGCGAGTTGAAGGCCCCGTGCTGGGTCACCAGCAAAGAGGACAGATCGTCCTCGAACACCTCGGCGTCGTGGGCGGTCTGGAAGTAGCCATTGGCCTCCCCATGGGCGCGGATGGAATGGGCGATGCGGGAAATCACCTGGCGCACCCCCACCTCGTGACCCGTGCCGGGAACGCCGGCCTTGCGGAAGTATTTGGAGACCACGATGTCGGTGGCCAACTGGGACCAACTCTCCGGCACCTCCACGTCCTTCATCTCGAAGACCACCTTGCCCGAGGGTTCGGCGATCACCGAATGGCGCTTGCTCCACTTCACCGCATCCAGCGGGGGCGTCCCCTCGGTGGAGAAGTGGCGCCGGAAGGTCATTCCGTCGCGCGTATTTTCGGATTTTCCGGCTTTCGCCGATTTGTGCTGGATGGTCTCCTCCATGGCCTTTCCCCGCTTTCTGCGTCCTTGCGTCAAGCGGCAAAAGAACGCGGCTGGAAATGGAATCCTACTGTTATTTCAATATAACAGATAATGGGAGGAGTGAACAACAAAAATTTGGTCGGGCTCCTTCCGTGGACCCTTTCGCGGCCGGCATTCCATTGCCGTCGGTATTGATTGTCGGTGGGAACTTCGACCGGCCCGACCCCTTCCGGGATCGCGGCCGGTAACGAGCAGAATCCTCCTGATGAACCGGCGATGTCAAGAGGCATTTTTTCCGTATTCGCCAAACTGTTCCCGGTTCAAAAGCTATCGCTTTGTAATTAAGTTGGAATTCCAACTTGAAGGTCAAGGTAAAAATTTTTGCGCGGAAAAAATGAATCTTTATGTACGGGTCCATTCCCCGCCGTTCGCGGCGGGATGACATGGCGTTCCCCGGGGTTGAGTTCGGTTTTCCTGCGGCCGCCCTGGGTTTCGATCACCATCGGGCCTTCCATGCACAGAAAGGTGTCGGTGACCTCGCCATGGTAGTGCCAGGGCACGGCCTGGCCGGGCCCGAGGGTCAGTTCCGACACGCGCAAAGTGGGTGTTTCGGCGAGCACGATCCGGCGCTCCAGTTGGTAGGGTTCCGTGTTGGACATGGCTTTACCTTCTCTTGGATCGGGCGGAATCCGGCCCCACAAACGCTTTGGCCGGCGTTCTTCCTGGGCTTGGTCAATCCCATATTCCTGGATTGGAGGAAATCAACGATGCCCGAGGCCCAGGGCGGGGTCAACTTTTCCCGCACTGCGCGAATCCGAAGACCATCGGAGTTGTTCCCGCAATCCTGGCAGGCGGGGGTCCCCGCCACGTCCGCGCACAAAAAAAGGGAGCCGCGCATCCGCGCGAGTCCCTGACCGGTCATCCCCCTCTCACTGGGGTGCAGGGGCGAAGTCCCTGCCGGGGTTTCCAAAGGGGCGGCGCCCCTTTTGCCGCCGGAGGCAAAATATCGCCAGGGGCGGCGCCCCTTGGCGGGTAAAATGGAGATGAGGGGGATCGAACCCCTGACCCCGACACTGCCAGCGTCGTGCTCTCCCAGCTGAGCTACATCCCCGGTACCGATTGATATTTTCACCGCAGCGGCCCCGGCTTGT
>JACZSY010000070.1 GCA_022573975.1 SAR324 cluster bacterium | reverse complement strand
GATCAACCGCAATTTCTCCACCTGTAAATTCAGGATTCCATATTCGCCCGGCCCCGCCGCCTGTTCACCGCACCCGGATCACGACTTTTCCGGTGGCTTGGCGGGAAAGGAACAACTGGAGGGCCTGGGGGGAATACTTCGAGGGGAAATGCCTGGAAATCAATGCAATCCCCCGAAGGAAGCTAATTCATCAACTTGTCTTCGGAGTCCGCCTCGAACATGCGCCGCGCTTTTCGTTCCCCGGCCCTGAATCCCCTGCCATAGGCCATGGGATAGACCAGGGCCAGCAGGATGGCGATGGCGACGATATGAAAGGCCAGGGTAAACATTTTCAAAGCCGTAGAAAGGAATTGATCCGCTCAGGCGGTGGCGGTCGGGGCGCTGCCGAAACCGCTGCGCCGGACGGTCTCGGCCAGATGATGATTGAGCAGGCCGGCGCATTGCGCCGTTTGGGCCAAAACCCGTCCGTAATCCATGCGCATGGGGCCGAACACGGCCATCAGCCCGCGCCAGCCGCCCCAGCCGAACGGATAGCCTACCAGGGCGCAGGATTCCAGGCCGTGGATGCCGTTTTCGGTGCCGATGGCGATCCATCCGCCGCCCACGCCCCGGGCCTGGGACATCACGCGGGGCAGAAACCCGGTGTCGTGCAGGGCCTGGTGTACGATGGCGAGGCGTTCCGGATCGTTGCACTCGGGAATCCGATATAGATTGTCCAGCCCCCACACCCGCAAAAGGGGCGCTTCCCGCCATTCGAAAGCCTTGCGCAGCATACGGAAAGCCGCGCCCAGGGAAGCCATTTCCGACAGCAAATCCTGGGGTTCCCCCGCCATGATGTCGTTTCTCACCGTTTCCAGGGTGCGCCCGCGATAGGTGCCGGTGATGAACTGACCCACCTCGCGCAGCAGGTCTTCGGGGAAGGGGCCGGGAGCCAACAACACTTTGTTCCAAATATCCCCGAACAGGGTCTGAAGGGTCATCACCACCTGTTGACCCGGAATCTCGGCGAAACGCGCCCAGTTGAGCGGGTAATGCTCCCGTTTGGGGAGCACCACGGAGGCGGCGCAGCCGGTATGCTCGGCCAGGTAGGAGCCGATTTCCTCCAGCGCGGTGTCCATCAACGCCGGGTGTCCCTCTTCCAGGGAGGGGATTTCCGGAGCACGGGAGGGCGGGGGCTGGCGCTGCTCGTCCAGCCGGGTCACGTAGATGGCGAAGGCCTTCTGGGTCGGGATTCGCCCGCGGGTCACCCCCTCATTGGTCAGGAAGCCCTCCGCGCTCAGGTCTTCCATCAAATTGCGGATGGTGGTGGGAGACAAGGAGAGACGGGAAATCTTGGACAGCGTGCGGGCGCTGATCGCCTCGTGCTTGTCCATGTAGAAATGGATGATTTCTTCCAGAATCGCCAGCTCTCGCTGCTGGGTATCGTCGCTGTCGGCGGCCATTGCGGATCGGGTTAGCGGTCAATCGGAAAGTTAGGGTTCACCTTATCACATCCGCACCAAATCCCCAGTCCCAGCCGGGCGGAAAAATGGGGGACCGCGGTGTCAATGCCGGGCGCGCCCGGGCCATGCATCATTATCAATGCTGTCAAGAAGGAACCTCCTCCAAATCCCCCCAAATCGTCCAAACAAAAGGAGAGGCCCCGCTCCGCAAGATGTTTCACTCCGTTCAGCATGACGGGTGGCAGGGATTCAGGTTTTATTTTCAAACCGATGCGCCACCCGCGCCCGGCCGGTCACTCCAAATCGAAGCCGTGGCCTCTCAGGAATTCCCGCAAATTTTCACGTTCCGGCAGGGAAAGCTGGCGGGACACCTGATCGCTCCAGGTGCACATTTCCGCCGTGCCGTAATGATGGGCATTCTTCTGTTTTTCCGGCGGGATCGGCTGGGCGGCGTGGCGGCGCGCGTCGTAGGCCGCCAGATCGGCCTCCAACCCCGCATCGTCATAGCGATCCCGATGCACCACCAGCGAGGGCGGCAGCCGCATGGAGAGCGGCTCGCGCCGTGCCGGAATCCCGGCGCACAACCCCGCCACCGGAAACACGCCCGGCGGGAGCGCCAGCAGGTCCCGCATTTGGGGCAGGTGGTTTCGCACGTGGCTGATCGGGCATGTGCCCAGCCCCGCGGCGCCGGCGGCCTGCATGAAAGCCGACATGGCCAGGGTAGCGTCCATGGCCGCGTTAAGGAAGCTGTCCTGATTGTTGTTGGCGTGTGAGCGCCCCCGAAGATCGCAAATGCGCTGATTGCGGCGAATGTCCCCGCAGAACACCAGGAACAGCGGCGCCTCCGCGATCCAGGGCATGGAAGGCAGCCACCCGGCGATGCTTGCCCGCGCGGCGGCGTCCTCCACCACGATGATGGCGTACTGTTGCAGGTCGGATTTGCTGGGCGCGGACTGCGCGCAGGCCAGCAGCGCGGAGAGCAATTCCCCGGAAACCGGTTCGGAGCGATATTCGCGGCAGACCGAACGGCCCAGCCACGGCCCCAGCCGCGCCCCCATCTCCGCCGGCATGTCCAGCGGCAGGTCCAGTCCAAAGCGCTGGTGGATCAGGGTTCCCGGATCGCTTTCCATGTTTGTCATCTCCTCCGCCACGCCGCGATCAGGACCATGCTTGTTCGTTCAATGCGGCCTGGCGTCCCGCGATGCGCCCGAACACCGCGCCGGAGACCAGCCCGGCGCCCCCGGGATAGTTGTGGTAAAACAAGCCCCCCACCATCTCGCCGCAGGCATAAAGGCCGGGAATCGGCTTCCAATTGGCGCCGATCACCCGCGCGGTTTCGTCGATGCGCAATCCGCCGAAGGTGAAAGTGATGCCCCCGGTGGCCGGATAGGCGAAGAAGGGGGGCCTGTCCAGGGGCGTGGCCCAATTGCTCTTGGGCGGCTCGAGATTTTTCGTGCCCACCCCATCGAGTTCGGTGGGATCGAATCCCTCGCCGCGGGCCTCCTGGTTGTAGGAGGCCAGGGTCTTCCGGGCGGTTTCCTGTTCCACGGGCAGTTGGGCCAGCAGTCCCTCCAGCGTATCCGCGGTGAAGGGCTGGCCGGTTTTGTATCGTCCTTCCAGCAGGTGCGTGGTCTGGCTGTCGAATATCTGAAAGGCAATCCCGCCGGGTTGATCGAGGATGGTGCCGCCCATCTTGGCATAGGTGTAGAACTGGAAGTCCTCCCCCTCGTCCACGAATCGTTCCCCCTTGCGGTTGATCATCACGCCGAAGGGATAGGAAAGGCGATTGGTCTTGTCGGTGAGTTTGCGGTCTCCGAAGGGAGGGGCGTCCGCGTCGATGGGGGTGGAATGCCGCCCGGTATATTGGCCGTGGGCCGCCGCCCCCACCGCGAAAGCCATGCCCAGGCCGTCGCCGGTGTTGTAGGGGGTGCCGCGCACCTTGGCCAGATCCCACGGCGCTCCCAGGTACCGCGCGCGCCAGGCCGGGTTGGCCTCGAAGCCCCCGCATCCCAGCACCACCGAGGCCGCCCGCAATGTCTCCTGCCCTTCCGGCCCCAAGGCCCGCACGCCCTCGATGGCGCCCCGGCCGTTCATCAGCAGTTCGGAGGCTCCGGTTTCGTAGCGGACGTTCACTTCCAACCGCTCCATGATCTCGAACCAGGTGCGCGACAACCCCACCCCTTCTCCCCGGGCGCGCACCACCGCTCCGGGGGACCAGCGCACTTTGTCCCCGTGCTTGATCGCGCTGAGGGAAACCGCCGCCTCCATCTCGATGCCCTGGGCCAACAACCAGCGCACGGCGTCCTGCGATTGGTCGATCAGGATCGCGGACAACACCCGATCGCTCCGGCCCTCGGTGACCCGGTCCAGGTCGGCCCGGAAACGCTCCCGGGGATAGGGGGCCACGTCCTGGAAAAATCCAGGCACCTGCCGCTCGGCATGGGGCACGATGGTGCGCAACGCCTCGGAATCGTCGAACGCGAACCGGAACAGGCCGCCGCTGTAATGGGTGTTCCCGCCCCGCACCGCCTCGGGAGCCTTCTCCAGCACCAGCACCCGCCCGGCGCCCGCCTCCCGGGCGGAGGCCGCCGCGGAGAGGGCGGCATTGCCTGCTCCAACCACGATTACATCGTATTCATTCATGGCCTTTTCGAGGGAAGGAAAGTCCGAATGACAATTTTCGCCCAGGGGGATCAAAAGCGCGCGCGAAGAGGCGCCGGGAAGGAAATTTTCCGGCGTCTTCCCAACGCGCTTTCCGGGCAATGGAGGAAATACCACACACCGCTATTGAAAGGCCAGTAGGCCCATGCCAGGGACAAGGGACTGGTGGGCGCCAAATTGCGAGGTTCCATCACCGGTGAGAAATTCCGGTGGTGGAAATTTCCCGGCAAGCCCCCCCCCGGCGGCGTGCTTTGAAGGGTTGACCGGAATTGGCCCCGATGACCGGGAGCAGTCCTACGCCACGGAATTGGCGCCGCGGATAATCCGGCTTTGGGGTTTCGTGGGAGGCTTGTCCGGCATCTCGGAGGCGGGCTTGTCCGGGGCTTCGGATGCGGGCTTGACGGGCATCTCGGACGCGGGCTTGTCCGGGGCTTCGGATGCGGGCTTGGCGGGAATTACCGCGGACGATTTTGGGAGCGCCGCCAGCTTGATATTTACCACCTTGATCAACCTGCAGCGGCCCATGCCTGCTATGCCCTCGCTTTCCTCGACCGCGCGCAAGCCGGTCTCGGGCTCCCATTTCCGGATGTCCTGGAACACGAAATATTTTTTGCCCGCCTCCACGGCCAGTTCCAGCGTGATACGCTCGAACCCGAACCGTTTTCCGATCACAAGATTGAAGAGGGTGTTGCTGCTTCCCTGGGAGGTCAGGGTCAGTTTTCCTGGCAATGCCACCAGCACATAATAGGAGAGCGCGGCGCTATCTCCAACGGTTTGCCCATTGGCGGTCAAGTCGAAATCGAGGGAATGCGCCCAGATGGCATTCCGGTACACGTACACCAACGCCTTGCCCTCCGGCGCCGCCATCAGGCGGGCGCGCTGATTGTCCTCCGCCGACGCCCTGGGCGCTTTGGAAAAAATCCCGCATCCGCTCAACAACAACACCGACGCAACCAGCAGCGCCGCGAGAGGTGGCCAGACATCGCTCCGAATTCCAGTGCCGGCTTGCATCTCCATTTTCCTTCCCGTTTTCGCCCATCGGTACGGGCGTCTTCGCACTTGGCCGATCGATGATGTTTTCCGGTTCCTGCCCGCTCACCGGTCAACCCGATCCGTGGAAAAACGGCAGGACGATTTTCCAACCTTTTTACCATATATCGGTAATATTCGTTCCTTCTTGACCGTGACGCCGCGGATTTTTCCCGGCGGGAGGCTAAACGCTTCCCAATCCACCCTATCGGGCGGCTTCCCTTCCCTGGCTCCGGTGGAGGGAAAGACCATTCGCCAGCATATTCAGGGTGAGGGTCCAAGTGGAAAACGACCGGAAAAGCGCCCGGAAAATGGGCCAGTGCCGATGCTCAGGTGAGGGCGCCGCCGCAACTGCTGCCGGCGCCGGCGGTGCAGCCCAGGCAATGCTTGCCGGTGCGGATTTGCGTACCGGCCAGGCCCTCCAGGGTGAATTCCGCATCGAGGATGGACGCGCCGGGAGCGCCGATGGACATCTCCAGCATCTGGTTGAAATCGCAATCGTAGATTTGACCGTCCCAGCCGATGCTGAGGGTGTTGCGGCACATCAAATTTGGAAGGGTGTCCGCATTGAAACTGCTTTCCAGCAGCTCCAGGTAGGATTGGTAGCTGCCGATCTGCTTGAGATGCCGGGAAAAGCGCCCGATGGGAAGATTGGTCAGGGTGAGCAGCCTGGAAAATCGCACACCGAAATGGGCCATCAGCTCCCGCTTGTAATCGGCCTCCAGGGTGTCCTGATCCGGGGGCAGCACAGGCCCCAGCGGGTTATAGACCAGGTCCAGCAGGAGCGCGTCCGGTCCGGGCGCTCTATTGCCATTGCCATTGCCATTGCCATTGCCGTTTCCATTGCCCACGCCGCCAATGCCCTCGCCGCCGGCCGCGTATCCGGCCTGGTTGAGCTGGCGCAACGCGGCGATGCTTTTGCCGAACACGCCTTTGCCGCGCTGCCGGTTGACATTTTCCGGCGTGTAACAGGGGAGCGAACACACCAGATGCACACGGTTCGCCGCGTAAAATTCCGGCAGCCATGCAAAACCGGGTTCCTGGGTGATGGTCAGGTTGCAGCGCACCATCACTGTTTTTCCCAAGGCCGAGACCCGTTCCACCAGTTGCCTGAAATGGGGATTCATCTCCGGCGCGCCGCCGGTGAGGTCCACCATTTCCACGGCCGGATGGGCCGCCAGTTCGATCACCCGCCGCATCACCGGGGCTTCCATGATTTCCGTGCGCTTGGGCCCGGCCTCCACATGGCAATGCTTGCAGGCCTGGTTGCACAGCTTGCCCATGTTGACCTGCAACACCGTGGCGGCGCTTCTTTCCAGCGTGGGAAGACCCGCTTGAAGCAGCTTGGCATCGAATCGATTGAGGGCGGAGGGGCTTTTCCGTCCGCCCCCGGATGGTATTTCCAGTTGGGTCATCGCTGGGTTGCGCCTTTTTTCATCACTATGGTTTCCACGGGATTATTCCCCGCCGCCGGACTTCGCTTTCGCTGCATTGTTGCTGGGCGCCTGTCATTGGTCGCCTGTCAATGGAATCTCGTCACGCCCATTGAGGGTGCATGCGGCCCTGGCGCCGGTCTGCAAGCTGGCTCACAAAGTTTCAATTTACCCCTGGCCCGGGCCAGGTCTCCGCCGGTTTACATTCGTTGCGGCAACGGAGGGCGGCGGCCCCGGCGGGTCACACCTCCCGGACACTCCCGCTCTCAGGTTCGGCATAGGCGATGGCCTCTTCCCCCAGCACCATTTCCAGCGAAAGTTTGTAGGCTCGCAAGGTGTTTTCCCCATTGGCTTTCATCAGCTTGAGCGCGTAGCGGGCCACGTTGATCCCATCGCGCACGGTGTAGCGTTCTCCATGACGGTGCGCGCGTTGCAGGAAATCCACCACGTATTGGAGCACCTCTTCCCCGGAAAACGGCAGGTTGTCCTTGAGAATCCGGTATTCCTCCTCGGCTTCGGGAAAATCCACGAAAATCTGGGGCTGAATCCTGGATTGGATGTACTCGGGAATCTCAAAGGTGGAGGCGTCCTCGTTCATGGTGGCGCAGAAGCGGAAGTCCGGATCGGCCTTGATCTTGATGCCGGCCACGATCGACTCCACATAACGGCGGACATCCAGCAGGGGCGCCAGGGAGGCCCAGCATTTTTCTCCCATCCGGTTGCCCTCGTCCAGGATGCAGACTCCCCCGCGCAGCATGGCGGTCACCAGAGGGCTGGCCACGTATTTGATGCGCTGGTTGTCCGCGATCACCGGGGTGATGATCAGGTCTTCGGGCCGGGTGTCCATGGTGGCCTGGAACAGGTAAACCTCCTTGCCCATACCAACGGCCGTGGCGTAGGCCAGCGAGGTTTTCCCCACACCCGGTTTGCCCACCAGGCGCGGATGCAGCGGCAGATCGGCCTCGTCAACCATCAGCCAGGCGGCCAGCAACTGCTTGACCAGCTCTTGCTGACCCACCCAGTGGACCTTGAAAACATCGGGGTGGGCCAATTGCAACTCGACCCCGTCGACTGTCAAGGTTCGGCGTTGGTTGTCGGTCTTGGGCATTTTGGATTGGGGTTCAGTGTGAAACCGTTGCCGCGCGCAAGTGAGCGGGTGAGGGACCCGCCGATGCGGGTTCCGGCGCTGATAGGCATAAAATGTTAAGGGGTATTTCCGAAACGGTCAATGCGTTACCAGGCGCCCTGCTCTCATCGGGCCGATCGAGATGCCGGGCCGCCAAATCGGCCCCGCCACCGTCACCCGGCATGCGCTCCGGAAAACGGGCTGGGCCGTCCCGAGCCTGGCAGCTTGGCCGTTCGGTACGGATAGGCCGGGCGGCTTCCATTGCCCGGCTCCGGGCGGGGGTATTCGAACTGAAAGCGGGCCGCTTCGAGGAATTCCTCCAGTTCCTCCATCAATCCGTCCGAGGGCAGGATTCCCATGCCCGCATCGATCTTGACCCGGCCCCCATCGGGCGTATGCACCTCGAATACCAGGGTGCAATCGCCATGATGTTTCGAAATCACGCCCACCAGGCGGTGCATCCGATCCTCCCCGGGGGTGGTTTTGAGGACGATCGTCAGCTTGCGGGCATTCCCGGCCCGGTAGGCGCTGAGCGTGGTCACCGACTCGCAGCGCACGTTGATCTCCTCGTCGCGGACATTGACCCGTCCGCGCACCAGCATGGGTTCTTCCTCGGCCAGCAGTCCCGCGGCGCCCGCATAGGCCTTGGCGAAGACCACGACCTCGATGGACCCCCGGGTGTCCTCCAGGCGGAGGATGGCGAATTTTTCGGAGTTCTTGTTCATGCGCACGGTCATGCTCCCGACCATGCCGGCCACCAGCACTTCCTCCCCATCGGCCAGTTCGCCCTCGCGCAACTGGTGGGTGGAAACGGTCAGCCCGTCCAATTCGGAGCGGTACCGGTCCAACGGGTGTCCGGAAATGTAAAACCCCAGCGCCTCCTTTTCCAATTTGAGGCGTTGCCGGGTCTGAAACTCGGGCACCTCCGGCAATTCCACCCGCATTTCCACCGCCTCGCTCTGATCGGCGCTGAACAGGTCGAAGAGGGATTCCTGGCCCTCGATCTGGCTTCTCTGGT
Organism: SAR324 cluster bacterium; assembly: GCA_022573975.1. Taxonomy (GTDB): domain Bacteria; phylum SAR324; class SAR324; order SAR324; family JACQKK01; genus JACZSY01. Next base: position 8,352 of record JACZSY010000070.1, on the reverse strand, counting down.
AATCCATCCCCATCCGCATCATGGCCTCCAGGCCCTCCATCAATTGCGCGCGGTTGGGATGGAGGGAGTCGAACCCTCCGCCCCTGATGAGCGCTTCGACCACCCGCTTGTTGACCCGGTGCAGGTCCACGGTGGTGAAGAAGGCGGCCAGGTCTTCGAAACGTCCTCCGGCATGTTTGTCACGGGCCGCCAGGATCACGCCCACGGCGTTTTCGCCCACGTTCTTGACCGCGGACAACCCGAAGCGCACCGCGTTGCCGTCGATGGTGAAATCGCCAAGGCTGTTGTTGATGTCCGGCGGAAGCACGGGGATTTCCATCTCCCGGCAATCGGCGATGAAGTTGACCACCTTGTCGGTGTTGTCCATGTCGCTGGAGAGCAGCGCGGCCATGAACTCCACGGGGTAATGCGCCTTCAGCCACGCCGTCTGATAGGCGATCATGCCATAGGCGGCGGAATGGGATTTGTTGAACCCGTAGCCGGAAAACGTGTGAATCTTATCGAAGATTTCCGCGGACTTGCCGCGCTCGATGCCGTTTTCCAGGCAGCCCGCCACGAACTTTTCCCGTTGCTGGGCCATCAACGCCTCATCCTTTTTTCCCATGGCGCGGCGGAGCAGGTCGGCCTCTCCCAGCGAGAATCCGGCCAACACCCGGGCCGCTTCCATCACCTGCTCCTGATAGGCCATCACGCCATAGGTTCCCTTGAGCACCGGTTCGAGCTTGGGATGCATGTAATCGATGGGCTCCAGTCCGTTCTTGCGGCGGACAAATTGCATGGTCATGCCCGATTCCAACGGCCCGGGGCGATAGAGCGCCAGAATGGCGACCACCTCCTCGAAGGTGGCGGGTTTGAGGTCCATCAGCAGCCGCCGCATCCCGCCCGATTCCAACTGGAAGACCCCCGTGGTATCCGCCCGGCCGAGCAGCTTGAAGGTGGCCGCATCGTCCATGGGCACCTCGTCCAGGTCCAACGGGGCCTCGCCGGCGGGGCGGTTCTTGTTGATCAGACGCAGCGCGGTTTCGATGATGGTCAGGTTGAGCAGGCCGAGGAAGTCGAACTTCACCGCGCCCTGATCCTCCGCGTATTTCATGGAATACATGGATTGGATGGCGTCGCCCTTGGCCTGGGTGCAAACGGGCATCACATCGAGAATGTCGGTGTTCATGATGATCACGCCGGCGGCGTGGGTGGACAGATTGGAGTTGAGCCCCTCCAGGGCCTTGCCGCAACGGATCAGTTCCTTCTCCGCTGCTTCCCCATCGCGCTCCAGGCGGGCCAGTTCCGGTTCCTGGTCGATGGCCTGTTGCAAGGTAATACCGATCTGGTTGGGAATCAGCTTGGCGATTTTGTCGGCCTGGGAATAAGGAAAGTCGAGCACTCGGGCCACGTTGCGCAAAGCCGCCTTGGCGCCCAGCGAACCGAAGGTGGAAATCTGGCAGACCCTTTCCTCCCCGTACTTGCCCCGCACGTACTCGATCACCCGATCGCGCCCCTCCACCGCGAAATCGATGTCGAAATCCGGCAGGGACACCCGCTCGGGGTTGAGAAAGCGCTCGAACAAGAGGCCGTGGTGGATCGGGTCCAGGCCGGTGATCCGCAGGGCGTAGGCCACCAGGGAGCCCGCCCCGGAACCCCGCCCGGGGCCGACGCGGATGCCCTGCTCCGTGGCCCAGTTGATGAAATCGGCCACAATGAGGAAATACCCGGCGTAATTCATCGAATTGATCACACCCAACTCAAAGGCCAGCCGCTCGCGATAACGGGCGCGGAAGGCGGTACTGGTTTCCACGCTGGTTTCCGCGCTGGTTTCCGCGCTGGTTTCCGCGCTGGTTTCCACGCTGGTTTCCGCGCTGGTTTCCGCGCCGTTCTCCCGGCCGATGCGATAGCGGTTTTCCAGGACGTCCAGGCGGCGTTCCAGGCCTGCTTCGGCTTCCTTGCGGAACCATTCCGATTCGGTATGCCCCGCGGGAATATCGTATTTCGGCAGATAGAAAGTGTTCGATTCCAGGGACAGGTCGCAGCTTTCCGCGATGCGGGCGGCGTTGCCGTAAACCTCCGGCGGAAAATCGGCCAGCGCGGCGCGCATCTCCTCCGGCGATTTGAGGTAGAGATGCTGGTCCACGAAAGGACGGGTGTCCGCGTCGCTCACTTTTTTCTGCCAGCCCACCAGTTGCAGCAGATAATGGGGATAGGCTTCATCGGGAGTCAGATAATGGCAATCGTTGGTGCCCACCATGGGCAATCCCAACTCGCCGGCAAGGGAAACCAGGCCGGCGTTGATCTCCGCATCCTTCTCCAGGCCGTGGTTCTGGATTTCCAGGTAGAAGCGATCCTCGAAGACCTGGCCGTACCAATGCGCGGCCTCCCGGGCCGCCTCCCGGGCGCCCTCGCGCAGGTGGCGGTTCACCACGCCGTTGAGGCAGGCGGACAAGGCGACCAGGCCGCCGTTGTAGCGTTCCAACAACTCGCGGTCGATGCGGGGAAACCCGTAATACCGCCCCTCCGTGAAACCCCGGCTGGCCAGTTGGATCAGGTTGCCATACCCTTCCCGGTTCTGGCAGAGCAGGATCAGGTGGGTGGCGTTGGGTCCTGGACGGCCGTATTTGCGCGTTGTGCGCGATCCCTCGGCCACATAAGCCTCGATCCCGATGATCGGCTTGATGCCTTCCTTTCGCAGGGTGTGATGAAATTCCACCGCCCCGAACAGATTGCCATGGTCGGTGATGGCGCAGGCATCGAATCCTTTGTCCAGCAACGCGCCGGGAAGCTCCTTGATGCGGATGGCGCCGTCGAGCAGGGAATATTGGGTGTGGAGGTGCAGGTGGGTGAATGTACCGCTCATGATGCGTCATCCTCTACGCGAATGGTGCCACGGGCATCCTTGCCCGCGATGGGTATGGCCGGCCAAAGCCGGCCAAGCGTTCCGGATGGACTCCCGGCCGGAACGGGCGCCGTCGATTCTCCTCTATAAAAACATATCCCGCTTCATCAGGGACCTGGAATTGTCCGCCTTGTTGGGCTTGGTGCGCGAATCCTTCTCGGCGGCGTAAAGCCGCGATTGCAACTCCTTGGACGATTCGGTCCAATCGTAAAGCTTCAAAAATCCCGAATGAAGATTGTCCACGATGCGGATCGGAAATCGTTTCGGGCTGACGGTTTTTTTCCCATGGTCCTCATGATTGGGCAGGCGCACCGGGACGAGTCCCGTGGGCCGCCCGCCCTTTTTTTTCAGGGCCGCGGAGATTTCCCAATCCAGTTTTTTGCTGGCGAAGGCCTTGGGGCCGATCAGCACCACCATTACCGTTTCCCGGTTCAGCATGCCGCTGGTGGTCAGCCGTTCAACATAATCCTCGCCGGTCTCGGCCTGGAGGTCCATGGGGGAAATTTGATGACACTTGAACAATCGGCCAAAAACGTCATCGAAGCGCAACCGCCAATATTCGTCTGAATTGTCGTAGGCTAGAAATATGTCGAGCATTAGCGGACCTGTTGATTCATCGAAAAAACCATCATGCCCCGATAACAGGATCGAATCAACCACGGATCGGTCAGCTGGGTTTCCGGTTCGTTTCGCATCCATCCATGGCGCCTTTTTTCACTTACCAAATTTCAGGGCCAAGTTCCACGGTCAAATTCCACGGCCAAATTCCACGGTCAAATTCCTCAACCCAAGGGAGCGCTTTTTGCAAAATAATGCGGAAATCCCGTTTCCCGAGGGCTGCCGGAACTTCCGCGCGTCCTCGTTTCCCTGTTTGGATTCGAGCCCGTGGTTTTCCGGCAATTTGGAGATTTTCCGGCGCATCGGGCCGGGCTTTTCAAAGATGCGGCAATCCATTGCCTTTGAGAGCGAATTCCCACATATTGAGAATTATTCCTTCCCCCCCGGGATGTGAACAGGAACACAACGGGCCAAACGGGCATGATTTTTCCGTGGCCGCTCAGGGGGAGACGGAAAATGCCGCATGCCGAAACCGGCGGCGATCAATATTCCACGGGCCAACAAGAGGGAAGGACAATGATCGGAAATCGCATCGAAACCAACATCTCCGGCGGGCTGGACGTTTCGCTGCCGGCCATGGTTCCCGTAAAAGTCGCGTTCGAAAACCGGCGGGTGGAGGACATCGCCAAAACGGTGGCCGAACAGTTCAAGGCGCCCGCCATCCGGGACAAAATCAAGCCGGGTGCGGCCATCGCCATCGGCTGCGGCAGCCGGGGGGTGGCCAACATAGCCGGGACGGCCAGGGCGGTCGTGGATCAAATCAAGGCGCTGGGCGCGGAGCCGTTCATCTTCCCCGCCATGGGCAGCCACGGTTCGGCCACCGCCGAGGGACAACGCGCGGTGCTGGAAGGCTACGGAATCACCGAAGACAATGTGGGCTGTCCGATCCGGGCCAGCATGGAGACCCATGTGCTGGGCGATATGCCCGACGGCACCCCGGTGCATATGGATCGGCACGCCCACCAGGCGGACGGGATCGTGCTCATCAACCGCATCAAGCCCCACACCAATTTCCGTGGCGCGCTGGAAAGCGGCATCGTCAAGATGATGACCATCGGGATGGGCAAGATCAAGGGCGCCACCGCCATCCATTTTCACGGCATGGACACCTTTGGCGAGATGCTGCCGCCCATGGCCGAGTACATCATGGCCCGCGTTCCCTTCCTGTTCGGGGTGGGCCTGGTGGAAAACGCCTATCACGACACGGCCCACCTGGAATCGATCCCCGCCGAAACCCTGCTGACGCGGGAGGCCGAATTGCAGACCCTGGCCAAGGAATTGATGGGCTGCCTCTATTTCGATCAAATCGACGTGCTGATCATCGAGGAAATGGGCAAGGAAATCAGCGGCGCGGGATTCGATCCCAACGTCACCGGGCGCCCGAACCGCGAGATGGGAGCATGGGACGGCCCCAAAATCAAAAAAATCGTGGTGCTGGACCTGACCCGCAAAACCAATGGCAACGCCACCGGCGTGGGACTGGCGGACGTGATCACCATGAAGCTCTTCCAGAAAATCGACATCGCCCCCACCTACGCCAACACCATCACCTCCGCCTTCCTCGATGGCGCGGCGATTCCCCTCATCATGAACACCGGGGAGGAGGCCATCAAGCTGGCCGTGAAGACCTCGATCCGGGTGCGGCCGGAGGACTGCCGCATCGTGCGCATCAAGAACACCCTGGACGTGTTCCAAATCATGGTCTCCGAGCCCATGCTGGAGGAGGTTGCCGCGCATTCGGCGATGGAGGCGATGGGCGGCGCCGTTCCGATTCTGTTCGGCCCCAACGGAGACCTGGAGGCCGCATGAGGCCGGCCCCGCTCCATGCGGGGACGGCCCGCCGGAGTGGAGCGTCTTGGAAGACCCTGGAGTGATGTGAAGCGCACGCCGCCAAGAGCATCGCCGGGAAAAGGTGGGAATCGCATTGGCGATTTTTTCAAGAAATATTCGTGTGCCTAAGGAAGCCGCCTGAGGCGGGTTTCTCGAAGGCCAACGAGAAGTACAGGCTGAACCGCCCCCTGAGAAAATGACATTCCTCAGGGGGCGGAATCTGTTCAGACACGGCCTAGGCCACCTGCTGGTTGGCGTTTTGCACCAATTGAAGTTCGATGGTGAGTTCCACCGCCTCGCCGACCAGCACCCCGCCGGCTTCCAGCACCTGGTTCCAGGCCAACCCGAAGTCCTTGCGGTTCAAGGTGGCCCGCAGGTTGAATCCGGCCCGTTGGTTGCCCCAGGGATCCTTGCCCCGTCCCTCATCCTCGGCCTCCAGCACCACCTCGCGGGTCACGTCCTTGATGGTGAGATCGCCAATCAGTTTAAAATGGGTCTCATCGTTTTGCTCGACCCGCCGCGATACGAATCGGATTTCCGGGAAACGTTCCACATCAAAAAAATCCGGCGAGCGGAGGTGATTGTCCCGATCCGCCACCCCCGTGTCGATGCTCGCCGCGTCCAGCACCACCTCCACCGACAATTTGGTCAAATCCGCCTCGTCCAGCTTGACCGTGCTGCTCCACTTGGTGAACTGTCCCCGCACTTTTGAAAACATCATGTGCCGCACGAAAAAGTTCACCGAGGAATGGGTGTAGTCGATAGTCCAGTTTTGCTCCGTCATGTCCTTGCTCCGTGTTGTTGAATGGTTGCTTCCGGTTTATGGGAACCGCCAGGCGCCCGTGCCGTGGAACCGGATTTCCGGGTGTCGAAAGGGCTGGTGGGTTGATCTCGGCGGGCATGCGCCCAGGGATCATGCCTTCACGGCCCTCATTGACTTTTCATCATGGTAACACTGTCCTGCATGTGCTACTATCCATGATTATCAGGAATAACTGTCTTGAATATGGAACAATCGGAAGCAACCATGGACCTCAATGAGATGATCGTTTTCGCCCGGGTGGTGCAGACCGGCAGCTTCAGCGGCGCGGGACGGGCCCTGGACATGCCCAAGTCCACCGTCAGCCGCAAGGTGGCCGAATTGGAGGATCGGCTCGGCTCCCGCCTGCTGCAGCGAACCACCCGCAAGATGAACCTCACCGATGTGGGGCGCACCTACTACAAGCACTGCGCCCGCATCCTGGCCGAGATCCAGGAAGCGGAGACCTCCGTCTCCGACATGCAGGCCAAACCTCATGGGTTGTTGCGCATTTCAGCGCCCACCAACTTCGGCTTCCTGGGGCCGATCACCTCGGCCTACCTCAAGGAACATGCCGAAGTGCAGGTTGAGGTGGTTTGCACGGACCGGGTGGTGGACCTGATCGAGGAGGGATTTGATGCCGCCATCCGCGTGGGGCGATTGGCGGACTCGTCTCTGATTTCACGCAGCCTGGGACAAGCCCGCGATGTGCTGGTGGCCGGCCCGGGTTATTTGGAACGCCGGGGCCAGCCCGAATCGCCGGAGGAGTTGAATGCCCATGAATGCCTGCTGTACGGGAGCAGGGAACCCCGGGGGGTGTGGGAACTCCGATCGGACGCCGGCACCCGCACCGTGTCCCTGCGCTCCCGGCTGGTGGTGGTCAATGACCTGGACCTGCTGCACGAGGCAGCGCTGACCGGGCTTGGCATCGCCTTGCTGCCGGCACATCGCTGCGTGGACGACCTGCGCTCCGGGCGCTTGCAGCGGATTCTCCCCCAATGGTGCACTCCCCCCACGCCCATCCAGGCCGTCTATCCCAGCACCCGCCATCTCTCCCCCAAACTCAAGGCCTTCCTGGACATCCTTCAGGCCCAGTTGACCCCGCTGCCCTGGGATGTGGCCCTGGAGTGTTGAAAGTTGGCTGTCTCCTTGAAGGATTTTCGGCACCCCACCCATCCCAACAGCTGTCCCTGAGGGCTTTTGCCACGGGAGGGTTTACGTGTCATCATCGCTGGTGACAGTGGGGGAAAATCCCATCATTCATTCAAAGAATACGCATGCCGAACGGTTCGGAATCCGCCATGTCCGCTAAACCTTCCCGGCTGATTCTGCCGGGCCTGGTGTTCGCTCAACTGTTCGGCACCTCCCTCTGGTTCAGCAGTTCCGCGGCCCTGCCCTCGCTGATCCGCGACTGGGGCCTCTCCCAGTCCGATGGGGGCCTGCTGATCTCGGCGGTGCAGGTGGGATTCATCCTGGGCACGCTCTTTTTCGCCCTGACCAACCTGGCCGACGTGCTGCCCGCCAGCAAGATTTTTCTCACCTCGGCGGTGGTGGGCGCGTCGGTCAACGTACTCTTCGCCTATTCCGCCTCCCAATTGTCCGAGGCGCTGGCTTTCCGCTTCATTACCGGGCTGGCCTTGGCGGGGATTTATCCGGTGGGCATGAAGGTGGTGGTCAGTTGGGCGCCGGGGGGCATCGGCAACGCCCTGGGATGGCTGATCGGCGCGCTCACCCTGGGCACGGCCCTGCCCTTTCTGCTGGCCTCGGGGGGTACCGATTGGCCCTGGCAGACCGTGATCATGTTCTCCTCCCTGCTGGCGGTGATTTCCGGCGTGATGGTGGCCTGGATCGGCGAAGGGCCCAACCTGACCGGGGCGCGCCGGATTGACCTGCGAATGATTCTGCGCGTCTTCCGTTACGGCGGTTACCGGCGCGCCGCGTTGGGATATTTCGGGCATATGTGGGAGTTGTATGCCTTCTGGGTCATCACGCCGCTGCTGGTGGCCTCCGCGCTGGCGCCGTTGGGGCTGAATCAGCCGCGGTGGGTCGCCCTGGGCGCGTTCGCCGTGATCGGCATCGGCGCGGTGGGATGCATCGGCGGGGGGCTCCTCAGCGGGCGGGTGGGCAGCCGCATGGTGGAGCAGGGTTACGGCCGCATCGTCAACGTGATATCCGAGTTGGCCGAACGGGGCATGATCAACGGCTCGGCCTTCGCCGCCAG
>JACZSY010000295.1 GCA_022573975.1 SAR324 cluster bacterium | reverse complement strand
CAGGTGACATCCTGGGCGCGTTTGTTGCGTTGGATCAAATCCCCCAGGGTGCGCAAGACCCGGTCACCGCATTCATGGCCATTGGAATCGTTGATTTTTTTGAAATGGTCGATGTCCAGCATGACCAGGCTCAACGGGCGTCCATACCGGTTTGAGCGCGCCCATTCCGACTTGATCCGGGCCATGAACTCCCTGCGGTTGAAAAGTCCGGTGAGGGGATCGGTGGTGGACTGGATTTTCAACGATTGGTTCAACAACGTGAGGGCCTTGTTCTTCTCCTCGATGGATTCCAGGGCCTGGCGGAGATCCCGGTTGGCCTTGGACAACTCCAGGTTCCGCGCGCGCAACTGGGATTCCATCCGTTGTTTGTAATCCCGGATTTCCTGGGGGGCTTTTTCCCAGGCATCCTGCAACGGAATCGGAGTCCTTCCTGGCGCGGCGCCCTCGCGGAGTTGCTGGGTGGCGGCCACCAGCCGGGCGGCATCCGGAACGCCCCCCAGGATGTAATCGGCGCCGGCCTCGTTGACGTACCTGGCCGCCGTCTCGAAATCGGGGTGATCGAGGAGCACCATTCTCTTGGCCCGGGGGGCGGCCTCGGAGAGCCTGCGCATGGAGCCGATACCCCGCCCAGGCGGGCCGGGAACACGCAGGGCGATGATTTCAGCCATGCCCTGCTCCACCCAATCGCGCACTTCCTTGTCCCGCTTGAAACAAACCACCTCCCATCCATCTTTGGACAAGGCCGTTTCCATCGCCTCCTCTTCCTTGCCAAAACCAACCAGCACGGCGACCGGTTTGCCGCCATCGCCAGGGACCGGCTTTCGAGAGAGGGCTTTGATTCGGGTCGATTTTTTGGGACGCGCCATGAGGCCTTAGCGATTAACAATGATCCCTTTGAATCCGAAACGGGAAATCACCTTTCCGCCCGGAAAGCCAAATGCTTGATCCATCGTCGCCATAAAATTTATTATTGGCTTTCAATACCATAAAGTTATCCTGTCTATCCAGCCGATTTCATCGCCGTCCAGCTAAAAAACCGGCCGGAAGGCCCACGGATATCGGCGTCCGCGCTCGAATCGGGAAATTTCGGCCCCTCTCATATCAACGGCCCGAACCTTTGAGACGCAAAAACCGTGAAAACAGTGAAAACACAGGTTGCCGGGGTACGATGGGAAAATCCTGCTCCGCGCGGCGCTTGTCATTCGGTGGCTGGAAAAAATTTTGATTGGCATTTTCTTTTGCAAAGGACCAATTTGAGATTGAAACAGGCCTTTTGGAGGGCCAGATGGTTTTCGCGGCGAGGACATAATCTTTGAGAGAAATGAAATGATCGACCCAAAATTGCTGGAAATCATCGCCTGCCCGGATGACGGGAGCCGCCTCAAACCGGCGAAACCCGGCCTGGTGGCGGAGATCAACCGCCGCATTTCCGCGGGTGAGGTCAATAACCGGGGGGGCGCACAGGTCACTGAAACCATCGATGAGGGGCTGGTGCGCGAGGACGAGCAATGGTTGTATCCTGTGCGCGATGAAATCCCGGTGATGCTGGTGGACGAGGCTATCCCCCTCGAAACGGGAAATCCGGAATAACCACCACCCAGGCTCGACATGTCCGTGATTGCATTCATCCATCAAAAAGGGGGCACCGGAAAAAGTACGCTCGCCATCGCCTGTAGCATGGCGCTGGCCCAGGCGGGTCATCGTGTGTTGTTGTTGGATGCGGATTACCAGGGCACCGCCTCGGAATGGGCCATCCGCTTCGGCCAGCGTTTCAATGTGGAATCCCGCTCCCAGATTCAACCTGTGGTGCACAAGGAAATCGGCCGCTTCATGGACAAGTTCGAGTATATCGTGATCGATGCGCCTCCCAGCCTGTCTGAAATGACCGAATCGGTGCTGCGGGCCTGCGACACCGCCGTGATCCCCATGCGGCCCTCCTTCCCCGATGTGTGGGCCTTGCCCTGGCTGGCCGCCATCATCACCAAGTTGCGCAACGAGGGGCACACCCTCTCGGCCAAGGTGATTTTCAACCAATATCAGGGGGAGGATTTGGCCCGCCTCAAGGAAGAACTGGAGCCCTGGAAAATCCCCGTTCACCCGGAGCAATTGCCGATGGATGCGGCTTTTTCCGCGGTTTTCGAAGGCAAACCCCTGCCCGGCCCCCTGGCCGAAGCGGTGTTGTCTTTGCTGGAAAAAGATTCCGGCGACTGATGGGGCTTCCCCCCCCCCGGACAAGAGCGGGCGCGATCGGGCCGCTTGGGTCACCGCGCGGCTGGATCAGCCAGGAGGGCGGCATCCTGTGCCGACTTTTGCAAAACCATCGAATCGACCCGGGAGAAAATATCCAGTTCGGAAAGGGAAGCGATCGATCCGAACAAGGCCTTCCGCTCGCCGATGATATTCGCGGCGATTTCCTTGGTGACCTGATGCAATCGGTCGATTTGCGCGACCCTTCCCTCGACCTCCAGCGAGTCCCGCATTTCGATGATTTCCCGCCACGTGTCAAGCAATCGGTCATGGAGGGTCGTCAGGACGTCCATCCCCGCTTTCAGCTTCTCGCGTTTTTCCCGGTGCGCGATCAAGACTTCCATGGTTTCTCCACAGGTTGAGCCGGGCGCTTGACTCCAACGGAACCAAGGCCGAAACAGGCCTTTCCAAGGAAATTGCGTTCGAGTGTCCTTACTATCGCATCCCCCCGGATCGAGCGCAAATGGCCTCATGAGGGTGTAACCCTTGCCCCATGCCGCTCCATGCTGTTAAATCCCTAACTTGAATCTTTTCGGGAATATTTTCCGTGGGTCCATCCCCCACCGCTCGCGGCGGAAAAGAGGCGGGTGTTTTGCACCCTCGCCGCTCCTGGCGCGGCCGTTAATTTCGCGGAGCGGATGATACCCTTTCAACCGTTGGAAAATACCGCCGATGCTCAGATGCGCCGGTGCGCCCATCAACCCTTTATCGCGGGACGGCGATGGAATCGACCTACAAAGGCAGGCAGATTTTGATGGAAACCTTTTTGGCCGAAGGGGTGGAATACATCTTCGGCAATCCCGGCACCACCGAGTTGCCATTGGTGGACTCGCTCAACGAATATCCGGCCCTGCAATACATCCTGGCCCTGCAAGAGGCCGTGGCGGTGACCATGGCCGACGCCTATGCCCAGATGTCGGGCAAGGTGGGCGTGGTCAACCTGCACGTTGGCCCCGGCCTGGGCAACGGCATCGGCTCCATCTACGGCGCCTGGGAGGGCGGCACGCCCCTGGTGGTGACCGCCGGGCAGCAGGACACCCGCATGCGCCTGCGCGAACCCCTGCTGGGCCACGACCTGGTGGCCATGGCGGCCCCGGTGACCAAATGGAGCGTCGAGGCCAACAACGCCGGAGAACTGGCCCTGGTGCTCCACCGCGCCTTCAAGACCGCCCGCGAGGCCCCCACCGGCCCCGTATTCGTCGCCCTGCCCATCAACGTGATGGAAGAAGACACCACGCACGGCCCCATGGCGCCTTCGCGCTTGTTTTCCCGGCTGGCCCCGGACGCCGGAGGACTGCGGGAAGCCGCCGAACTGCTGCTGCGGGCCAGGCAGCCCCTGGTGGTCTGTGGAGACCGGGTGGCCCGCTGCGATGCGGTGAACGAACTGGTGGCCCTGGTGGAACTGGTGGGGGCCGACGTCTACAACGAGGTGCTGCCCAGCCGGATCAATTTTCCCATCGGCCATCCCCAATACCGGGACCGGGGGGCCGGCGATCAGGCGCAACTGCGCAAAATGTTCGGCGACGCGGACACCATTTTGCTGGTGGGGGGCGATTTCTTCGAGGAGGTCTGGTACGAGGACGAACCCCCTTTCCCCGAAGACGCCGCCTTGATCCAGATCGACCCTTTTCCGGGCAAGCTGGGCCACAACTATCCGGTGGATTGCGGCTTGCTGGGCGACCCCAAGCTGGCCTTGCAGGGCCTGATCGACGAGATCGGCGGGCGGGCCGACGACGCCTTTCACGAGGCCGCGGCCGCCCGGCGGGAGCGTCTGGCCGGGGTCAAGGCCGAAGAAAACGCCCGCCAGCAGGCCCGGGCGGACAAGAGCCCGAACCAGCGCCCCATGTCTCCGGCCCGGCTGATGGAGGCCCTCAGCGCCGCCGCGCCCCCCGATGTGGCCGTGGCGGGCGAGGCCATCACCTCCTCGGCGGACCTCACCCGCAGCTTCCAGTTCACGGGGCCCCAGGACTACCTGGCCTCAAGAGGGGGAGGGATCGGACAGGCCCTGCCCAGCGCCATCGGGATGAAACTGGCCCAACCCGATCGCCCCGTGCTGGCGATTTCCGGGGACGGCTCATCGTTGTACACCATCCAGGCCCTCTGGTCCGCCGCCCATCACAAGCTGCCGGTGGTGTTCGTGATCCTCAACAACCGCACCTACCGCATTCTGAAGATCAACATGAACCGGTATCGCAGCATGGCGGGCCTGGGTGGCGAGCGGCCCTACCGCCATCTGGACCTGACCGAACCGGACATGGATTACGTCAGCATCGCCCATGGCTTCGGACTGGAAGCCGCGAAAATCGAGGCGCCCGAGGACATCGGCCCGGCGGTGGAAAAAGCCTTCGCCTCTGGCAAACCCTGGCTGCTGGATATTCTCGTGGACGGCAGCGTCTAACGGGCACCCTGCCCGCCGCCACGGGGCCGGCCTCGCGCAAGGAACAGCGAACCGCTTTGGAACCGCCGATGGACGCCGATGGACGCGGATTTGAACTGCGAACCGCACCTCACCCCCTGGCCCCCTCTCCAAAAGA
>JACZSY010000294.1 GCA_022573975.1 SAR324 cluster bacterium | reverse complement strand
TTTATTCCACCTTCGAGACCGAATGTGAGGCGGGCCGAACGGACAAGCGAAAAGTGGTAATACTCGGCGGGGGGCCGAACCGCATCGGACAGGGTATCGAGTTCGATTATTGCTGCGTCCACGCCTCCTTTGCGCTCAAGGACGACGGTTACGAAACCATCATGGTCAACTGCAATCCCGAAACGGTCAGCACCGATTACGACGTGTCGGACCGGCTCTACTTCGAGCCCATCACCTTCGAGGACGTGATGGAAATCGTGGCCCTGGAGCGCCCCGACGGCGTGATCGTCCAATTGGGTGGGCAAACCCCCTTGAAGCTGGCCCGGCAACTCGAGCAGGCCGGGGTGCCCTTGCTGGGAACCTCCTACGACAGCATCGACCGCACCGAGGACCGCAAACGCTTCGCCGAGATGGTGGACAAGCTGGGACTGAATCAGCCCACCAACGGCATCGCCACCTCCCCGGAGGAGGCGCGCTCCATCGGGGAGCGCATCGGATACCCGGTGATGGTGCGGCCCTCCTACGTGCTGGGCGGCAGGGCCATGGAACGGGTGAAGAACGAGGGAGAACTGGAAGAATATTTCAACAACGCGGTGATGGCCTCCCCCGAACACCCCGTGTTGATCGACAAGTTCCTCGAGGGGGCGGTGGAAGTCGACGTGGACGTGCTGGCCGACGGCGCCCGGGCCATCGTGGCCGGGATGATGGAACACGTGGAACTGGCCGGCGTGCATTCCGGGGACAGCGCCTGCTCGCTGCCTCCCCACAACCTTTCGCGCGCCATCCAGCAGGAAATCGACGCCCAGGCCGTGGCTTTGGCGCTGGAACTGGGGGTGGTGGGGCTGATGAACGCCCAGTTCGCCGTCAAGGACGGGGAGGTCTTCCTGTTGGAGGTCAACCCCCGGGCCTCGCGCACGGTGCCGTTCGTTTCCAAGGCCATCGGCACGCCCCTGGCCAAGGAAGCGGTGCGCCTGATGATCGGCCAGCCACTGGATCCCGAACGGGTGAGCCGCACGACGCTGGCCCCCTTCGCGGTCAAGGAGACCGTGTTCCCTTTCGCCAAATTCCCCGGGGCCGACCTGACGCTGGGGCCGGAGATGAAGTCCACGGGGGAGGTGATGGGCCGGGGCCGCACTTTCGCGGAGGCCTATTTGAAATCGCAGATCGCGGCCTCCAACGGCTTGCGGGCCGGCGGCTCGGTGTTCATCGGCGTGCGGGATGAGGACAAGGCATCCATCACGCCCATCGCCCGCGCCCTGACCGGCCTTGGCTACCAGGTTTTGGCCACCCCCGGCACCCGCGCGCGCCTGATGGAGGGCGGGTTGTCCGGCATCGTCGAAACCAGCCTCAAGCCCGGCGCGCCAAACAGCCTTTACCGTTCCATGGCCGACAACTCGCTGGCGCTGGTGATCAACACCACCCGGTCGGGAAAACGCCGCATCGACCCCACCCATCTGCGGCGAATGGTGCTGACCTACAACATTCCCTACTGCACCACCATGGAAGCCGCCGGCACCATGGTGCGGGCCATGGAGGAAATGGGTCCCGGCCGCGATTTCGAATACTACCCCCTGCTGGGATTCGGTGAGGAATCCCCGGCGCCTCCCGATTCCACGCCCACCGAAAGGCCGCCATGAGCGAAGCGCCACAAAGTCTCCCCGCTCCGTCCCTGAGCCGCCCCGGCGCCCTGGCGCTGGTGGGCGCGGGGCGGAAAGCCTTCCGCGAGGTGCCGGGCTTGAGAATGCTGATGGTGAAGGGATTTCTGTTGTTCTACGGCCTTTTCGCCGTCTTCGGCGCGGTTGCCCTGTTTGTGTTCCACCGGCTGGTTTTGGCGCCCATGTTCCGCCGCCTGGAGGCCTTCCGGGCCGACGGGGGCTTTTTCATGGACATTATGCTCCCCCTGCTCAACGGCCTGCTGTGGATCGGACAGTTGATGCTCACGGGCGCCTTGCTGATGGTTTGCCTGCTGCTGGCCCTGTCGATGATGAGCCTGTGGTTCGAGGCCCTCTGCGGACGGATCGTCAGCCATCGGCGCGGGATGGAGCTCCCGGGGGGCTTCAGTCTGCGGGTGTGGGCCCGTTCCCTCTTGCGCTCGGTCAAGGATGGCCTGTGGGTGCTGCTGCTCTCCGCCGCCGCCATGGTGCTGGGCGTGTTTTCCATGGCCGCCGGATTCGTCGTGGGTCCCTTGCTGGTGTTCCTGATCAACGCCTACCTGATGGGCTGGCAAGTCCGGGAGCCTTACCTCTTGGTGCGCGAATCCCTGGGCGGCGACCACAAAGCCCTGCGCAAGGGCATGGCCTGGTGGACCGTCCGGGCCGGCCTGCTGGCGGTGTTTCTGGCGATGATTCCCATCGTGGGCTGGATCGTGATGCCGATGATATTGATTTACCAGGTGGCCGGCATGGCCTGGGTCAACGAGCAGGGGGCGGACAACGGATGAGCCTCAAAGAACAAATGCTGAAAGCGGGCCTGATCACCGAACAGGAGGCCAAGCGGGCCACCCACAGCCAGAAGGTGGTAAACAAAAAAACCGGGCGAAAAGAGCGCGAACGCGCAAGCGAGCAGACCCGGCGCGAACTGGAGGCCGGCCAGCAGGCCGGGCGGGAGCGGGACAAGGCCCGTGAAGCCGGGCGCGGCGCCGAACGCGGCCGGGAGGAGGCCGAACGCCAATCCGGTCAGCGCCAACGCTCCGCCGTTTCGGCGGCCTACCGCGAGGGCCTGATCGAAAAATGGGAAGGCCCGCGGCGCTATTACTACGCCCGCGACGGCCGGGTGGACTACCTGCTGGTCAGCGACGACATCGCCCGGCGGCTGGAAAACGGCCAGGCCGCCATCGCGGCGGGAGAGAAAAATCCCCAACGCCCCTGCCTGCTCAACGCCGGCGCCGCCAAAAAGCTGATCGAAGCCGCCCCCGAACGCGTCATCGCCTTCCATGGAAATCCCACAGGATGAAGGGCCCCTGAAGACTTCATTTGGCCCGCCGCCACGGCAAATTCAACCCCATCAGGCATGGCTTGTTCCAGGCGGTGAGCGCCTTGCCCCATCGCCGACCCTCTTATCAATCCCCCTGGCCCGTGCCATAGTATCCGGTGCTCCCTCAAGGAACCGATAAACCCATCACGCAGATAAAAGGAACGATGAAAGTACGATCCGCCATTCGGGAGATGAAGGCTTATTCACCGCCTCTGGAAGGCCGCACGGAGGGGGATTTCCTGCTGCTGGACTTCAGCGAATCCACCCTGCCGCCCCCGGAGGGCGTGCGGGAGGCCATCAAGGCTTTTCTGGATGGCCGGGGGGTGCAGGTCTATCCATCCTATAGCGCCTTCGAAAAACAATTGACCGCTTATGCCCGCGTGGCGCCCGGGCAGTTGATCGTCACCAATGGTTCGGATTCGGCGATTCAACTGATCACCAGCGCCCTGCTCTCGCCGGGGGACGAGATGATCATGGCCAAGCCGGGATTCGCGGTGATCGAAAACTGCGCCGTCAGCATCGGAGCGAAGGTGGTGTCTCCCCTCTACCGGCCGCCGGAGATGGCCTTTCCGCTGGAGGATCTGCTGGCGGCGGTGACGGAGCGCACGGCGCTGATCGTGATCATCAACCCCAACAATCCTACTGGCTCGCTGGTCACCGTGGAACAGATCGAGTCGGTGCTCTCGGCTTTTCCCGAGGTGGCGGTGATGGTGGACGAGGCCTATTACGAGTTTTCCGGGCTCACCGCCGTGCCGCTGCTGGAGCGGTACGGCAACCTGGTGATCACCCGCACCTTTTCCAAGGCCTTCGCGCTGGCCGGGCTGCGGCTGGGCTATGCGCTCTCCAACCCGGATTTCATCACCCAACTGCACAAGCTGCGCAATCCCTACAACGTGAACATGCTGGCGGTGGTCGCGGCGGGGGCGCAGTTGGCCGCTCCCGAGGGCTGGAAGGCCTATGTGACGGAGGTGATGGAGCGGGCCAAGCCCAGGGTGGAGCGGTTTTTGAGCGAGCACGGCGTTGCCTATTACCCCAGCGGAGGCAACTTCCTGCTGGTGCGCCCGGACGACCCCCAGGCCGCGGCGGACTATCTGCGCCAACACGGCATCCTGGTGCGCCCGCAGCGCCCGCCGGTGGAGGACACCTTCCGGCTCAGCATCGGAACGGCCGCGGACATGGAGCTGTTCATGGAGGTGTTCGCGCGCTATCCAGGGCTGGACGCGAGCGCGGGGAAAAGCGAGGCCGCGCCATGAAGGAAAGCCGCACCTGGATTTTCGGGTATGGCTCCCTGATGTGGAATCCCGGCTTTTCATACCACTGCTGGCGGCCCGCGCTGCTGAGGGGCTACCATCGCAGCTACGGAATGTATTCCACCCGCAACCGGGGCACCACCGGGCGCCCCGGAATGATCCTCACCCTGGCCCCCGGCCGGGATTGCACGGGCATGGCTTATCATGTGGAACCGGGCCAGGAGGAAGCCGCCCTGGCATACCTGGACCAAAGGGAGGGGTTGGGCAAGGCCCATCGCCGGGTGCGGATGCCCCTTCATCCGGTGGACGGGGAGGCAAGCGGATCGGCCCCCGAAAGGGGAAACGGCATCCTGCACGCTTATGCCTACCTGCCCATCCTCACCTACCCGAACTACATCCAGGGCGTGCCCATTGACCGCCAGGCCGAGTTGATCGCCAGCGGGGAGGGCTATGGGGGGTCTTCTTTCGACTACCTCCGCGACCTGATCGAAATCCTGTCCGGAATGGGCGTCGTCGAACCGGAACTGGAAAAGCTGTTTGGCGAGGTGCGGCGCGTTCAGGACGGTTTTCCACCCAG
>JACZSY010000069.1 GCA_022573975.1 SAR324 cluster bacterium | reverse complement strand
CGCTATGAAGAAATGATGGCGCGCGCGGCGGAGGTGTATGAAAGGATTTGCCCGGAGTTTCCCTCGGAGGCCCAGTACGTTGTGCCCATGGCCTACAACATCCGCTGGTTCGTACACATCAATCTGCGGGCCTTGATGTGGCTGGTGGAGCTGCGTAGTTCGCCCCAGGGGCATCCCGCCTACCGCAGGATGGCCCAGCAGATGTACCTGAAGGTAAAAGAGGTGCACCCCCGGCTGGCGGGGATAATGCGCTTTGTGAATATGGAGCAGTACCCCTTGGGGCGCCTGGGCGCGGAGCAGCGGCAGGAAGAAAAATCAGGCGCTGGCGCCGGCCGCTAGCAGCGGCTCAGCCACTGCCCAGCGGAAAGGTGAGCTGGTTGCTGGGGGCTGCCGCGCGGCGCAGGTTCTTGCTCGAGTAATCCAGCGTATAGAATTGGTCCGCATGAGGAACGGAGAGCGGCCCATAGCGCTCCGTAGGCAGTTGGCCGCCTTCCAGACAGTGGGTGAGCGCATCGGCGATCCAGCTTTCAATTTTCAGCACCACCATCTTGCGGCGCAGCCGCCCCTGGTCGTCCCGGTTGAGCACGTTGGGCAGGGTGTTGGTGGTGATGAACTCGGTGAGGTGGGGCGAGTTGAGGTTTTCGCGGCCCTCGGGGGAGATGTAGGTGTGGGTGCAGTAGAAGAACACGCCAGATGGCTTGGTCTCGGGATTTTCGGCCAGCAGGGCAATCGCCCCGGCGATGGTGCCCCCGGTGCGCACCATGTCGTCCAGGATGAACACCTGGCGTCCGCGCAGGGCCCGCACCTCGCCGCTGGCGCTCAGTTCGATGCTGCGCTGTCCCAGCCGGGTTTTTTCCAGCACCACCATCGCCGATTTTTTCAAGCCGGTGAATTCCCGCACCCGCGAGACGAAGTCTTCGGCGCCCTGGTCCGGGGCCACGAAGCCCAGGTTGGCGCCGTTGCGCTCCACCGAGACGGTGCGCAGGATCAGGTTGGCCACGATGTGGGCGATGTCCAGGTTGATGAAGGGCGGCGCCTCGCCGGCGTCGGCGTAGACCTCCCGATAGATTCTGGCCAGCACTTCGGGCTTGTGGTTGTGCACGGTGACCACCTGATCCACGCCCGCGGTGCGCAGCATTTCGGCGTACATCCGCGCCGAGAAGGGCTGGCCGTCGAACTTCTTGCGGTCGCCGGGGGTGATCATCTGGGGGTGATCGAGGTAATGCGGCCCCCGGTCCTGGGCGGAGAAGAACAGGTCCGGCTCCACCAGCACCACCCGCTCCGCGCCGTTCTCCTTGGCGGCGCTGGCGATGAGGAAGTTGCGCATGGCCAGCTCGACCCGGGTGTGCTGGGGGGAGGAGGTGGAAATGATGTAGACCCGCTTGCCCCGCAGCGCTTGGCCGATGTGGTCCAGGTCGTTCTCGTCCCCCAGGAAGCGGGGGCAGAACTCGGTATTGGCGAAGGTCTTGAGGGAGATCAGGTCGGAGATGTCGGTTTTCTGGCCAAAATTATAGGCCACGTCCAGCCCGAAGGATGCGTCCGTCCAGTTGGAAACGATGATGGTGCCTTCCGCCATGAGCATCCCTTCAGATGAGCGTTGACAGTCCGGCCTCGCGGTGGGCGTCTTCCACCTTAAGGGCTTGGGCCAGCCGGTATTCGGTGACCGCCGCGGCCACGCCGGGGTATTTCAGCCCCAGCATTTGCGCCGCCAGCAGGGCCGCGTTGGCTCCGCCGCCCACGGCCACGGTGGCCACGGGAATGCCGGGGGGCATCTGGACGATGGAGAGCAGGGCGTCCAGGCCCTCGAAGGCTCCCGATTTGACCGGCACGCCGATCACGGGCGCCTGGGTCTCGGCGGCCACCACGCCGGGCAGCGCGGCGGCCATGCCCGCGATGGCGATGAACACCTCGGCCCCGGCCTCGGCGCAGGCGGCCACGAAGCGCCGGGTGCGCTCCGGGGTGCGGTGGGCCGAGGCCACGGCCAGCTCGTAGCCGACGCCGAGCGCGTCCAGCACGGCGGTGGCCTTCTTGGCCACGTCCATGTCCGAGACGCTGCCCAGCACGATCCCCACGTTCACCTTTGGCCGCCCGTCATCCATGCGTTTCAATCCCTTCAATCCAATGTCTTTGCGGTAATGGGCGCCGGGCCAGGAAATGTTTTCCACGGCCTGGTACCCCGTTTTCAGGGCGGCCCCCAGGTCATGGCCCCAGGCGGTGACGCCCAGCACCCGGCCTCCGTTGGTGGTCCAGACACCATCGCCGGCCCAGCCGCCACTCTTGTTCAAGTCTCCCTTTTCCCCGGTGCCGGGGCGTTCCGTGCCGGCATGGAACACACGGCAGTTTTCCATGGCGTCCGCGGCCTCGATGCCGGCGATGGGCCGGCCTTTCTCATACTGGCCCGGATAGCCCTCCGACGCCATCACGATACAGGCCGCCGCGCCGCCGCGCCAGTTGGGCCGGCATTCCGCGATGCGCCCCTGGGCCGCGGCCTCCAGCACGTCCAGCAGGTCCGACTCCAGCATCATCATCAGCGGCTGGCATTCCGGGTCGCCGAAGCGGCAGTTGTATTCCAGCACCTTGGCCGCGCCGTTGTCGATCATCAGCCCCACATAGAGCACGCCGCTGTAGGGATGGCCTTCGGCGGCCATGCCGGCCAGGGTGGGGCGCACCACCTGCTCGATCACCATGGCCTCCATCTCCGGCGTGACCAGCGGCGTGGGGCAGTAGGCGCCCATGCCCCCCGTGTTGGGGCCCCGGTCCAGGTCGCCCACGGGCTTGTGGTCCTGGGCCGCGGGCATGGCGATGAAGTCCTTGCCGTCGCAGATGGCGAAAAAGGAGGCCTCCTCGCCCCGCAGCCATTCCTCCACCACCACCTCGGCTCCCGCGTCTCCGAAGGCCCGCGTCTCCATGATGCGCCGCAGCGCCGCCTCGGCCTGGTCGGCGTCTTCGCAGAGAATCACCCCCTTGCCCGCGGCCAGGCCCGAGGCCTTGACCACGCAGGGTCCGTCCAGGGCCTTTACATATTCCAGGGCCGGCTCCAGGGCGTCGAAGGCCTTGTGGGCGGCGGTGGGAATGCCATGGCGCTCCATGAAGGCCTTGGAGAACACCTTGCTGCCCTCCAGCCGCGCCGCGGCGGCGGTGGGGCCGAACACGGGCAGTCCCCGCGAGGCGAACAGGTCGGCGATGCCTTCCACCAGCGGCGCCTCGGGCCCCACCACGGTCAGGCCGATGCCCTCCTTTTCCGCGAAATCCGCCATGGCCTCCAGCCCCCCGATGCCCTCCAGGGGCACGCATTGGGCCACTTCGGCGATGGCCGCGCTGCCCGGGGTGGCGAAAAGCCCCGTCAGGCGGGGGCTTTGGGAGAGTTTCCAGGCCAGCGCGTGTTCGCGCCCGCCCCCTCCGACGATGAGCACTTTCATGGGTGCTGAAATTGAAATTTAAATGATGGATCGCGCTGGGTCATGCGTTTTGGCAGGAAAAGATACCGCCGGCAATGATGCCGCTGACCGTCCTGGTTGACCGTCCGCCCGCTTCCCATGCGGGCGGTGAAACCGCCTACCCACCCGTAACAATTTTTGCGGCGGGGGGCAAAGGGATTTTACACTCCCCGCCCTCAACGTAACCTGAAACGGCTCACCCTGGTGAAAAATCGCAACCTGGGACGAATTTTCCCCAGGGGTAAAAACATCCAACAACAATTCCGGTTGCTTACCTGGCGGCGCAAGGATAGCCTTTTCGCTTTCTGGACAGACAAAATTTATCAACATGCTTCATGATTGCGGAGACATTATGACCACACTGGAGAACCGGGCCAAGGACAAGCTGGAGGCGGGGAAACTGTGCATCGGGCTGGGCCTGCGGGCGGCGCGGACGGTGGAAATCGGCCGCGTGCTGGCCACCTGCGGCTACGACTGGGCCTTCATCGACATGGAGCACAACTCCATGAGCATCGACACCGCCGCGCAGGTGGCCGTGGCCTGCCAGGACGCCGGCGTGACGCCCATCGTGCGGGTGCCGGGCTACGAGCATTACCTGGCCACCCGGGTGCTGGACGCGGGGGCCATGGGCATCGTCTTTCCCCATGTGGACACGCCCGAACAGGCCGCCCGGCTGGTGTCTTTTTGCAAGTATCCCCCCCAGGGCCACCGCTCCGCGGCGGGCAACATGGCCCAGCTGGACTTCCGCGCCATGCCCCAGGCCGAGGCCAGCGCCCTGGTCAACCAGCGCACGCTGATCGTGATGATGATCGAATCGCCCGCGGGGCTGGAAAACGCCGAGGCCATCGCGGGAGTGGAAGGCGTGGACGTGCTGCTGGTGGGCTGCAACGACCTGTGCATGGAGATGGGCATTCCCTCCCAGTTCGATCACCCGGACCTGGCCAGGGCGCTGGAACGCACCGTGGCGGCGGCCAAGGCCCATGGCATTCATGCGGGCTTCGGCGGCGTGTACGACGAACCCCTGTGCGCCCAGTTCGTGAAAATGGGCCTGCGCTTCATCCTGGGCGGCGGCGACCTGCCCATGTTGATGCAGGCGGCCACCGCGCGGGCGGACTTCCTGCGCGGGCTGGAAGGGGCCTGAGGGGATAGTCAACCCGACCCGCCCAACCCGGCCCTCCAAACCCAGGGCGTCCACGAAGCCGGACGGTGAAGCAGGGTGAAGCCTCACTCTCCGGTCTATAACAGGTGCGGAGAGGGGGAGAAAGCGTCGTGTTTACGATGATATGGCGAAGGGGGGTGAGGCCTCCCCGAATTACCAGAAAACGCCAAAATTACACCAGGAGAAAAGCCCTCAACGGCTTTGTGGACGCCCTGCCGCCAGACCCCGCTTGCTTAACCTCCGGGTTTCTCCTATCCTTGCAATCCATCATCCATGAAGGCGGTATTCCCGAATCTCCGGCGCTTGTTCCGGCAATGCGCTCATGGAAATCCGGATGGCGCCGCCTTCCTCAATATCGTTCCTGCCGTGGCGCATGTTCACGGCGTTCATAACCAATTCGGCGTTTATGGCCTCCAACGATCCAGGAAATTCCCCTTGGGGACGCGGGAAAAACAAGCCCACCAGCATCGAGGACTTCCTCGATCAGCTGCAGAACAAGTTCAATTTCAATTTGGGCAACAAGTTTATCATCTGGCTGGTGCTCGCCGCGGTGGCGGGTATCTGGGCCTGGAATGGATTCCAAGTCATCAATCGCGGCGAGTTGGGTGTGGTGCGCCGATTCGGGGCCATTGTGGAGACACCCGGGCCGGGGCTCCAATTCAACCCCTGGCCGGTTTATGTGATGGACGTGGTGAAGGTGGACCAGGTCAGGAGCATGGAATTGGGATTCCGCTCCGAACGCTCCAGGTCCTCGAGGGGGGGGGAGTTCCTGAGGGAATCGCTGATGATCACGGGGGACGAAAACCTGGTGAATCTCCAGATGGTGGTGCAATACCGGATCGATAACCTGCCCAATTACCTGTTCAAGGTCTGGGACCCCCTGGGCACCCCCGAAGGGGACACCCTGCGCGACGCGGCGGAAACCGCCTTGCGGGGCGTGGTGGGCAGCATGGAAATCGATGAAGTGCTCAGAGGCGAGGGGCGCTCGGTGATTCAGATCCAGACCAAGTCGCACTTGCAGGAATTGCTGAACACCTACCAGACCGGCCTGTTGATTACCGAGGTCAAGCTCCAGTTGGTGGAAGCGCCGGGGCCGGTGAAAGCGGCCTTCGACGACGTGAACAGCGCCAAGGAAGACCGGGAGCGCATCATCAACGAGGCCAAGGCCTACCAGGCGGACATCCTGCCCAAGGCCCGCGGCGAAGCGCAGAAAATTCTGCGCTCCGCGGAGGCCTACCGCGAAAACAAAATTCGCGAGGCAGAGGGCGACACCGCCAGGTTCCTCTCGCAACTGCGGGAATACCGCAAGGCCAAGACCGTGACACGCCGCCGGTTGTATCTGGAAACCATGAGCGAGGTGCTCTCCAATGTGGACAAAGTCATCATATCGGGCAGGGTGGGCAGCAGGGCCCTGCCCCTGCTGCCGCTGTTGGATATGGTCGGCGGCGGTGGCGGAACCCGAAGTGAAAAGGGAGGTGGACAATGAGAACTTTAGTGGTCATGGGAATCGTCATCGTCGGGCTGCTGGTGGCCGGTTTCCAGGGGCTTTTTATCGTGGACGAGAAGGATCAGGTGATCGTTCTCCAGTTCGGAAAATTCGTGCGCGCGGTTCGGGAACCGGGTCTCAACTTCAAGATACCCTTCCTCCAGAAGACCATCTACTACGAAAAACGTCTGTTGCGCCATGACGCCGAGGCGGCCGAATTTTTGACCCTGGACAAAAAATTCCTGGTGGTGGACACCTATACCCGCTACTCGATCTCCGACCCGTTGATATTTTTCGAGAAGCTCAACAATGTCACCCGGGCCAACGCCCGCTTGGGCGAGATCATTTCCTCCCTGGTGCGCGAGGCGGTGGCATCTCATATACAATCGGAGATCATCACCGAAAAGCGCGAGGCGATCATGGCGGACGTGTTGCGGCAGGCCAGGGAAAAGGTGGCCGGGATTGGGATCAATATCCTGGACGTGCGCATCAAGCGCACCGACTTCAAGCAGCAAATCGCCGAAAGCATCTATGAAAATATGCGCGCCGAACGCAAACGCATCAGCACCCAATATCGCTCCGAGGGGGAGGAGGAACAACTGAAAATCAAGGCGGAAACCGACAAGGAAAGCGCCATCATCCTGGCCGAGGCCAAAAAGCAAAGCCAAATCATCCGCGGCCAAGGAGACGCCGGGGCGATCAAGATATATGCCGAGGCCCTGCAGCAGGACCCGGAGTTTTACTCGTTCCTGAAGAGCCTCCAGATTTACCGGGAATCCTTGCAGGAAGGCACCAAGGTGGTGCTGACCAGCGACTCGTCTTTGTTCCAGTATCTGGAGTCTCCGAAGCTGGGCAAGCCATAAGGCGGGGGCTTTGCGGAATAATCGGCGGAATCATCGGTGGCGAGGCAAGGAAAATTCGGCGAGCCAGGGACGGCTTGGACTTGAACCCGGGATTGCGGATTGTTCCCAATTCCAATATGGAATGAGGATGAATTGCGCCGCGGAGGATCACGGCGTTCGTTCCAACACCCAGACCCAAGGGCACCATGATCTGCACCCACCACATAGACGATGGCATCTGCCTGGTTTCCATCGAAGGGAATATCGCTCTGGATGGCGTCAACGAGGCCAAGGCATATCTCAAACCCCATCTGGACAGCCCTGACATCAAGGGTCTGGTCATCAATTTCGAGAAGGTGAATTTCATCGATTCATCCGGCATTGGATTGATCGTGTCCATCTTCAAAACCATGCAGCAAAAGGACGGCCAGTTCGGACTGACCAACCTCTCCAAGAAAAACGAAGAAATTTTCTCGATCACCCGCCTCAATAAAATCCTCAACATCTACGAATCCGAAGAAGAAGCCCTGAAAGCCATCAAGGGGTAGGCGACCGCCTCGGGGAATGACATTTCACATTCCCTGGGATCCTTGCCGCCGAGCCGTCAGGGGGGCGCCGGTTTCCGTTTTTCCGTTTGTTCAACACTCCATCAGATCGTGGGAGGCGCCGTTTCACGACCCGGCGGATTCCACCTCCCGGCCGTTTCATTTGCCGCGCGGATCGCCCGGGAGGGCGCTGGGAGGCGAGGAAAGGGCCAGCCATGGGCCTGGGACCGCCCAAGGGTCTTGGGCCATCTGGGGATTCGGGCATTGAGGGATCAAGCGTGCCGATTGCGCGGCGTCCAGACCGTTCGAGGCGGAGGGAAATTGCGGGGAAATGGCGAAGGGAAATGGCGAAGGGTTGCACTCCCGCCTGTGCCGGGAACCGGATTTCTTGAACCTGCGGGTGCAGGTGGGGCCGGGTATGAAGGGATCAGGCTGCCCGAAGTTGAAGCGCACGGGCGGCTCACACCTTTCAGGGACTCAGCTCCTGATAGAAAACTAGGCTCAAAGAAATTTCCAGCCTATCGAACACCGCAGGAGCGCAAATGCCTGGAACGCCTGTAGGAACCGGGGCGGGGCGCGAAAAGCGATAGCGCTAAAAAATAGCGCCAAAAGCGACGCGCCGGACAGGCCCTGGGCGCTAATGATCGGGAAGCCGGCCTTCGATCGCGTTTTGCAGGCGGGTCACCATGTTTTCGACCCTGTCCGACAGCGCCTCCACCTTGCCATGATGCGCCGTTTTTTCGCCCAGCAATTGATCGGCCAGGTTGAGCGCGGTGAGCAGGGCGATGTTCAGCAAAGACTGCCCTTCCACCCGCGAATTGACTTCCTCGAAGGTTTCATTCAGGAGGCTTTC
The DNA here is from genome assembly GCA_022573975.1 of SAR324 cluster bacterium. Lineage (GTDB taxonomy): Bacteria > SAR324 > SAR324 > SAR324 > JACQKK01 > JACZSY01. The sequence continues at coordinate 8,963 of JACZSY010000069.1, read as the reverse complement.
CACCTCCCGGATGTGCGCCTCACCGTGGCGGCTGGCAATATTGAAGCGCTTGCCGGCGACGGTGATATCGAACCAGGATGCTTCCGGTTCCGCCATCATGTAGTCTGACACGGGACGGCCCTTGTCCTAAGGATTTATACGTAGCGGTTTCCATTCCGCCGGTCCGCGTTGCGAGCGTAACACCTGGCCTGCTGAAACGCAATTGAAGTGACGTCGCCGATAAAACAAATGCAGTGAAAAGCGATCCTGGTGAAACGGTATCCTGTGGCCGCATTCCAGGCCAAGCCATGAAAAGCGGGGGGGGAGGGGCAGGGCAATCGCAAGGTCACCTGGTGAACCATGGCGAACCCCCGCCCCTTCCAGCCCTTCGACAGGCTCTTCGGTCTCCCTTCCCTATCCCGGTGATTGTTTAACAACCCACCGGGAGGAGGTTTCTTTCCATGGGGTGGGTTGAATTGAAGGGGGGATGGGAATTTTGACGCTTGAACCCTCCCCCTTCCGGCCTTCGGCCTCCTTCCCCCTCCACCAGTGGAGGGGGAAAGCGTCGTATTACAACGATATAGGCAAAGAAGTCACCCTTCCCCACTTGGTGGGGAAGGGTCGGGGATGGGGATTCCGCCGTCGCCAGACCCTAGACCGTTGTGATTTTGACCAGCCCATGGGGAGAGGGCCTGGAGGGGGGCGATGATTCCTCGCAATGCCCGAAACCGATCAAAAAATACACTCCGAAAAACCAACATCGACTCTGCGATTGCCCTGGGGGGAGAGAAAAATATTTTGACAGGCCGTGCAAAGAGGTTATGGTGAGTGCAGGACACCTTCACCACCACCATGAACGCGCAATGATTCTCCTCGTCAAATTGGTCTTCACCGCCGCCACCCTCTGTTATGCCGTGGGGTTCGCGAACCGCCACCGGAACAACCCCCTGCACCGCCGCCTGATGATCTCCGGTTTCCTGTTGACCCTCGCCATCGCCGTGGTGCTGGTGGTGGGGGTGCAGATTTTTGACGCAACCTACGCACCGGCCGAATGGCTGGTGAGCGTAACCGGAGGCGAGCAGGCCGCGGGCACCGTGTTGATCGTCCACCGGCTGGTGGCCACCGTCGCGCTGCTGTTCCTCATCGCCCAGATCGTCACCGGGCTGCGGAGACTCCCCCAGCACAAATGGCTGTTCCGCCCGGTGATCGCGCTCTGGCTGGTCACTTACGTATCCGGCCTGACGATCTTCGTTTGAGGCCCCCTTTCCCGCCGTTCCCCGGTTTCCACTTCTTTTTTCCCCGTCCTGCCCGATCGAAAACGGGCCGCGAGCCTCAGGGGGAGGCCCGTTCCGGCGGCGTTTCCTCCCCGCTTTTCGGCGGTCCGGAGGGGCGGGTCCAGATGAATACCAGCACCGACGAACACACCACCGCCACCAGCACCTTGACCAGCACGGCGACGGGGACATAGATCGCCGTTAAAACGAACAGCCCCGTCATCAGCCCGGTGGCGCTGACCTTGGCCCGCCTTCCGATGGCGCCATGATGCTGCCAATTACGGATCATCCCCCCCATCAACCGATTGTTCAGCAGCTTGCGGTGAAGCCAGGGGGAACTGCGGGAAAAAAAGAACGCGGCCAGCAACACCAGGGGGGTCGTGGGGAGGATGGGCAGAAAGGCCCCGACGATTCCCACCACCAGGCTGATCAGGCCACAGAGCGCATAGATGAATCTCAGAACCGGGTGTGCCATGGCGACAGGGTTTGGGTCGCGGACTCAAAATCCGCACCCAGGGCCTTTTTTCCCAAATGACCGTTTAAAACTCAAGGTTGGCTTGCCAATCCCAACGATACGGCAAGTCCATGCGATGATAAAGAGAAACAACGATGTAATGGGGCAAACAACAAACGAGGCCCCTTGGTTCCAACCCGGATGATATCGAGGGGCCGGCGGGTATTGCGGAGAAAGCGCATGGCGAGGTTCAGATTTCGCACGCCCTGGGCAACGGCGCTGCGGCTTGGGCGCATGATCAAAAGCGGGGAACACCGGGACAAGGACAAGGGCATCCTGACCGATGTTTTTTCAGGGGACGACGGGTTCCGGCTTGAGCAGGGCGGCCTGGACACCTACCAAGGCTTCCGGCATCAGGAACCCAACCTGGTGAGCATTGTGGACGGCAAGCCGGAAATGGCCAAAAATCTGGACGCGCTGGTGTTCCGCATCAAGGGAATCCCCATTGGCGCGGTCTCCTACCTGGTGCAGAGAAATACCCACAAATCGCCCCCCAAAGACTTCTATGGGCGGATCGATATCGTGATCGTTCCCGGATCGGCCCGAGGCGCGGGGCTGGGCCGGCTGCTGCTGTTGAGCGCCAATCTGGTGATGTTGCGCGGCCACGGCTCCAGCCTGTATTCCATCAGTTGCCTGGCCGCCCATCCCGCCGTGGCGGCGGTGTTGGAATCGATGGGATACACCCCCGCCCGCCGGGAAAACACCTCGTTCGTGCATGAAGAATTGCGCCTGGAGGGAGAGGACTGGCAGAACCTCGAGCGTGACTTCAGCATCCGCCTGCGCCAGTCCTTCCAACAAGTGCGCTACTCATTGCGCCAGCAGATCGTCAATGGCTGATCGGGCCGCGGGGTATTTCTGGCAGGCCGGCCTGGAACGCCGCCGCACCAGCCTGGTCTGCCCGGAAAAACCGGAACGTTGCGCGGTGTTGATGCCCGAGCGGATTTTCCGGGCCGCGGGCGTCGCGGGAAGGGCCGAAACCTTCGCCGCCCGCGGCGAGTCGATCCTGCGCCCGGTGCACGAGCGGGTTTACATCGAAAAGGTCAAGACCGCGCACCGCGCCGGAATGCGTTACCTGGACGCGGGAGAAACCGAGGTCACCGCGGACGTGTTCGAGCAGGCGCTCTGGGCCGCCAGCGCCGGATGCGAGGCCGTGGAGCGCGTACTGGCCGGGGAATTTCTGGCGGCCTTCTGCGCCGTCCGGCCCCCCGGGCATCACGCCAACCGCCACCGGGCGCTGGGTTTCTGCGTGTTCAACAACGCCGCGGTGGCCGCGGCCCACGCCCTGTCGCATCCCGGCATCGACCGGGTGATGGTGCTGGACTGGGATGTCCACCCGGGCAACGGCACCATGGAAATTTTTCTCGACGACCCAGCGGTCTTCACGCTCTCCATCCACCAGGCCGGCCTGTTCCCCGAATCCGGGCGGGAGGACATCAAAGGCCGGGGCGCGGGTGAGGGTTTTCACCGCAACGTGGTCATCCCCCCCGGCACGCCCACGCCGGACTACCTGGCCCGCTTCGAGCAGGCCCTGGCCGAGTCGGTCGACGCCTTCGCCCCCGCCTTGCTGATCGTCTCCGCCGGTTTCGACGCCCATTACGGCGACCCGGCCTCCAAGCTGGGGCTGGATGCGGACAGCTTCGCCCAAATGACCCGATTGGCGCTCCAGGCCACGGCCCCTCACACCGCAGGACGAACCGTGAGCATTCTCGAAGGAGGGTACAACCTGAGCGCGCTGGTGGACTGCGTGGCGGCCCATTACCGGGTGTTGTGCGGAGCCTGAAGACGGCCCGCGGGCGGATTTTCCCCGGCAGGAGGGCCGTGTGGGGCGCGCCCCGCCTTACGGCGCGGAGACAGGGAGGGGCGCGCGCGGCAGGTTTGGCCCTACGCGGCCTGCCGGGCCGCGCCGGGGGGCGGGGAGTGGCCCTGGCCGCGCAGGAAATAAACCAGGGCGTACACCAGCGGCGTATCGGCCAGGGCGATGATCCATTTGACCGCCAGATGCCCACCGATCAGGGGCCACAAATCGAGGACGCCGGCAAACGCCACGGTGATGAAAATGAGCGTGTCGATCAACTGGGAAGCGGCCGTGGAAAGGTTGTTGCGCAGCCACAGGTGGCGGCCCTGAAAACGCTCCTTGAGCCAGCTAAAGGCCCACAAGTCGAAGCTCTGGCTGATCAGGTAAGCCACCAGCGAGGCCAGGATGATGCGGGGGGCCGGGCCGAACACGGACCCAAAGGCCGCCTGGTTTTTCCAGAACGGGGCGCCCGGCAGGTGGACGGCCAGCAGGATCATCCCCAGCACCAGCAGTTGCGCCACGAACCCGGCGGCCACCACCGCCTGGGTCTGCCTCCGGCCCCACAATTCGCACATGGTATCTGTCATGGCGAAGGTGATGGAATAGGCCAGCACACCGGCCGGCACGAAAAAAGGGCCAAGCACGAGAATCTTGGTGGAAACCATGTTGGCCGTGATCAACGCGGCGGCGAAAATGACGGAAAGATAAAGTTGGGCTCGCATGGCGCAATGCTCCTTGTATGATGCGTCCTGGTATGATGGGCCGCCGCTCAAGGGAAAATCGGCTGGCATCGCCCCCGAAGCATTTCCCTGGTGAGATCAACCCCGTTCGAATCTATTTGCGCGGGGCCATGCCCCGCCACCCGTGGCGAAAAAAAAGCCGGCCATTCGATGCCTCGCCGCTTGCGGCCAGTTCCTGCTGTTGAACCTCATCCCTCCCGTCCTGTGATCCTGGCCGAAACTCCCCGTTGGCCCGGCGGTTTCGAGGGGCGCCTCAACCGCCAAAGATTCCACGCCAGAAATCGGAATCCGGCAGTCAGGAATTCCATATGGCGGGTTTTGAGAAAGACAATGTTCATGACCAGCATCAACAGGTTGAACGGGAGCAGCCCCCACCAGATGCCCACGGACAGATGCACCAGCACCGCGAGAGCCATCAAACCATAGCGCAGCGCCGGCACCCAGATCAGCACCCCGTAAAACAATTCGAACAACACCAGCGAATAGGTGATCAATCCAGTCAAATGGGGTTCCGCCTGGAGCGCCTCCAGGGAAAAGGGCACGCCCAGCTTGGCCCAGCGCGGGTGCCACAACGCCGCCCCGGCCAGCCAATCGGTGGACAGCTTGGTGAGCCCGGACTGGAAATAGATCAGGCAAAGATGAATCTGCAACACCCGCATCACCAGTCCGCTCCAGGCCAGCCGGTCCAAGGGGTGGGGTTCCTCGATCTCCTGAGGGGGTTGCCGGGGAGGGGGCGGTTCGGGCGGCGGCGCCGTCCTGGCGAACACGCCAAGCACCCTCGCGCTGGGCACCAGCGCCAGATAGGCCAGCGCCAGCATCAACAACCCGTCCACGCCCAGCACCATCGCGGGATTGAAGTGCGCGTAGGACAATTGAAAGATCAGGCTCACCGCCGCCATCAGGGGAGAAAGAATGCCGGCCAGCAACACGGTGGCGGCGACGATGGCCACCACGTGCATGCCCCACACCCACGATTCTCCGTCCCCCCACAGAAAAACGGAAAAAGGCCAGGCGATCGAATCCAGCGCGCTCCCCAGTTCCCGATTGGCCCGAATCACCTGGGCGATTTCCGGGTCCAGGTCGGCGTTCCTCCCGAACAGGATGTACAGGGTCATCGCAGCCACGCCGATACGGAACAAGGCCCATTGCGTGTTGGGGGCCATCTCCTTGAACCAGAATTGGAGCCACCCCAGCGCGGCGCGTCTGGCGAACGCCAGTACCGGATTGACGGGGTTTTGATCGACGGCGCTTTGATTCATTGTACTTTGATGGATGGCGCTTTGGTTGACAGCACTGTGATTGACTACACTGTGATTGACAGCACTGTGATTCCGGGGGCCTGGATTCATGGCGCCCGGATTCTCGGCACTCAAATTCACGGGTCAAATTTCTCGCCCGGGCGGAGCTCCGTCTTCCATTGGCGCGAAAACCCGGTATACACTCCCAATCGGGTCATCTTCAAGGTGGTCTCCGGACCTTTCCCGGGCCAGGGAAAGGTCAGGCTGTCGCGATCCCAACGATAACGGGCCGAAAACATTTCGAGGCGAACCGGAGGGGCGGGAAGCCGCTCCAGCAACCGCTCCAGCACCAACCGGTGCAGCACGGGATAGGGCCCGCTGATGACATGGCCGGCGGCGGCCCAGCGATCCTGGCGGAGCCTGGGGCGTACCGTGTCGTCCGGGTATACGCCCTGCACCAGCTCACCATTTTGCGAAAAAATTTTGTACACCAAAAAACCGTCCCGTTCCTGCTCGTAGCCGAGGGCGTCCACCATCTGAAACGGTGTCAGGTATTTTGGGCCGGCCCCGGCTTTCACCCCGAACAACCTGTTGGAGCCGCCTGGAAACAGGGCGATCAACCCCAGATGCGCCAGCATCAATACCGGGAGCGCCGGTTTGCTCCAGCGCCAGATCAGTCCGCCACATTTCCAACTCCAACCCGCCATGCCCCGAAGGCCGGCCAGGAATCGCCCCCCATGCGAACCTTCCGGCTGGGCCTCTTTTCCCTGCCCGCGGCCGGGCCAAATGGCGGGAAACCTCAGCCGGGGCAGGGCCGGCCAGGAAAAGAAGGCGCGGAAAGGCCGGGGCCTGTTGCGTTTCTTGGCGCGGCGGCCGGGTATGGCGTTGCCGGTGGCGCGGCTGCGAAACAACCGGCGGCGCCTTCGGCCCTTTCCGATATAGCTGGAAACCCCCATCACCATGGCAAAGGCCTCTCGAATCGAAATGGCCCTGGATCGATATTTTGCTGCGTGGCCATTCCTCGGCGGCGAAAAAGAAGCCCGATTTTCGACGCCTCGCCGGGTGCGGCGGGGTCATTCATTGCGATCACCAATAATTACGATCACCAATAATAAGGTTGGCGCGGCGGAAAAATACTGCCTGAAACCGCCTTGACCCGTCCGCCGGAGCATGGGGTTTCGGGGGGGAGGGAAATCCCCGCTTTCATTATTTCCGCGACCGTTCAAGCGGAGTTATCTCCCCGGCCTCTCCGGCCGAACACACTTTGGGGCGCAGCCCCAACCACCGTGAACTCCCCCCGGGGAATATTCAACAGCTCAGGGCTTCGCCTTGGCGGACATTTCCAGGCAGTATTCCTTCACCCCCGGTTTTTCGTCGATCACCTTGAACTCCACCCGATAGCGGGCATTGCCGGTGACTTCCCGGAGGTTGAACAGGGAAACCCGGAGCGCGCTCTTGATGGCGTCGGCCCGCGAGGGTCCGCACCCGATCCCGGTGGCTTCGGCGCGCCGCCTGCTGGGGTTGATGACGCTGTGACGCTTGTCGCCAATGTTCCCCAATTCCGGGCCACCCAAATCGCGCTTGATGCGCTCTCTCACGGCGCGGGCCCGTTTTGGCTCGTCCGGGCCGGCGCATTGGGCGAAAAACAGCGAGAGGCCCAACAGGCAAACCAATGCGCCGAATCTTTCGCGCGCACCGTGTTTTTTGAAAACACGATACTTTTTGAACACGCCATGCTTTATGAAAATACCGTATTTATTCACGGCTGGGCCATGCCTGACAAGTTTTTCGGAATCATCACGCTCATTCTTCCATTTGCTCCGGTGCTTCGCAATGGCGAAAACTACCCCTCCGGGCGCCGGGGAAAAGCCGTGAATTCCCGCGGTTTCCCGCATCGCGCAGGTTGCCGCGGGGCCGATGCGGGGCCGATGCGGGCGCCTACCCCCCGGGCCGCCGTCCCCGATTCATTCTGCCCTCAATGTCTACACAGGTCATCCAATGGGGTTGGTACCCCAAAGCCCGCCGCCAGACCCGGTCCGCTTCTTCGACGATCACGGGGGCCGGCTGGGGATTGACCGCGATGGTTTCCCCATCCACCTGAAGACGGAGCACCATCGCGCCACATTCATCCACCGGGCATTTCTCATGGTTGGGCATGGGACGCCTCCGAAAATAACGATTCACCCGTAAATCACGGCTTCCTCCAATTACGGCTTTTCCGCAAAAAATGGCGGTTGCTCTAAAATAATCTCCTCACGGCCATCCATTTTCCCTGGGGCCACAGGTTCCGGCGCTCCGCCGGCGGGTTCGAGCCGCGTCCTGGTGGAGACAACCCGAGCACAGCCCATGCCACGGCCGCCGGAGCGAGAGCGGCGGGCAGGATGAAATGAAGCATCCCGCCGCGGTCCATGAGGCATCGGAGCTCCACACCTATATTCGCCGCCGGCGGCGGGAATTGGCCCCGTAAGAAAATCGTCGGCCCTTTGGGTGAATTTTGCTTCATTTGGGGGGAAATTCAAAACGCAAACCTTATTTTCCCAAGAAAATCCGCTCCGGACGACAATCATGTTTGTATATTCGAAGTGTTCCAGGTAGTATAATTCCCAGGAATGAACTGGTTGTGGAAGTGATCGGCGTCGGGGTAATCATGATAGCGGCGCCAGCAGGCCAACGCGGCATCTTACCTTTTTGACCGATCTCATCGAGGTGGACGGTGATAAAAATCAACCGGAAAGTGGAATATGGCTTGATCGCCCTGAAATACATGATGGGAAAACCCTCCGGGGAACTCACTTCGGTGCGGGAAATCTGTGAGACCTTCGGGGCGCCGTTCGATCCCTTGGCGCACGTCATGCGAATCATGAACACCAACGGGCTGGTGCAGTCCGAACAGGGCGCCCGGGGGGGGTACCGGCTGGTGGGCGATGTGATGGAGATCGCCTTCGGGGATTTCATCGAAATGATTGAAGATCAACCCCTGGCCTTCGCCACCTGCGTTTTGGAGAACGATGAGCGTTGCAACCTGCAGGACTGCTGCAACATTATTTCCCCCATCCACCACTTTCATGATCGCTTGATGGAGTTCATGCGATCGGTCACCCTGAGGGATTTGATGGAAAAACGCATTCCCCCGCCTTTTGCACAGACCATCCCGGACTCCTACGCGGCGGTCTGATTCTTCCCCTGTTTGCCTGGTGTTCGACTGGGCAGCCGCGCGCCGCCGTTTTGCCGTTCCCGCTTTCCCGTTTTCCCTCCGCCAATCGCCCATCGTTTAAAAGGCCTGTGACCAACCAAAAGCGCGGGGGATTTCATCCCCCACACCCCCAGACCATTATTTGGAAAAAATGGATGAAATCTTTCAATAAGATATTGGAATGATAGGTTTAAATACTTGTTTTTCCTGTGAGAAAGTTTGTTGAAACT
>JACZSY010000293.1 GCA_022573975.1 SAR324 cluster bacterium | reverse complement strand
AACAATCCCGGCGGATTATGGCATGGCCGGGGACAAAACCAAATGGTCCTATTGTAATGAAGGGGAAAAACGGCGAAACCTTGAAATTTCGCCGCCAGTTGGCCATTGATGGATTGTCACCCTGTTCCGCCATGCATGCCAGCCACCCGAAACGGGCCTAAGCAAGATGGAATCACCCAGCCAAACTCCCTCCTACGATTACATCATCGTCGGTTCCGGCAGCGCGGGTTGCGTGCTGGCCAACCGGCTTTCCGCCGATCCGTCGATCCGGGTTCTGCTGCTGGAAGCCGGCGGGAAGGACAACTGGATCTGGATGAAAATCCCGGTGGGATACCTCTTCTGCATCGACAATCCCCGCGCCGACTGGTGCTTCCGCACGGCCAATGAGCCCGGCCTCAACGGCAGGTCGCTGCTCTATCCCCGGGGACGCACCCTGGGGGGCTGTTCCTCCATCAACGGCATGATCTACATGCGGGGGCAGAAACGCGATTACGATGAATGGGCCGCCCTGACCGGCGACGATTCCTGGAACTGGGATGCGGTGCTGCCCATTTTCAAGGGCAGCGAGGACAACCACCGGGGCTCCAGCGAATGGCACGGCGTGGGCGGGGAGTGGCGCGTGGAAGCCCAGCGGCTCTCCTGGGATATCCTCGACGCCTTCCAGGCGGCCGCCGGGGAGACGGGCATTCCCCCGGTGGAGGACTTCAACAAGGGCAACAATTTCGGCTGCGGAAAATTCGACGTGAACCAGCGCAAGGGCGTGCGGCTGAGCGCATCCACGGCGTTCCTCAAGCCGGTGATGAAGCGGCCCAACCTGACCGTGCTGACCGGGGCGCACGTCAAGCGGGTGCTCATCGGCCAGGGCCGCGCAGCCGGGGTGGAATTCCTCCGGGGCGGCGCCCTCCGGCAGGAGTACGCCACCGCCGAGGTGATCCTCGCCGCCGGGGCCGTGGCCTCGCCGCAGTTGCTGCAACTCTCCGGAGTGGGGCCTCCCGGATTGCTCTCGGGCATGGGGATTCCCGTCGTGCATGCGCTGGAAGGGGTGGGCGCCAACCTGCAGGACCATCTCCAAATGCGGATGGGGTTCCGGGTCAGCAACATCCGCACCCTCAACGAACGCTCGCAAAGCCTGTTCAACAAGGCCTTGATGGGGCTGGAGTACCTGCTCTTCCGCAGCGGGCCGCTCTCCATGGCCCCTTCGCAGATGGGCGCGTTCGCCCACTCGGACGCCTCGCAGCAAACGCCGAATCTGGAATACCACGTCCAGCCGTTGTCGCTGGAAAAATTCGGGGAGCCGCTGCACCCCTTCCCGGCCTTCACCGCCTCGGTGTGCAACCTGCGGCCAACCAGCCGGGGCACGGTTCACATCGCCAGCCCCGACTTCCGCCAGGCCCCGGAGATCAAGCCCAACTACCTGGCCACCGAAACCGACCGGCGGGTGGCGGTGGAGGCCATCAAACTGACCCGCAAAATCGTGGCGGCCGATGCGCTGAAACCCTACCGCCCCGAGGAGTTCATGCCCGGCCCGCAAGCCGCCTCCGACTCCGAACTGATCCAGGCGGCCGGGGACATCGGCACCACCATCTTTCATCCGGTGGGCACCTGCAAAATGGGGGACGACGTGATGGCCGTGGTGGACTCCCGGCTCAAGGTGCGCGGGCTGCGCGGCCTGCGGGTGGTGGACGCCTCCATCATGCCCACCATCACCTCGGGCAACACCGCCGCCCCGGTGATGATGATCGCCGAGAAGGCCAGCCAGATGATCCTGGCGGACCGCAAGGCGCGGTGAGGGGGAGCGGGGCAGGTGGGGATGGGAATTGGGAGGATGGGGATTTCGACGCCCGAAGCCTCAACTCCCGGCCTTCGGCCTCCCTCCCTCTCCATCGGGGATGGAGAGTGGAAAAGCGATGCATTACAACGATATAGGAAAATAGGCCACCCTTCCCCACTGAGCCTGCCCTGAGCCTGCCGAAGGGATGGGGATTTCCCCCCCGCGAGGCCCCTTCCCCCCGCTTCAATGGGGATACCCCTCCATATCTTGAGGGCGCCCGCAGGAGCGGGGTGAGGCTCCCCTTCATTCCCCGTCCAAAATCATCTACCCTTGCAAGCAGTTTGGCCGCCCCTCGTTTCAACTTGAGCAGGCTTCATGGATCGCCCCCTTACCCTGAAAGACGCCGCGGCGTTTTTCGTGCCCCTCATTTTCTGGGCCCAGATGATGATGATCACCCATTCGGTGATCCACGCCTGGCTGGCCCGGGATGCCTCGCCCACGCTCTCGCCTACCGTGTCCCTGGCCGGTTTCACCATCGCATTTTCCTTCAACGCCCTGATCAGCAGCGCGTTCCGGGCCTTCCACCCCATATCGCTGAACTTCATCCGCGACCGCCGTTCGGTGGCGCGGATCGTGTCGCTGGGGGGGGCGATGGTCATGGCGGGCACCGGGTTCATCCTGCTGGTGGCCCTGACGCCGCTGGGGGACTGGATTTTCGGGGTATTGCTGAGCGCCAGCCCCGCCGTAGTGGTCCAGGCACGGGCGGCCTCGCTGTTCTTCGCCTGGATTTTCCCCCTCCAGATGACCCGCAACGTCGCGGCGGCCATCCTCATGCTGAACCGCCGCACCATCCTGATGGCCTCGGGCACCCTGCTGCGGCTGATTTCCCTGGGCGGGTGGTTGGCCGCGCTTTCCCTGGCGCTGCGGGGCGCGCCGCTGGGGGCGGCCGCCCTGGTGTTGTGCGTGGCGGTGGAGGCGGTGTTCGTGATCGCCTTCGCCCTTCCCTTTTACCGGCGCCTTCCCGCCGCCGAGGGCGAACTGGCGGGGTTCGGGGAAATCTGGCGCTTCGCCTGGCCGGTGGTTTTCAATTCCGTGCTGGAAAACGCCATGGTGGTGGTGATCAACGCTTTTCTGGGGCGGCTGGCCCGTCCGGACGAGGCCCTGGCGGCCTTTGGCGTGGCCCGTGGATTGTTGATGGTGATGATGAGCCCCCTGCGCAACCTGTCCCAGACCGCCCAGGCCCTGACCCGCTCGGCTGAGGATTTGCGGACAATCAAGCGGTTTACCTGGATCGTGATCGCGGGGTTCACCCTGGCCACCCTGCTGTTGTTCTACACCCCCCTGCGGGGATTGCTGCTGGATCGCGTGATGGGGCTCCCCCTTGTCCTGCGGGAGGAAATGACGCCGGGCATATTGCTGTTCGCCCTGATGCCGCTGGCATGGAGCACCGCCGCGTTGTTCCGGGGATTGCTCGCCGGCGCGCGGCGCACCCGGGCCCTGGCGGGCACCGGGGTGGTGCGGTTGGCGGCCATCACCGCCGTGGCCGGCCTCACGCTGATCTGGCCCGAGGCCAACGGGGCGCTGGTGGGCCTGCTGGCCTTGGGCGCGGCTTTCGGGAGCGAGGCCCTGTTGCTGGCCCTGGCCCTGCGCAAAGTTGCCGGGGAGGGAGGCGCCTTCGCCCCGGCATCCGTAAAACCGGGCCTGAGCGACGCCGATTGACGCCTTTTCCGGTACTGAGCGCCAACGGTTGACGGGCCGCGCAGGCGGGATCCCGATGGATCGGGACAAGCTGCCTGTGCCACCCTAAGGTTTACCCCTTCCCCCCTTCACCAACAGCCATAGCGTCAACCACAATTCCGACACAACCGCCGGTATCGCGACGAAGATAATAAAGTTGATTTCATTGGCGCCGTAAGCCGATGAGATAAAATTGCCGAAGCTGTCGATCTGATAGCCTGCCGCCGCCACCATCAACAAAATTCCCAATATCCGCGGCATGCTGCCCGACTTCGGCTGGGTATCTCAAATTCCACCTCTCTTTCCCTTCCTGGAAGGCTCGCACCTGGTCCATGGTGCCAATTCATGTCCCCATGACAGTCAGCATCCTTCCAAGATGGCCTGTCCGTTCCCTTTTTCAGACTCATCTCACGTTGGAATGAAGAGACTCCTTCAGACTCATCTCACATTGGACAAGGCTGACAATATCCAATCCGAATGTTTTGTGATGTAATGCCTACGGTAATTTCTCAAACTGAGGCCTGTCTCGCCTCAGCACAAGTGGGGCGGGGACGTTTAATCCAATTTGAAAGCCTGTCATAGGGGGCCAACCCGGGGAGGACTGTTGTCCATGACCCCAGATTCGTTGACCAAATCCAATGCGCCGGTGCGGGTTTACACCCTGGGCCGATTCCTGATCGAAATTGGAGCGGAACCTCTTCGCTTTGAAACCAAGGCCAAACGCAAGCCCATTGATTTGTTGAAGGCGCTGATCGCCCTTGGTGCACAATCCGTGGCAACGGAATTGCTCAGCGAATCCCTGTGGCCCGATTCCGATGGCGACCGCGCCCAGAACGCCTTGGCCACAACGCTGAACCGGCTGCGCAACCTTATCGGCCATGAGGGCCTCACATTGCAGGATGGGCGGCTCACGCTGGAAACCGGCCATTGTTGGGTGGATGCGTTGCAATGCGCCGCCCTGTTGAAACAGGCGTCCCGGGCGTGGGAGGACGACGACAATCAATTGGCGTGGAACACGCTCGAACAAGCCATGGCCATTTATGATGGCCCCTTTCTGGAGGGAGAGTTCGACCCGCCAGAAATTCTGTCCGCCCGGGAAAAGCTGCATGGATCGATGCTCCGTCACATCGGAAAAGCCGGTGATATTTTTCAAAAGGCCGGCAATTACGCGGGAGCAATAGATTTGTACCGGCGGGGCCTGGAGATCGACGATCTGGCGGAAGAATTCTATCAACTCCTCATGCGCTGCTTTTTGGGGCAGGGCCGCCTGGCGGAGGGCCTGGCCGTCTATCAGCGGGGCAAGGAAACCC
>JACZSY010000068.1 GCA_022573975.1 SAR324 cluster bacterium | reverse complement strand
ACCCCGCAGCGCACGTTTTCAAAGACAGACATGTTGGGGAAGATATTGGTCACCTGAAAGCTGCGGCTCAGGCCCAACCGGTTGATGGTGTAGGGTTGCAGGTTGGTGATGTCCCGCCCGTTGAGCCGGATGGTGCCTTCGGTGACCTGGTGGAGGCCGCTGATCAGGTTGTAGAGGGTGGATTTGCCGGCGCCGTTGGGGCCGATGATGGCGTGGCGCTCCCCCACCGGAATTTCCAGGTCCACGCCCCGGATGATCTCCGTCTGTCCGAAATTCTTGCGGAGGGCCACCAATTCCAGCGCCGCCGTCATGCCGTCATCCTTTGCTTGACCTGATCCATCACCTGGTTCCAGTTGTATCCCACGTAGGGGAAGACTTTCCGGCAGAGCCACACGCCAAAAGCGCCCATGACCCCATAGGTCAGCCACGGGAGGACGCTATGGGGCCGAATTTCGAGGAAATACAGCTGCATGGTGGTTTCACCGATCAGGTTGTGGGAGAGAAAGAAGATCATCTCGGTCAGCCCGATCACGCCGATGGCGGTGATCAACATCGCTCCCAGCGCGGCGGCGTAGTGCCGTATCATCCGCCGCAGCAGCTTGATATCCACCCTCCACACCGGTTCATGCAGGGCCACCATGCCGGCCAGTCCGGTGGGCGCGAACATCACCATGATGATGAAGAAAACCCCCAGGTAAAAAACCCATGCATCGGTGATTCCCGACAGGTTGCCCTCCAGGAAGGTGATCAGAATGGCCCCAGGATGGGGCCGTAATAAATCCTGGCGCCTCCGATGAACACCATGAACAGCACCAGCCCCGATTTGGCCAGGCCCACCGTCTCGAAGCCCACATGCTCGAAGTTGAGGGCGTGCAGCCCTCCGGCGACGCCAGAGAAAAAGGCTGAAAGCGTGAAGGCCAGCCAACGCACCCGCTGGGTGTTGTAACCGACGAACTGCACCCGTTCGGGATTGTCCCGCACCGCGTTGGACATGCGGCCGAAAGGTGTCTTCGTGATCAGGTACATGGCGATCATGGCGATCATGCACCACACCCCGGTCAGGTAATACACCTGGATGTTCGATCCATAGTCGATCCCCAGCATGGTCTCCAGGCCGGTCACCCGGTCGCCCTGGATGCCTTCCTCGCCATTGAACACGGCCACCAGGATCAGGGTCAAGGCCGTGACCATTTCGCCGAAGCCCAGCGAGATCATGGCGAAGGTGGTGCCGGCCCGGCGGGTGGACACATAGCCGATCAGGATTCCGAAGAACATGGCGACAAAACCGCCCAGCAGGGGCAGCAGGCTGACCGGGAACACGGCGTTTTCGCTTTCCACCAGCACATTGAGGAAATGGATGGTGAAATACCCCGACAGCCCAAAATAAATGGCGTGGCCGAAAGAGAGCATCCCTCCCTGCCCAGCAGCATGTTGTAGGCCAGGGCGAAGATGATCGCCAAACCCATCTGCCCCAACAGGCTCAAGGCGAACCCCGAGGTGAATATCCAGGGCAACACCAGGATCACCACCCCCGCCAAGATCCAGATGCCGAATTTTGCAAATAGCCTGTTCATACGTCACGCGTCCCGAAAAGGCCCCGTGGCCGGGTGATCAGGATCAACACCAGCAACAGGTAGGGAATCACCGGGGAGATGCTGCCGCTGGTCAAATTCAGCAGATCGGCGGCAACGCCCTCGGCCTCATCCTGGATTCCCAGCAAAAGGAAAAACCCCTTGAAGGAGAAATCGTAGGAGATGAAAATGTTGGTGATGACGCCGATGAATAACGATGCGATAAAGGCGCCCCACAGCGATCCCAGCCCGCCGATCACGATCACCACGAACACGATCGGCCCCAGTTGAAGGGCCATGGCCGGGTCGGTGCCCAGGATGTTGCCGCCCAACACGCCGGCGATGCCCGCCAGCCCCGATCCGACGCCGAACACCAGCATGAAAATCAGCGGCACGTTGTGCCCCAGGGAACCGACGATTTCCGGGTAGGTGAGGGATGCGCGGATGATCACCCCGACCCGGGTGTGGGTCAGCAAGGCATAGAGGGCGAGGAAAATCACGATTGAAATGACCACCATGAAAATCCGGTAGGCCGAGTAGTCCAATCCCTGCCAATTGAACAGGGGGAAGCTCATCGATTCGGGAATCCGGTAGGCCACCGGGGCTTTCCCCCAGATCATCTGGATCACTTCCTCCATCACATAGGCCAGGCCGAAGGTGAACAGCAACTCGGCCACATGCCCGTACCGGTGGACGACTCTCAAACCGTAGCGCTCCACCACCGCCCCCACCACGCCGGCGATCACCGGCGCCACCACGAGAGCCGCCCAAAACCCGTAAAATTGACTGATTTGAAAGGCGAAATACGCTCCCAGCATGTAAAAGCTGGCATGGGCGAAATTGAGCACGCCCATCATGCTGAAGATCAGCGTCAGACCGCTGGAAAGCATGAACAGCAGCAGGCCGTATTGAACGCCGTTGAACAGGGAAAAGAGAAAAACTTCCAAGAAATCACCTCAAGTGAATCTTTTGCCACGGGTCCATTCCCTGTCGCCGGCGGCGAACAAGAAGCCGCTGTTTCGATCGCGCGCCGCTTAGGGCGGGGCCGTTCATTCTCACTTCGCCGCTGGAGCAAAAAGGAGCTCGGCCCCGGAAAATGAGATGGCAATTCGAGGGCCGGTGGGCAAGGCCCTTGAAAAAAGAAGCGACCGGCCGCCGCTCTGCCGCCGCGGCGGGACCGGCCGGGATTTCCAGGCGCCAGGTGAGCGCCTACCTCCTGGGGCGCTTCATCTTGCAGGTGGTTTTCAGCGTCAGATCGGCCACCTTGACCCAACCGTTGGTCTGCCAGCCGATGCCGAAATTCTTGTCCGCATAGATAAATTTTTTCGAGGCATTGGGGTCGATCGTGGAGACCACCAGGGGCATGATGATTTGATGATCCGCTTTGCGCAGTGTGACTGTTTGGCCATGGGGGCCCGGGAAGGTCATGCCCTCCAGGGCATAGGCCACGGCCTTGGGATCGTCGGTGCCGGCCCGGTTGAGGGCGGTGGCGAACATTTCGACCAGCATACGTTGTCGGTCCGAAAACCAGGTGCGCTTGTATTTGGCCTTGTAACCCCGGGCGAATTTCGCCACATCGGCCCGGTCGTCGTCGTTCTCATGACTCTCCGTGATTTGCTTGATCCGCAATGCGATTCCGTTCTTGGCGCCGTATCCATTCACCGAGGAGGGTATGCCACCGTAGACGGTGTAAAACTGAACCTTCAGGCCGGCCTCGGCTACCGCGTTGACCAGACGAATCAAATCCGGGCCCCAGTTGCCGGTCAACACCGTATCGGCGCCGGATGATTGGATTTTCGCCACATAGGGGGTGAAATCGAGCAATTTGCCGAAAGGCAGGATCAGATCGTCTCCCACCAGGGTGGCCTGGGTGCGGGACTTGATCATCCTGCGCCCGGCGGCCTGAAAGGATTTCCCATAGGCGTAGTTCTGGTTGATCATGTACACCTTCTTGATGCTGGGATCCCTGCCCATCTGGGTGGTCAGCCCGGCAACCTTCATGTCCACGTTGGCGTCGAAGCGGAAGTGCCAGAACGAGCACAACTCGTTGGTGAAGGCCGTGGTGACGGCGGAATGGTTCAGGTACAAAATGGATTGCCCCGGATTGCGCCGGTTGTGTTTGTTCAACGCCTTGATGATGTTCAGCGCATGGTTGGAACCAATGCCCTGGCTGATGAAGCGGATGCCCTGGTCGATCGCCCGTTTGATCTGCTGGGTGGTCTTTTCCGCGCTCATGGCGTTGTCCAGCCGCACGATTTCGATGCGCCGCCCTCCCAGCACGCCGCCGCGTTTGTTGATCTGCTCGGCGGCATATTCAAAGTTGTCCGCCGCCTCGATTCCCACCACGGCGACGGGGCCGGAAAAGGGTTCGATCAGCCCGAGCCGCACCGTTTCGGCCGCGAAGGCCGTGTTCAGGATCAGACCGGCGAAAAAGACGCCCAACGCGCCAGCCATCAAGATGTGTCGTTTCATTTCAACCCCTCCTGCTTGTTGAGTTGCCCGAAATGGGAACACTGTGTTTGCCCCCCTCCACCAACCGTGAATGATAGGCTATAACAATTTCCAACATTCCTATCAAGGGTTCTTTTATGGTTGGATTTTCACTTCCCAGTGGCGGCCGCTGACCCATAATTATTCCCGGATGGCGACCTCCGGTTTTTCCATGGGAAAAATCGGACGGGGGGGGGTAAAAAAAGAAACGCTTGAAGCTTCAGGAGACCTTGATCGAAATGGTTTCCACCAAAATATTGGGTTGCGGAACCGGTGAACCGGTTTCGCAGGGGGCATGGATTTGCCCGGAAGTGAGGGGTTGCGGCCTCCCTTGTCATTCTCCCGCCTGAAATGACAGGATGAACCACCCGCATCGAGGCGGCCCCGTTTGGCTGGCCTGCCTGGTGGTTTCCGTTCAAGGCGGAGGCGGGATTTTCCGCCACCGGAATGTCAAACCGATTCGCCCCGCACCCGTATCCGTGCCCATGGAATTGAAGCTCTACAACACCCTGACCCGCGCCAAGGAGGTCTTCCAACCGCTGGAGGCCGGGAAGGCGGGCATCTACACCTGCGGCCCGACGGTCTACGCCGAAGCGCACATCGGAAACCTGCGCAGCTACGTTTTTCCGGACATCCTCAAGAAAACCCTGCGCCGGCTGGGCTACGGCGTCACCCACGTGATCAACGTGACCGACGTGGGACATCTCACCTCGGACGAGGACACCGGCGAGGACAAGATCGAGCAGGCGGCCCGGGAATCGAAGCGCACGGCCTGGGAGATCGCGGCGGAATACACCGAGCATTTTTTTGCCGACCTGGAACGGCTCAATATCGAAATGCCCGATTTCACCCCTCGCGCCGCCGGGGAGATTCCCAAGGAGTTGGTCGAGCGCATCAAGAGTCTCTATCCGCGCTACGCCAGCCTGCCCGGTCACATTCCCGAGCAGATCGCCATCATCGAAAAGTTGGAGGCGGGCGGCTTCATCTACACCATCGCGGACGGCGTCTACTTCGACACCGCCAAACTCCCCGATTACGGCAAGCTGGCCCTGCTGGACGTGGAAGGCCTGCGCGAAGGCAGCCGCGTCGAGATGGGCGACAAGCGCCACAAGACCGACTTCGCCCTATGGAAGTTCACGCCCGAAGGCGCGCGGCGGCAGATGGAATGGGACAGCCCCTGGGGCCGGGGCTTCCCCGGCTGGCATGTGGAATGCTCGGCCATGTCCATGAAGTACCTGGGCCAGACCTTCGACATCCACACCGGCGGCACGGACCACATCCCCGTCCATCACACCAACGAGATCGCCCAGTCCGAGGCGGCCTACGGGCAGCCGTTCGTGCGCTATTGGCTGCACGGCCAATACCTGGTGCTGGGCGAGGACGAGCGCATGGGCAAGTCCGAGGGCAACATGGTCACCCTGAGCAAGCTGATGGAGGAAGGCTTCGACCCCCTGGCCTTCCGCTACCTGACGCTCAACACCCACTACCGCCAGTATCTCAACTTTACTTTTATGGCATTGGAATCTGCTACGGAAGCCTTGAAAGGTCTAAGAAAATCATTGATGGACTCAGAAGTTGGAAAGCCTACACCTGAATGGCCGGAACCAAAAATTCCAAAAAGTGGTGTGTGCAAAGAATTTTTTAAAGAACTTTGTGATGATTTAAACACACCAAAAGCACTAGCTGTTCTTTGGACTACATTTCGAAATAAATCCATTTCAAGCAAGGTTAAACAAGAATTAGCTGATTTTGCGGATCGAATATTGTCGTTGAATCTTTTTGATTACCGAGCCTCTGGATTAGAATTTAATATTTTTGATAGGACGGCAGGTGCCCTTTATTACTCAGGTGATACTGATAAAGAAATTGTTTTACTAGCTCAAAAACGGATCGAAGCTAGGAACCAAAAAGACTACCCAACCTCTGATAAACTTCGAGATGACCTTAAAAAACTCGGATGGGAAATGAAAGACACCAAAGATGGTTATTTTCTAGAAAGGCATCTTAAAAAACCATGACCTCACCTCCCGAGACCACGCTTACCTTTTACGAGGATTTCTACCGCACCGAGTTGGAGGTGTGGGTGGACGCATTGACGCTCAGCGAGCGCTTCGGCCCCTGCCTGGTGCTCAGCGAAACCCTCTGCCACCCCCATGGCGGAGGGCAGAAGGGAGACCGGGCCGTGCTGGCGCTGGACGGAGAGGTTGGGAAGCGTTTGGGCCTTGAGAAAATGGCCATCGTGGACACCCGCCGCGAGGGCGAACGCATCGTCCATGTGCTGGACGGCGCCGCCGATACAGCCGCGTTGGAGGAGGCGCTGGTGGGCACGCGGCCCTTCCTGCTGCGCCTGGACTGGAAGTTCCGCCACCACCAGATGCGTCTGCACAGCGCCGCCCACCTGCTCCATTGCTTCGTGGAAAAGATCGTGGGGGAAAGCGCGGGGGGGCCGCCGCTGGAATTTCCCGAAACCTCCGACCTGCAACCGGAGTTCGGCCTCAACCGCTACGCCCGCAAGGAGCTGCTGGACGCGGCGCGGATGGAGCGCGTGGTGGCCGAACTGAACGCCTTCTCGGCCGAGGGCCATTCCATCGCCACCCGTGCCGATCCTGAAACCGAAGGCTTCCGCTATTGGGAGTGCGCGGGGTGGGTCATTCCCTGTGGGGGCACCCACCCCCGAAACACCGCGGAGATCGGCCCGGTGGAGGCCACCTTGAGCCTGAAACGGGGGAAAACCGGCATGACCTTCCGGGTGCCGGCGGGTTGATATTTTTACGGGCATTCCCCGCCCCTAGCGTTTCCCGCGGGGCCCCCAGGCGCTGCCCAGGAAGCGTCGGAAGCCATCCTCCGCGCCAGGGATGAGAGGGCTCAATTGATGGAACGATTCCGGGGTCACCCAGCGCGCCTCGGCCACTTCTTCGGCCTGAGGCTCCAACGGCGTGGTGTCCTCCACCTCCACCTCCACCTCCACCCAGAACAACTCGAACTCCTTGGTCATGGAGGGGCTGGTGCCCATCAGCCGCACCGCCCGGCCGTCCAGGTTGAGCTCTTCCTTCAGTTCCCGTACGGCCCCCGCCCGGGGGTTCTCCCCTTTTTCCAACACGCCCCCCGGGAGCCCCCAGTACCCTGGCGCCCGCTCCAGGTGCTCCGCCCGGCGAATCATCAGCACCTTCCCGCTCCGCCTCACCACGGCCAGCGCCCCCTTGGGCCGGTTCAATAGCGGCTTCAGGCGGAATGTCCGGGTTTCCGGTTCCCAAAGCTCGATGCCGGAGAGCTGGTGGAATTTCTTGGCGATCCGCTCCACCTCGGAAAATCGCAGGTTCAACTCTGGCAGCGGCTGCAATTGAAAGTCCTGGAACCCTCCCGCGACGATGGCCCGGTCGATATTTGTCTCCAATGCATCCGCGAAACGCTCGATGGCTTCCAATTGAGCGGGGGACACCCGCGGGGGAATCCGCTCACCGGGCCGGCGGCACTGCCGCAACAGGCTGAGGCAGCGTTCCAGGTATTCCAGCTCGGTAAAATGATGCGTTTCCACCGATTGCGCATCCCACCGGTCCAGGATCACCAGCAGGTGGTGAACGTCTTCCTGGAGATAATCGTAAATTTTTTCCGGGATTCCATCCCCGCGGCTGTTTCCCCCCACGACCCCGGTGAGAATATAGCTCACCTTGCGCGAAGACAGGGTCGAATCCCTCACGATGCCAAACAACGCCTCCATTTTTTTGAGGGAAATCTGGTTGTTCTGGGTGCGCTGGTGAAACTTGACCCGCAGGTCAAGATGCTCGAACCGGCGGAAGGAAGACACCCGTTCCGGCTCGAATCCGAACCGTTCGATCCGCTCGTTGATCCAGGGAATGTCGTTGTCACTGCCGGAAAAGGTGACCAGCTTTGGGTTGGGATGGCGTTGGTGGAATGTTGAGAGATGATCCAGGAACCACCCGATCAGCTCGAATTCCTGATGGCGTTTGGTAATGGTGGCGAGGGTGACCAGAGCGCATTGCTGCCGCGGATCGTACGACTCGGTGCCGATCATGCAGATCACGGGCAATTCCGAGCGGAAGGAATTGGCCATTTCCAGGTCGAAGGCCAGCAAGTCCGAATCCACATTGGGCAAGGGTTCAGGGCGCTTGAATTGCAGTATTTCCATTCGTCTTCGGTCGATAGGTTTGCGCCCCGGAGTGTCCGGTTCGCCGCCGTGCCCCTGCCCCCTCATACCATGGCGCGGGCGCTCCGGGCAACGGATGCATCCACCCGCCATGCGAAAGGGGTCTGGGTTGACAAGATTGCGGGGAAGGCGTTCCAATAACGATTGATCCTGGCCCGCGGCCGATGTCCTTCGGTGGTGCGTTCCGCCACGGGCGTTTACGCCCGCCCCGCAACCGGTGGCATTTGGGCCCGGCCGCCACTGTCCGCACCTTCAA
This sequence comes from SAR324 cluster bacterium, assembly GCA_022573975.1. GTDB lineage: Bacteria > SAR324 > SAR324 > SAR324 > JACQKK01 > JACZSY01. The sequence goes on along the minus strand of JACZSY010000068.1, from coordinate 8,867 downwards.
CCTGTCGAGATTCATGGAAATCAACGTATCTCAGGAACCCGATTCCGACGTCACCAATGCCACCGACCAGGATTTCGAGGCCAAGGTTTTGGCGCGGTCCCAGGAAATTCCCGTGCTGGTGGACTTTTGGGCGCCATGGTGCGGCCCCTGCAAGGTGATCGGGCCGATACTGGAAAATCTGGCCCAGACTTGGGAAGGACGATTCGAGTTGGTGAAGGTCAACATGGACGAGTCCCCCATGCTGTCCGAGATGCTGCGCATTCAGAGCATTCCGGCGGTAAAGCTGTTCATCAATGGGGCGATTCATAACGAGTTCGTGGGCGCGCTTCCCGAACCGGAAATCGTCCGCTTCCTGGAAGAAAACATCCCCTCGGAGGAAATCGAAGATGCCGTCGTGGGAATGACCCGGCTGCAAACGGGGGACGTTGAGGGCGCAAGGCGGATATTTGAGAAGGTATTGGCCTCCGATCCCAAAAACCCCGTGGCCCTGATCGGGAGCGGACATATTCTGCTGGACGACGGCGACACCACGGGCGCCCGCGAAAAAATCTCGGCCATCAACGAGGTGGAACTGGAAAAGCTCACCGACCGGCAAAACATGGAGAAGGTGTTGACCGCGTTGAAAGGCCGGTTGTTTCTCGCCGAAAACGCCGGCCTGGAGGACGCGCAAACCACCGGTCTGGCCCAGAAGTTCGCCGAGGCCTGCCATGCGGGGTTGAGCGGACAATTTGAAACGGCCCTGGAGTCGTTTTTCGAGATCGTGCAAGCGGACCGGAAATTTCAAGAGGATGGAGGACGCCTGGGCATGCTGGCGGTCTTCGATATGCTCCCCCCCGATTCGGATGTCACGGCCGCCTATCGGCAAAAACTTTCAAACCTCCTGTTTTCCTGATGGCCGCGCAGACAATGGACGGTCCGCCGTGGCGGAGCGGCCACCGGGCCGGCATCCGTCAGCCCGCCTGCCCTCGATCCGCCTTTGATTTCCTGTTCAATTTTTGGCATATCTCTTTTGGGTGGCAATCCTGCTGCTTTGGGTGGAAAACTCCATGCGCTTCGAACGAGATGGTTGGCACAATCGAAAAAGGAAACCATGGCCCATAATTTCCGCACGCCCATCGGCGCCATGAGCGAAAATCAGCGCGAATGGTTCGCCATGGCGCTGGTGGCGATGGTCATTGCCGATGGCGAAGTCTCCCAGGCCGAAACCCAAACCCTGGTGCAATCCATATCGTTCATCAAAAATCCGACCCTGGTGGAATCCCTCAAAAAATACATCTCCCATCAGACGGTTCCCAATCTGACGGCCTTCGTCGGCTGGGATACCCTGCCCAAGAACAGGGCCTTCATGATGCTCGATTTGATGGATGTCGCCATCTCGGACCGTGATTTCTCCCCCAAGGAAAAAGAACAGTTCCTCCATATCGGCAATTTGCTGGGCATGCCCAAATTCAAGGTCGAGGAACTGATCGAATATGGCGCCAAGGCCACCCTGGACATGCCGGAAGAGGGGTGAAACGCCGCGCCTCCCTGGCCAACTTTTCATTCCGCACCGGCAACAAGGGCGCCTCACCCGCTCAGGGCGGGAAGCAATGACAGACACTCGTCACTCAAATTACGGCGCCAAGCCGTGACGGCCTTTTTTCGGCCTGGAATCCCCCCCACTGTTTGAATTGTCCTGGTTTCCCCGTATTGGTCCGACAAGACCCGGCATCGGTCAATCCCATCCATCCCGGATGTCTCAGAGTCGTTTGGCGCGGCAGGGCACGGCAGGCCCCTGACGCCAACGGGGTGGTGTGATTTTCCGTGAGATGACCCGTGGGGGGAAACGAACCGTGGGATGTGAAAAGAAGGCAGGTGCAAAAGAAGGGGGGAGAGCGCAAAGCTGGGGCGGTTTTTTTTCGCGGGGAAATTCATGGCGGGGAAAAATAGCGCGGGAAAAATTATCGCGGCGACCAGGCCCGCGGCCATTGGAGCCGGAACGCCGGAGGGGCGGCCGTTGCTTCAGGTGGCTTCGGCGGTCTGGGACTCGCCCCCGGATTTCTCCCCGTTTTCCCCTTCCTCATCGCCTTCCTCCTGGCCGCTGAGTTTTTTCCATTGCCGCAACGCGAAATCCGCGTAGTTTTCCTCGCCATCGTCCTTGTACAACTGCACCAGTTCCACCCAGCGCTCGGCGGTGGGCTCGATTTTCACCGATTTGTTGAACAATTGGATGGCATGACGCTTGTTGCCCCTGGTCATCCGTTCCCTGGCGTCATCCTCATACTTTTGCGCGGTCGATGAAATCTTTTCGGCGGCATCTATATTCTCGGGTTCCAGGGTCAGCAACTCCCGCAAGGCCATGATGTAGTCGTCTTCCTTCTTTTGATTGAAATACATCACCGCCAACTTCTCGAACCAGATCGGCTCCTGTTTTTCCTTGCCCAGGTTCTTGTAAAATGGAATGGCTTCGAGATATTTCCGGCGCTGAAAGAGGTCGTTGGCGAAATCCTCTGCTTTTTCGGTGTCGAAATCACCCAGGGACTTTGCCAGCAAGTCTCCCAGATAAACGTAAAACTTGAGGGCCTGGAACGATTTTCCCTGCATGCGGTTGATCACAGCCAAATTGAGCACCGTGGTGCGATCGAACTTGTTCTTGTTCAACGATTCCAACAGCAGGGACTCGGCCTTTTCCGAATTTTCCTTGTGCGTCACCAACGCCACCGCCAGGTTGTTGACCGGCTCCGGATTTTTCGGATCCACCTTGACCGCTTTGGCGAGATGCTGGACGGACAATTCTCCCAAACCGACCAGGTCATAAAATAAGCCCAGATTGAACTCGTCCTGCCAAGCGCCTTGTGACGCGCTCAAGTCTTCCTTGAGTTGCTTGCCCATCATATCTATCAATTGCGCCTTGGATTCATCATCCATCTCTTCTTCTTCTTCGCCCCCCTCCTCCTCTTCACCTTTTTTGGCGCCCTCTTCCTCCAGAACCTGATTGGGGATCGGGTAAAAATCCAGGCGTTCGCCCAGGAATTCATTGCGGCGAAGTTCCGTATAGGCCTCGACCGTAAGGGTTTGGCGCACCAGTTCCGAATCGGCGGTGGATATTCCGAAGGTGCAGGCCGCGAGATTGTACTTGTGATTCTTGTTTTTGGGGTCCAGCTTGATGGCCATCGTGTACAGCTTTTTCGCCCTCCCGAACGACCCCAGCTTGCGCAGGGAGTTGCCCAGTTGGTTGAGCAGTTCCGGATTTTCCTTCTCGATCTTGAGCAGGGCCAACCCTATGCTCAGGGCTTGCTCGTCATTGCCGCCCGAGGAAAGGCTCGCCATCAATTCCAGACCCCTTTCGGAGAGCTTCGGATTGAGGTCGATGGCCTCCGACAAGTCCTTCAGGGCACGGTTGAAAAGCTTGCCGTCGAAGTATTTGATCGCTCTTTCCCACAGCGCATCGGCTTTTTTTTCCTGATCGGAGCTGGAGGAAAGTAATTTATCCCAAATAGCCAAGAGCAACCTCGAATGTTGGGGTTGGAGTCCTATCGGCTTTGCACAGGCGATGAGTAATCACAGAAATTATCCGGCCATCCAAATTTCAATCTACCCCCGTTATGTTGGATCAAACTTATCTATACTGGAATTCCATCATAGTTACAATGAAGGATGGCTTGGGTTTAAAATTCCAGCTGCTGCGATGTAAGACCCACACCCCATCTCCTCGACAGATTCAAGCGCTTGGTGGAGAGTACACCAGTTTGCCAATAAGACCCAGGATAAATGAAAGACCACGCCGCGAGGCGCCAAAACCCCGGCTTCTTTTTCGCCGCAACCAGCGGGGAATACACCCGCGGAAACAATTCAAAGGCCGATGGCGCCGAAACGAGTCCCCTGCCTCGACGATTCTCAACACCAGGGAAATTGCGGACCGTTCCTCAGGTGCAGCGTTCTTTCCCGTGATGAGAACCTTCCCGGCGGATGGCTGCCTTTTGCTGAAAAGCCCCCCCAATCCGGTGATTTTTCCCGCCGCCCCCCGGAATTTGGAGTCAAACCGGCGGGTTGTCTTTGCTTCCGGTATGCGGGAAAATCGTTACAGAAAATCGCTGCGGGAAGTCAACCGGCCGAAGGCAACCAGCGCCATTTTGCATAAGAAATTCCTACTTTTTATTCTTGTTTCTTGATTTTTCAGGTGAGGCCATGTCATTTTGACAGTCGTCGTTTCCAGCGGTTGCCAGGTTCCCGATGCTGGCGCTCATGGCGATCGGCGTCTCAATGGCCTCTGCCCGGTTTCAACCGCTGCCCCAACAGCCTGCCAGAGAGGTGGCCGGATATTCATGCCCTCGGGAAGCGGAGGTCATCGGAGCTATTGGCGCGAGGCTTGGCCACCGCGCCCGGCACCGTTTATTTCAGCGAATGTTCCAGGGATTCCTACCAAAACCTATCCACTTCACCCTCCAAAAACAACCGACCAAAAATGAAATTGAGATCGAATCGGGCTCCAAAAATATCCCATTTGAAAACCGTATCCACCATGATCCAGGAGGCCATCGAGGGAAACGGGTACAAGGATGTAAAGGAATGCGCCCGCAGCATCAAAGTTCCCTATGATCTGTTCAACAAGGTGATTGGCGGACATATTCCAAAGGACATGCAACTGATGGAATATGCGAAAAAGTTGCATATCGACAGCCGTGAGTTGATCCTGGCGGCTTACCGGGACAAGGCGCCCGAGGAAATGAAGCGTTATTTCAATTCGGTGATGCTGCTGGAAGATCATAACGACAACGTGCGGGAAACGCTGGAATTGATGGATTCATTCAACAGCGATCAAATGGCGGAATTTTTGAATGTGGCCAGGCTGATCCAGAAATCTCCCAGGAATCATTGCAAAAAAACACTGTCCCTGCTGATGCTTTACCAACAGATGCCTCCCGAGGTGATGGACCATTTCGATTCCCTGGTGCTCATGTCCCTGCGCCGCGAGGATTTTGCCGGGCTCAAGCATTTTCGGGATGAAGTCGAAAAACAGCGGTTAACCCAGAAAAGCAGGCGGGGCAAACGCTCCGCCTGAAGCCAGGGGGAAGAGGAGAAAACGAAAATGTCCAAAGACGCCGTATTGGCCGGCTTGCAGGCCAAGGTCGGTCAGGAAATTCACCTGGGAGACTGGGTGACCATCGATCAGCGCCGCATCGACCAGTTCGCCGACGCCACCGAGGATCATCAATGGATTCACGTGGACAAGGAACGCGCCCAAGCTGAATCTCCCTACAAGGACACCATCGCCCACGGTTTTTTGACCCTTTCCATGTTGCCCCGCCTGACCCGTGAAGGATCCGGCGAGGAACCCCGCTATCCGGGTGTGAAGATGGGGGTCAACTATGGGTTGAACCGTGTGCGATTTCCCGCGCCGGTGATGGTGAATTCCCGTATTCGCAGCCGAAGCACGCTGAAATCGGTGGAGGAAGTGAGCGGCGGCCTGCAATTGGTGCGGGAGGTGACCATCGAAGTCGAGGGGAGCGACAAACCCTGCTGCGTGGCCGAATCCATCGCCCGTTTGTACTTCTAATCCGCGGGCGGGTTTCCCTGGGTTCGTCCTTTGGCCTGCCCTGGCCAGGGGACGCGATAATTCCATACGATTCCGGTCTTTGGAATTTGCGGGCAGCGTTCAAGGTATATCTGCGCGGCCTTGTCGCGGGGAAATACAGCCAAGCATTCCCGGAACATGGTTTCGGCCGCGGTGATTTCAACGCCGGTGATTTCAACGCCGGTTTTTTCAACACCGGCGGGGGCGCCGCCGGGAGGATGTTCCCGGCCCGGTGCGATGGGAAGGGAAAAGGTGAAAGTCGATCCCTCGCCCTCGGCGCTGTTTGCGGCGATGACGCCCCCGTGGAGTTCCACCCGATCGCGGAATCGGAAATGAAGAAATGGGTCATCGTTTTCCCCGGGGGCCGAAGGGTTTCGGCCATGGCGCCAGACACGCCCGCGCTCAAATATTACACCGTCCAAACCCCTTCCTCAAATCATGGAATGGGGTTGCTTTCACATCCTGGGATTTTCCAGCGGGGATGGGGTGCGCGCTGGGGTTCACCCCAGCATAATTCACCGGGGAAAACCCGCTCCCCAATTCCATTGACAGCGGAGCGTCCCATCCCGTAATTTCATGGCAGGAGCCTGTCCCATCGCAAGGCTCTGGTTCGCATCCGGAGGGGTGGGTGAGCGGCTGAAACCGGCGGTCTTGAAAACCGCTGAACCTTGACGGGTTCCGGGGGTTCGAATCCCTCCCCCTCTGCTGGAGCGTGGAAGCGTTAATGCAAAAAAAATACGGATACACAGACCTGGACACGGAATCCATCAGGGACGTGATGGAGAAAGGGGTGTTGGGAAATTAATTCCATCACACCGAGCGTGCCACCAAAACGGAATGGAAAAAAGAAAAAGACAAATTCATTAATAATTACAACATCGGAGAGGTGACTGAGAGGCCGAAAGTGGCAGATTGCTAATCTGTTGTACCTATAACGGGTACCGAGGGTTCGAATCCCTCCCTCTCCGCTGATATCAAGGGCTTACGTCAGAATTCATTCCAGCGCGGCCCTTTTCTTTTTTGGCCTAGCAATCACATAGCAATCACCAGATTCCATTCCGAGGCCTTTCCCATGCCCACCAAACCCCCAACCCCACCCGATCCCGACGTGTTCACCATCCTGGCCCGCATCGAATCCCGGCTTGATGGAATGGACGCCCGCCTGGAACGCATGGAAAGCACCATGCATGAATTCCGTGGTTTCTACCGGAGATTGGAAAAGGTGCTGCCGTCGCTATCGAAAGCGGTCGAAGACGCGGAGGTCAAACTGGAGATGAAAGCCAGGTGGAAAAGAAGGCTGGAAATAACGCCTTGATATCAGAAAACCTACGGGGGAAAAGCATGAGTTGGCCAATACCCGCCTTCAACCATCCCCACCCCATCCCGTTTGCAGTTGGTTTGATGACGGAGGTCATTGGACTGCCCATTGCGCCTTTGAGGGGCAATGCCAAGCCCAACGATATCCGTTGTGAAGTTTTCACTACCCCCCTGGGGGTGAACCGACATAACCGACAAAAGCCCTTTCGCGCCGTCGCCACCATCCTGCCAGTAGATTAGAAAGAATCCCCCCAGGAAGGCGGCTTGGAAATTTTCTGGAAATTTTCCAAAACAGGGCGGAAAGAGTGGAAATTTTCCAGGGATTTTCCATGGAAAATAGAATTGCACGGGGCCTATTGAGGCGTTCCACACCACCCCCGGCGTCTTCCGCCCCGGTAGGGCCTTCCAAGCCCCCTCTCGATCATGAGGGGCACCACGTCCACCCCATCTGCTCGGATGGCGGCGATTATCCTGAAATACTTCCCGCGCTTCACGTCCACCAAGTCGATTCAGCCGGCCGGTTTTAGGAGGCCCAGAGATAGACCCTGGCGGCCCTGGCTTTCCTCTTTTCGGCGGCGCATTTCCCCCGGATTTCCAGCAGCGCCATGCCTACGTCCACAAAGGTTTCCAGGCCGCGCTCGATCCGGGTTTCCAGATCGGCTACCCTTTTTACTTTTCCCCCGCCATCTTGGTATCTTTCACTCATGGAGACCTCGGACAAAATCGCCATCATCGCCATTATCATGGCCGGCGCCGCCGTTGTCATCTCCGCCATCGCAATGGTGTTGCAGTTTTTCAGCAACCGAAAAACCAATGACATTCAGGCGGAAATGGCTTCCCTTCAAAAGGAGCAAGTTACCCTCCAAGAACGCGTGGTTGTCCAGGATGAACGGCGAGAAATCGACAGTAAAAAAGCCGGTATTACTGCTTCCATTACCAGCAGAAGAACGAAAGTTTACCAATTATTTCTAAAAAACCTTTCCCTCAGCATTGAAGCCCGCAACATCCAATGCTTGTTTGATGGTGTTCCCGCCAGCTCTACAGATTCCCCGGGAACTCCAAAAATCCTCAAGTTGCTGCCAGGGAAGGAGACCCGTACCACTTACGCCTTTCCAGGCGGAGAACCGCCAAGGACCATCAAGGTGACCTGGGATGACGATTCCGGTGAACCCAGATTTTACGAGGTGGAGGTCTGAAGAAAAATGCCCAAGGGACGTGGTGGTAGATGTATTCATTGTCTTCAGTGGAAACCCGTTGTAACCCGAGACCACGTATTTCCGGCATCGTGGTACCCGGAGTCAACATCGGCTGATATTCCTCGATGGACCGTTCCAGCGTGTAAGCGGTGCAATGAGAGGTACGGCGAACTCGAACGGGATTTATTTTTGCGGCTGGCGGCTTGCCTGGATACCGAGGATCCAGAATTCGGCAATCTTGCAAAGCGGGCACTCCGCTCGCTCGATCCAAAAGCAGGCCGAAACCAAAAAGACACTCGCGCCAGGCAGCGGAGACAAGAAAGGTTCATTAGGGATTTGATTCCCGCAACAGGTGTTCCCACCGAGGCGGTGTTTCCCGGATTCGGCCCGGAAAAAATTCCACCACCGGGGGGCCACCAAGGGATTCTTGTGTCTCCTGAGGAATTACAGATTTTCGCCTTAAAGCTCGTTCGGGGCATTGCCTATCACTTCGACAGGCTATATCTCAACTTTAGTGAAATCGTTTTCGATGTAATCCCGGTTGAGGAGCCGATACCAGAGTTACACTCTAAACTTGATCGGTGGGGACGGCGAGAGAGCAATGGGCCGGGAATCAACGTCACTTGGGCGGTGGCGCATGAAGACAGCCGAGGACGCATGCACTTCTTTGAAATCTGGCGAAAGTGGCGTTTCTATGCATTCACGCGGATAGCCCCGGACAAGCTGCCGGATCGCTGATAACAAAGAATCTCGCATCGCCAATCTGACCGCCCGACCTCCCCACGAACACCACGGCAAGG
>JACZSY010000067.1 GCA_022573975.1 SAR324 cluster bacterium | reverse complement strand
TGACCAGTTCAATGGCCGGAATCTTTTCCAGCGCCCGAAAATTCACCTCCATTCCGCCTGCTTCCGCGAAGCTTCGAAACCCCTCCAGGATCGGCTTGGATTCCAACGGGCGGGACGTCTCGAATGGATCGTTGGCGAATTCCGAATAATCCGCCGCGACCCGCCGATAGCCACGATGGAGGGGCAATTCCCTGGAGATGCGGAAGCGGTGTTTCCCTTGCAGCACGATCATGTACCGCCCGTCGTCCGCGCGCCGGCATTGCGCGATGCTTCCCAGGCATCCCACCGCATACAACTCGGGGTTTTGCGCGGACGCATCGGGGTTTTGCGCGAACGCATCCGGGACCGGGCGGTTGTCCTGGCGGGGCACCACCGGCTGCACCATGCCGATCACGCGCGATCCGTCCCAGGCGTCGCCGATCATGTTGCGGTAGCGCTGCTCGAAGATATGCAGCGGAAGCGGCATCCCCGGCAACAGCAGCACGCCGGTGAGCGGAAAGACGGGAATCACGTCGGGATACGGGGGATCGGCCATGGGAAACCGGGGATTGGGGGAAGGCTGCCAATTTTTCCCGCAGGTTCCGCGAAGCGCATATTGCTGTCAAGGACAATCGCCGGCTGTCAAGCATAAACGCTGCCGGTCATGGACAATCTCCGGCTGCCGGGAAACACGCCGGCGCCCCATGAAGCCCTGATTGGCCCATTCATTTCCCCCGGCCAAAAAAAGAAGGATTTCATTGATTTTATCGCGGCGCGTGTGATAGAGGTATGCGGTCTATCCTCCTTGCAGATTGGGAGGGGGTTTTGTCACTATTGTTTTCGGAAATATCGATGAAGGAGAAAAAAATGGATCGACGTGCATTTCTTAAACAAGCCGGCGTGATCAGCGCCGCGGCCGCGACCACCATGGCCGTGGTGTCCTATCCCGGCAAACCGACTCACGCCCAGTCCCGTTTCAAATGGCGTCTGGCGATGAGTTTCGGCATCACCGCTCCCGTGCTGGGCACCAGCCTGCCGGCCCTGGCCGCCGATTTGAAGGTGATGACCAAGGGCAAGCTGGACATCAAGGTATTTGGAGCCGGCGAACTGGTGCCCGCCTTCGGCGTCTTCGATGCCACGCGGCAGGGCAGTATCCATATGTTTTATTCGGCTTCCTATTACTGGGCCGGCAAGGTGCCCGCCACCCAGTTCACCTGTTCGGTGCCTTTCGGCATGAACGCCCAGCAGACCACCTCCTGGATGTATCATGGCGGCGGCCTGGATTTGTGGAATCAATTCTACGCCAAGGAAGGCTTGATTGGCTTCCCGGCGGGCAACACCGGCACCCAGATGGGCGGCTGGTACCGCAAGCCGATCAACAGCATCAAGGATTATGACGGGCTCAAGATGCGGATTCCCGGCCTGGGCGGAAAAGTCGTCGCCGCGGTGGGCGGAAAAGTCGTCTTGCTGGCTTCCTCGGAGATTTTCCCCGCCCTGGAGCGCGGCGTGATCGATGCCTGTGAATGGGTCGGCCCGTATTACGATTGGAACCTGGGGCTGCACCAGGCGGCGACATATTACTATTCCCCCGGCTGGCATGAGCCTTCCACCCTCAACGAGTTGACCATCAACCTGAAGGCCTGGAATTCGCTGCCCAAGGAGTTCCAGGAAATGATCACGCATGGAGCCTACAAGTTGAACGTCAACAACCTGGCCGAATTCGACGCCAAGAACCAGGAATACCTGGATAAAATCAAGGCGTATCGCGGCGGCAAGATTCAGTTCCGCACGTTCCCGCCCGATGTGCTGAAGGCCTTGTACAAGGCGGCCGAGAGGATCAATGAAGGAGTGGCCGATTCCGATCCGGATGCCCGGAAGGTGTACGATTCGTACAAGAAGTTCCAGGCCAACATCCGCAAATGGCACAACATCAACGAGGTTTCTTATCAAGAAGCCCTGAAGACGGTCGGAGCCATTTAAATCGTCCGGGACGCTATCGCGGCGACGCAACAAAGCGCCGCGCCGAACGCCTTATCAAGTTGGAAAAACAGGCGGGGGCATCGAAAGATGCCCCCGCTTTTTTTTGTGCGGATTTCGCGGGCCGGTGAAAAGGCCCGCTTCATGCCAAACTGGCGGGGAAAAAGCAACGGCAGGTTTCGGTGTGGCCCTTAGCCGCACTGGCTGGCGAAGACCAGGCAGGGAAGCCACAACACCAGGTCCTCGTTGAAAATCACGATCACCAGTCCGATCAGCTGCAAGCCGACGAACGGCACAATTCCACGGTATATGTGCGCTGTCGTTACGCTGGGCGGACAGACGCTCTTCAGGTAGAACAAGGCATAACCGAAGGGTGGCGTGAGAAAGGAGGTTTGCAGGTTGACCGCGATGAGGATGGCGAACCAGACCGGATTGTAACCGAAATAGATCATCAGCGGGGTCAGCACGGGCACGTGAATGAAGGTGATCTCGATGAAGTCCAGGAAAAATCCGGCCAGGAAGAGGGTCATCATCACGATCGCCAGCACGCCCCATTTACCCAAACCCAGTTCCGTAATGAAATTGCGGATCAGGTCGTCTCCCCCCAGGCCCCGGAAGGTGAGACCGAAGGCCTGCGCGCCGACCAGGATGATGAACACCATCGACGTGAGCCGCACCGTGGTGCGCATGACCCCCAAAATCATCTCCATGGAGAATTTTCGGGTCGCCATCACCAGCAGCATGGCCGCGGTCGCGCCCACCGCGGCGGCTTCCGTGGGGGAGGCCAGGCCAACGAAGATCGAGCCCAGCACAGACACCATCAGCACCAGGGGGGGCACCAGGGAGCGCATCACGCGCGTGAACATTTCAGCGGCCGAAATCGACGCCAGTTCCTCGGCGGGAATGGCCGGCGCCATCTTTGGGAAAAAATAACTGACGATGACGATATAGGTCAGGTACAGTCCCACCAGGATGAACCCGGGAATCACGGCGCCCATGAACAGGTCGCCCACCGAAATGTTCATGATGTCGGCCAGGATCACCAGCACGATGGAGGGCGGGATGATCTGCCCCAGCGTGCCCGAAGCGGCGATGGTGCCGGTGGCCATTTCCGGCGAATAGTTTCGGCGCAGCATGGTGGGCAGGGCCAGCAGGCCCATGGTGACCACGGTGGCCCCCACGATGCCGGTGGAAGCGGCCAGCAGCGCGCCCACCACCATCACGGAAATGGACAATCCCCCCCGCAAGCGGCCGAAGAGGAGGGCCATCGTGTCCAACAGTTCCTCCGCCAATCCCGAGCGTTCCAGGGTCACCCCCATGAACACGAATAACGGCACGGCCACCAGGGTGAAGTTGTTCATCACCCCCCAGATGCGCAGGGGCAGCAGGTTGAAGAATCCCAACCCGAATCCCAGCCAGCCGAACAACAGCGCCAGCGATCCGATGGTGAAGGCGACCGGGTAGCCGATCAGCAACAATCCGAACAGCGCCACGAACATCCACGCCGGGAGGTAATCCATGAACCAAAGTGGAAGCAATTCACTCATTTTTAAGACTCTCCCTTGGGCGGGAACCGCCCAAAACGGTTTGAGGAAGGCGAATGATGGAATAATTTAGGGAAGCGGGACATCACTGATTCTGTTCGACCATTCGCGCCGCGCGCACGCTGAGGCTGTCCTCCTTCACCGTCCTGATGTCATTGCCCATCAAGGCGAGGATGATTTTGTACACATTGACGGCGCCCTGCAGGGCCAGCAGGGAAAACCCGAACGGAATGAACGATTTCAAAACGTAATAACAACACCACCCACCCGGATCCGCGGAAATCTCACCAAGGCCGCCGCGGGCGTTCCAGGAATCCTCGATGAACCAGAGGGATGTGACCACCAGGAGCGCGCACATGGGAAAGAGAAAGACGAAGGCGCAAATCAGATCGACGATGTCCTTCCCTTTCTGGGTCAGCTTGGAATAGACGATGTCGACCCGGACGTGCTCGTCGTAAAGGAAGGTATATCCCGCGCAGGAGAGGAAGATGATGGAAAACAACCACCATTCCGTTTCCTGGACGATCACCATCCCGAAATTGAAAAATTTGCGGGCGATCACGTCGGCCGTCACCAGTAGCACCAAGGACACCATGACCCAGCCCATCAGCTTGCCGATTCCCTCGTTGAACATTTCCACAATTTTTACAATGGCATTCATCGATCCGATTCCGTGCGTTGAAGGTTCCCTTCCATTGTCGAAAAACCGCGTAAGCCAACCATTGGGCGCCTCGTGGCGGTTTATCCGGTTCCTGAAACCCAACACGGGGGATAACCGAATTGGGTGGGGTTGTCAACCTATGACATGCGTGGGATCCGGATTCCCGGAACCCTCCCGGGGAACCAGCCGCCGTTCCAGCAGGGAGAAAGGCCCTGGGCAGGGCGGCAAAACATGGCCGGCTCCTCCCGCCGGCCACCGTGCCGCCGGCCACCGTGCCGCCGTGCCGCCGTCACGAGTTGGGAAATAGCCGCTTCCCTGTTTTCCATCGGTGTAATAGGTTACCTTTTCCGGTATTCCGGTTCCGGGGCTGGGCATCCCATGCCCCGAACCATTGCCATGCTCCACATTTCATCATCCCAAGGAGGAAGCGCATGACCACGACGGTTTATCCACTGGCCAGGGAAACCCTGGCCGAAGAAGGCAATTTCGCCGGGCCGGTGGCCTTTTCCAACGGCGTGAAAGTATCTGGCGGAGACTTGCTGTTCATTTCAGGGCAACTCGCCTTTGACGCCAACGCGCAACTGGTGGGCAAGGGCGATATGGGCGCGCAGACCCGCCAGGTGTTGAAAAACATCGGCGCGGTGCTGGAACAGGCCGGCGGAAGCTTCGCCGATATCGTCCGGGTCACGGTGTTTACGCGGGACATCAACCGGTTCCGGGAAATTCACGACGCCCGGCTGGAGTTCTTCGATCCCGGCCACCTGCCCGCCTCCACCATGGTGGAAATCTCCAAATTCGTCCATGAGGACGCCCTGATCGAGATCGAAGCCATAGCCGTGATCGGGGGATAGCCAGGTGGGCAGCCCAGCCGGCCGCGGCCCCCGGATGACGGTTCAGTGGCCTTCCCGTGACCATTCGGGGCACGCCGCGGCGTCCTTGCTGGGGGGCCGTCAGCCGTTGGATTTGAGGAACCCCAGCAGGGCATCGTTGAACACCGCGGGCTGATCCACGTTGGAGAGGTGGGCCGCCTTGGGCACGATGGTCAGTTTGGAACCGGCGATGCGCTCGTGAATCAATCGGGCCGCCTCCACGGGAGTCCCGAAGTCCTCCTCGCCCACGATGACGTGGGTGGGGGTGGTGATGGCGCGGATGCTCTCGCGTTGGTCCATGTCCCGGATCGCCGCGATGCTGCCGCAATAGCCCTCCACGGGAGTGCTGAGGATCATGGCGCGGATTTTCTCCACCCATTCGGGCATGTTGGCCCGCCCCTCGGGGGTGATCCAGCGCTCCAGCGTGCCATCCACCACGGTTTCCATGCCCCCCGCGCGGGTCGAGGCGATGCGTTCGTCCCAGGGCAGGGGGCTTACGGCGGCGGTGTCGCACAAGGTGAGCGAGCGCAGCCTGTCCCCGTGGCTGGCGCCCAGGGTCTGGCCGATCATGCCGCCCTTGGACAGCCCGCAGAAATGCACCCGCTCCAGCCCCAGCGCGTCCAGCAATCCCAGCGCGTCGGCGGCCAGCAGTTCCATGGTGTAGGGACCGTCCGGCGCGGCGGTGTTTCCGTGACCACGGCTGTCATAGCGCAATACCCGGTAACCCGCGCCGGTCAGGGCGGGGACGTTTGGCTCCCACATGCTCAGGTTCGAGGCCAGCGAGTTGGAAAGCATCACCACCGGCCCGTCTTCCGGGCCGTCCCAGCGGTAGTGGTGGCTGACGCCGTTTGCATCCAGGTGCGGCATGGAAATTTCCTTTTTCGAGTGTGATATCGGCCCCGGCCGGAAAAACGGGTTGGGGCGCTGGAATGAATGACCCTTCCGCAAGGGGCGGGAGGTGGTGCCGAGCAAATACACTCAGAGCCGGTATTGCTCGACGCCCCCCGGCGTGTGGATCGACAGGCGGTTGCCCACGCCGTTCGGGGCGTCGGGGGGAGCGGCATCGCCCGCCTCGCAATGGCCCACCTGGCGCACCGCGATGCCGAACCGGCGCCCGATATCCTCCAGCAGCGGAAGCAGCGATGGCCGCCCGATCACCTCCATGCGGTGGCCCATGTTGAACACCTGGTACATCTCCCGCCAAGCCGTGCCGCTCACCCGTTGCAGGGTGGCGAACAGAGGCGGCGGTGGAAACAAACTGTCCTTCACATAATGGATGCCCCGCCCCGCGCGCAAGACCTTGGTCTGGCCGCCGCCCGTACAGTGCACCAGCGCCCCCAATTGCTCCCGGTTTTCGGCCAGCAGCGCCTCGATCAGCGGGGCGTGGCTGCGGGTGGGCGAGAGCAGGGCCTGCCCAATGGTCAACGGGGTGCCCTCCAGCGGGTCGTCCAGCCGGAAAGGGCCGCTGTAACGCAAATCCTGCGGGGTTTCCGGGTCGAAGGTTTCGGGATAGGTTTCCCCGTAATGGGAAGACAGCAGATCGTGGCGCGCGGAAGTGAGACCGTTGGAGCCGATGCCGCTGTTGGGGACGGACTCATAGGCGGCCTGCCCGTCGGAGGCGAGGCCGATGATGACATCCCCCGGACGCACGTCCCGGTTCGCGATCACCCGGTTTCGCTTCAGGCGGGTCACCATGGTCACGTCCAGCAGCAAGGTGGCCACCACGTCCCCCACGTCGGCGGTCTCCCCCCCCGTGGGCAAAAGGGGCAACCCCCAATCGGCGAACCGGGCCTCCTGCCGGGCGAATCCCCGCAGCAGCGCGGAGAGCACCTCCCCGGGAAGGCGCCTGGCGTGCCGCCCGATGGTGTTGGAATAAACATATGGCCCCAGCGCGCCCACGCAGAGCAGATCGTCCACGTTCATCACCACCGCGTCCTGGGCGATGCCCTCGAACACCGAGGGGTCGCCGGTCTCCCTGTAGGCCAGGTAGGCCCCCACCGTCTTGGTGCCCGCGCCGTCCGCGTGCATGGCCAAGCACCACCCGGCCTCTCCGGTCAGGTCGTCGGGGACGATCTTGCAGAACGCGCCGGGGAACAATCCCGGGCCGCTGTCTCCAATGGCCGCGTGGACCTCCTCCTTCTGGGAGGAAACGCCCCGGCCCCGGTATCGCTCCTGAGTGGTCATGGGTGGAATAACGGTTTCATGGCTTGGTTTTCATTCCCTGGTTTTCATTGCCTGGTTTTCACTGCTTATATTTCAAAGCGCCGCGGCCTGGGTTGGGGGCCTGGGCGGGTCCCGCACATGAGGGAAGCGGCATTGTGGGAGCCGCGAAATTGGAACCGTCCGCCACATCGTGCCACGGTGCAGGCGAAAGTGCGCCGCCAGGTCCGCTATCTCAGCCGCCCGTTTTCATCGAGCCGGAACATCCAGCCGTCTCTCCGCCCAGCCCCCCGCGACTCGGTGCTTCCGGCGACAATGAACCCGCCCCTGGGGCCGGGCACGATGGCGCGGACGGAATCGCCTTTTTTCCCGCCGAAGGTTTTCTCCCAGAGCACCCCGCCCTTTTTGTCCAGGCGGAGCACCCAGGCGTCGCTGTCTCCCCGCGTGGAGCCAAGCTGACCGGCCACGGCGAAGCCGCCGGCGGAGAACCTATCGCCCGGAACGACCGTGATGGACCAAAACGCGTCCCGATCTTTTTTGCCGTAGGTGCGTTCCCAAAGCATCTCTCCCTGGGCGTCCAACCGCACCACCCATCCATCGTTCCTGCCCGCGCCCTTGGATTCGGTGTTCCCCGCCAGAATGAAACCGCCGCCGGGCACGGATGCGATGGCGCTCAGGATATCGTATTTATTCCCGCCGAATTTTTTTTCCCACACTGGATCGCCTTGCGCGTCCAGGCGCATGACCCAGGCATCCCTGGCTTGCCGGCCGCCGCCGGTGGGTTTCCCAACGGTGGTTTCCCCGGCGAAGACGAACCCCCCGCCCGCCGCTGGGGCGATGGCCCAGGCGATATCGAAGCCGGGCCCTCCGAAGGTGCGTTCCCAAAGCACCTTGCCCTGGCCATCCAGCCGCAGGATCCAGGCATCCGCCCTGCCCCGGCCCTTGGAGCGGGTGAAGCCCGCCAGCAGGATTTCACCGTCCGGCAATATCAGGATGGCGGTGGCGGTATCGTTCTGGCTTCCCCCCAGGGCGCGCTTCCAGAGCAGATTGCCTTTTCCGTCCAGCCGCGCCACCAACAGGTCGTCGTCCAGCCTGCTCCCCTGGGATTGGGTAAGCCCGGCCAGCACGAGGCCGTCCCCGTCGGTGGCGGCGATGGCCAGGGCCATTTCCCTGCCGCCGCCAAAGGCGCGTTCCCATTTTTTTTCTCCCTTCCTGTCCAGCCGGACGACCCAGGCCTTGGCCAAACCACCCCCCTTGGAGTGGTTGACTCCGCCCATCGCGATGCCTCCATCGGACGCTTTGGCCAATGAGAGAAACCCGTCGAAACCGGCGCCCCCGAAGGTGCGGTTCCAGGTGTCGCGGCCCCTGCTGTCCAGCCGCAAAAGCCATGCATCGGTCTCGCCGGCGCCCTTGGACTCGGTATATCCCGCCAGCACGAACCCGCCGCCGGAGGCGGGCGCGATGGATTTGAGGCTATCGGCGCGATCTCCGCCCAGCATGCGCTCCCAAATTTTCACGCCTTTCGCGTTCAACTTCAAGAGATAAGCATCGTGGTTTACGCCCCGGGAACCCTCTTCCCTGGTGAATTCCCCCACCATCACGAACCCATGGTCACTGGTGGTCATGATGGCGGTCGGGCGAATGTCGCCCTCCCCGGGAAGGAGGTATTCCCAGATTTTAAGGCCCCGCCCATCCAACCGGTAGATCCATCCGCCCGGCCCGTCGAACGGATCTTCGGGAATCATGGAGCCCGCCACCACGAACCCGCCATCCGGCGCCGGGGCGATGACGTCCGCGGAATCCCTTTCGTGCTCGTCGAAGGTGCGCCGCCAGAGCAGATTTCCCTTGTCGTCCAGCCGCATGACCCAGGCTTTTCGGTTTTTCCCGTCCCCCTTGGCCATTCCGCCGGCCATGACGAGTCCCCCGGCGGGCAGGGCTGCCATGCCGTGGGTGGCCTCCATGCTTTTCCCGGCGAAAGTGCGTCGCCAGAGTTTCCGGCCTTTTCCATCCAGCCGCATGACCCAGGTGTCTCTGACCAGATGTGAATCGGAGAAGGAATAGCCCGCCACATAAAATCCGCCGCCGGGCACGGGCGCGACCGATTCGGCGAGATCGTTTTTGCGGTCCCCGAATGTGCGTTCCCATAGTTTTTTGCCCCCATCGTCAAGGCGCAGCATCCAGGCCTTGAACCCCCCGCCGCCATCCAAAAAGGAAGCTCCCACGGCCACGAACCCGCCGCTGTCGAGCGGGACGATGGAGGCCGCGCTGGTGCTTTCGCCATAGGAGCCCTCCCAGATCACATCGCCCCGTTCATCCACCCGCAGCACCCAGGCCGACAGATGCTTCGGGTTCGTCGATGGGCGAAACCCGGAAATGACGAATCCCCCGCCAGGGACGGGTTGAACGGAAGTGGCTCTATCGAATTTCACCCCGCCGTAGGTGCGCTCCCAGGTGGGGGGAGAATCGGGTACAAGTTTGGCGGGAAACGCCTGGCGCGCCGGAATGGCAAGGGCAAGCCCCAGCGCAAGAACCGCCAGCACCAAAGGCATGCACAAGGCCAGCGTTGTTTGGCGCACCAAATCACCGTTCCGTTTCATGGAAGGCAATCCATGGCAAAGGGGGGAAAGGGGGAGCGAACTGTTATCGGCCGGACAGGAAGGCCAGCGGACACTTTACCCCGATCGGTGAAAGCGGGCAAGAACGCCCGGCCGGGGCGCCTACGCACCGTGGACCGGTCATGCCTCCCCCCCGGCGGCGCTTCCACCCATCAGGGCCAGCGCGCTGGCGGCGAGGGCGGCGGTTTCGGAGCGCAAGACATTGGCGCCCAATCCGACGCCCCGGAAACCGGCCGCCAGGGCCGCCTCGACCTCGGCTGGGGCGAATCCCCCCTCGGTTCCCACCAGGATGTGAAGGGGCGCGGCGCTCCCATGGCCGGCTTCCGGGGGGGACCCGCCCGGGTGGAGCAACCATCCCGACGATTCCGCATCGCGGTGCGGTCCATGATCCTCCAACACCGCGTCCAGTCCGCCCGCCTGCCCGATGGCGGGTGGAAATTGCCGCCCGCTTTGCTTGCAGGCCTCCCAGGCGATGCGTTCCCACCGGGATATGGCGCTGGGGGGGAGGGACAGGGCCTGATTTTTCCGGGGTACGGCGCTGTATTGCGCCGGAAAGAACACCAATCCGGCCACGCCCATTTCGGTGGCCTTCTGAACGATCCACTCGGCGGCCTTGTCCTTCACCACCGCCTGCAACAACACCACCCTGCGCGCGGGGAGCGGGGGCACGGGCAAAGGCCCAATCACGCGCACGGTGGCTTGGCGGCGCCCGGTGGAGATCAGTTCCGCGCTGAAACGGCCGCCTTCGGGGTCTTGAAGGGCGAATCGCTCTCCCGGTTTGATGCGCCGCGATTTGAGCAGATGGCGCGCCTCCTCGCCTGCCAGGGTGAAGGTCATGCCCTCGCTCAGGGCGCGGCCGGAAAGGAAATAACTCATAGGGACGCCGGACATAATGGGAGCCACTCAACCCGCCTCGATGTTGAGTTGCTTGATTTTCTTGTGCAGGTTGCTGCGTTCCAGTTTGATCGCCTCGGCGGTTTTGGAAACGTTCCAACTGTTGTCCTCCAGCCGGAGTTTCAACCAGGAACGCTCGAAAGCCTCCCGGGCCTCCCGGAAGCTGCCCTGGAACCGGCCCGGATCGATATCCTCCGCTCCATCCCCGCTGCCTTCCGCTTCGCTGACTGCGTTGAGGATGGCGGGGGGGATGTGTTCCCGGGATATTTTCGGGCCGGAGACCATGATCATCATCCGTTCCACGATATTTTTCAACTCCCGGACATTCCCCGGCCACCGGTACCTCTTGAGCACTTCAAGGGCATCCGGCGCGATTTTCTTGGGCTTGTGCCCGTGAACGGTGGAAAAAAAGTCGATGAAGTAAGGCACCAGCAATTCCACGTCTCCCGTCCGCTCCCGCAAGGGGGGCACCTCCAGTTGAAGCACGTTGAGCCGGTAATAGAGGTCCTCGCGAAAGGTGCCGGCGGCGATTTCGTCCTCCAGGCGCTTGTTGGAGGCGGCGATCACCCGCACGTCCACGTGAATGGTTTTGTTCCCGCCCACCCGCTCGAAGTGTTGCTCCTGCAACACCCGCAGAATCTTGGCCTGGGTTTTCAGGCTCATGTCCCCGATTTCGTCCAGGAAGAGCGTTCCATGGTCGGCCTGGTCGAATTTTCCGATTTTCTTGGCGGTGGCCCCGGTGAAGGAGCCTTTCTCATGGCCGAACAGTTCGCTTTCGATCAATTCTTCGGGGATGGCCGCGCAATTGACTTCCACGAACGGGAAGCCTTTGCGGGGGCTTTGCTCGTGGATCAGGTGGGCCACCGACTCCTTTCCCGTGCCGTTTTCCCCATGGATCAGCACCCAGGCCTCGCTGGCGGCCGAGCGCTCGATCTGATCCATCATCAAGGTGAAGGCGGGAGATGCGCCGACGATCCGGTTCTGGGAGCGTTTCATGTCCTGGCGCAGGCGCACGTTTTCAACTTCCAGCTTGGATTGGTGCAGGGCGTTGCCCAGGGTGAGCAGCAGGGTTTCCTCGGAGAAGGGTTTTTCCACGAAGTGGTAGGCCCCGTCCTTGGTGGCGGTGACGGCGGTTTCGATATTGGCATGGCCGGATATCATGATCACCGGCAGATGCGGGTGCAGTTGTTTCAGATTGCGCAACACCTCGATGCCGTCGATCTTGGGCAGCCAGATGTCCAGCAACACCGCGCTGACCACGTGCTCGTTGTCTCCGAAAAACAGGGACAGGCATTCCTCGCCCGAGGCGGCCAGCATCACCTGGTATCCCTCGTCCTCCAACAAATCCTTGAGGCCGTTTCGAATGGCCTTCTCGTCGTCCACGACCAATATTGTTTGTTGCATGTTTGGCAATTTGGTTTCCGTTGGCGCGGGCGCCGCCGCACCCTGTGCGCCGCGCGGGCTGGCACGGTGTCCAATCCGTGATCGCCGCGCGGCTGGTGGAATTTTTTCGGAAATTATTTCCGCGGGTCCATTTCCCGCCGCCTGCGGCGGGAAAAGAAGATTTTTCCTTGGCCAATACCCCGTAGCCAGCGGCGGGGACCTTCATTTTTGGGGTTACTGGAGGCGGAACTCCAAAGAAAAGATGGCGCCCTTTGGTTTCCGGTCGCTGTAGCGAATGAAGCCATTATGATCGGAGACGATCTGGTTCACAATGGTCAGTCCCAATCCCGTGCCGCCCGCCTTGGTGGAGGCATACGGTTCGAACATCCGCGATCGGATATGCTCCGGCACACCGGCGCCTTCGTCCATCACTTCCACGTTGATGGCCTGTATTTCCTCATCGAATTTCGTACCGATGGTGATCGCCCCCCCGTTGTCCATGGAAGAGGCCGCGTTTTCGATCAGGTTGGTGAACACCCGCTTCATCTGTTCCCGGTCCAGCGGAAAAGACGGCAACCCCCGCTCCAGCTTCAACAGCAGCCGGATGTTCTCCGGCAGACCGTTCTCGTAAAATCGGGAAACCTCCTCGATGATGGCGTTGAGATCGCCGGTCACGGGCTTGGATTCGGGGAGCTTGGCGAACTCAGAAAACTCGTTGACCATTTTTTTCAAGCTGGCCACCTCGCCGATGATGGTGGCGGTGCATTGGTCCAGGATTTCCCCGTCACCGTCGAGGGCATCCAGGTATTTGCGGCGAATGCGCTGGGCCGAGAGCTGAATGGGGGTGAGGGGGTTCTTGATCTCGTGGGCCACCCGCCGGGCCACTTCGCGCCAGGCCATGGCCCGCTGGTTTCGCTGCATGGCCGAAACGTCTTTTAGCATCACCACGGTGCCCTCCGCTTCGCCATCCTTGTTGTCCAGCGCCAGCAGGGTCATTTCCGCGATCACCGGCTTGCGGTTGGCCGAAAGGGTCAGGTTGCGGCTCAACTCCCGGTCGGGCTGAACGCGAAGTTGTTCCAGCATTTCATCAAGAATTTTCACCAGATCGCGGCCCAGCACCACGCTGTAATGACGGCCCTGCCAGGATTCCAGCCGGGGTTGCAGCAACCGTTTGGCGGTGCGGTTGAGCGCGGTCAGGTTTCCCTGTTGATTGAGGGAAACGATGCCCGCGTCGATGTTTTCCAAAAGCAGTTCCACCACCCGGTTGCGCTCGCCAAGTTGGTGGTGGCTGTTGCGCAGGTCTTCGGTGGTGGTCACCAGTTGCAGGTTTTGCTCCTTGAGTTGGCGGCTCATGGTGTTGAAGGAGGTCACCAGGCCCTCGAAATCGGCCTCCATGGGCCCCAGCGTGGATTGATCCACCTGAAAGCCAAGCTCCCCCCCGGCCACCCGGTGGGTGGCGTCGTCGAGGCTCTCCAGGGGCTGTACGAACCCCCGCGCCAGGTAAAAGGCGATCCAGGTGGCGGCGAAGATGATGAGCAGTGTCATCACCACCAGAAAGGTCAAAATCAAGGTCGCCAGGTCCCGGTTCAAAAAACGGCTGTGATCCTGTTCCGCCGCCAGCACGCCGACCGCCCGGGTCATCTCCAGTGTGCCGATTTCGAACACCTCGACCTTCATCTGGCTATCGGGCACAGGCATCAGGAAGCGGCGCACCTGAATGTGCTCAAAATGCTCGCGCCAGGAAGCGCCCTTCTTGGCGGTGAATTTTTGCGGCGGGGGATACTTCCAGGATCCCAACACCTTTTCATCGGAGACCCACTGGGCCGCCACCTGGTTGTCCCGGTCGTAGATGAAAATTCCGCCGCTGAAACGGGGCACATATCCGTTGAGCCAATCCTCGCGCGCATAGGCAGGGCGTTCTTTTGGCAGGTAGGAAAGAATCTCCCTGGCCCGTTGGCGCATCTGCGCGTCCTGCAGATCCGTGATCCCCTTGAGCACCACCCGGGAGTTGTTCAGAATCTGGCGGAATTCGGCCCGCGAAAGATTTTCCAGCAACACCGCCGTGACCCCGCTGGCGAACAGGTGATATGCGATCGAGGGCAGGGAGAGCGCCACGAAGGCCACGATCAGCTTGGTCTTGAGCTTGACGCCGGAAAACGGTTTTTTGCGCTCGGAGACCAGCTTGAACAGGTTGCGCAGCAGCATGTAGAACACCGTGGTCAGTATCACGATGTTCACGATCACCGCCGCGAAGATGGTGAGGTTGGTGTCGATCCGTTCCCAGTCGTTGAAACCGGAAAAATTGAGCAGGAAATAAACCAGCACCGTGATCAAGGCCAGCAGGGTGGCGATGGTGATCAGCCGGTTGCGGATCTTGACGCGATGGCTCCTTTCCGGCGGGGGGGCTTTTGCCGTGTGAGGGGCGTGTTGGGTGGCCATGGGAGGCATCCGTTGGTTTCCACCGGCTTCCGGGCCGTCCAGGTTACTCTGGAGACGGTTCGGATGCGGGTGACTGGTTCTCGAAAGGGGGAACAAAACCCCTGGAGGAGTTTACCATTTCTGTTTTTTCATGTCTAAAATCTTCATTTCCAAAATCGCCGGGCTGGTTCCCTTCGGATTGGCGGGGGAAGCAGTGGAATGCCATTCCCATTTTAGGTAAGTCTCGTCCCATGGACCTCAGCCGCTATCACGTCACCACGGATATCACCCGGCCCATCATCGAATATTTGCGGGCCTCCGGCCAGGAATTGTCTCCATTGGAGCAGGATACCGGAGGAACGGTGGAGTCATTTACCGCCATTGACGGCCGGGTTCCAATCAACCAGGAGTTGCGACTATGGGATTGGGCCGCACATGCGGTAAAAGACGACCATTTTGGCCTGACCCTCGCGTCGACGGTGAATTTGCGCGGGTTGGGTGTGGTGGGATTTCTCAGCCTTCAACAACCGACTTTGATTTCGATGCTCGAGACCTTCCATCATTACCACCGGCTGGTGCACGAGGTGGCTACCCTTCGTCCCTCGCGCTCCAGAACGGAGGATTGCATCGAACATTTTTTCTCCGAAGAAGGAATCGGTCCGGGGAGGCACGCCAATGAGTTTACCTTGGCCTCGGTTTGGCGGATTTTGTCCGGGATCGCCGAAACACCGCTCACCCTATTGGGTGTTGACTTCCAACATGCGGCGCCGCCTTCCGAATCACGGCTTCTTGAAGTGTTTGGCCGAGACATCCGGCTCCGTTTTTCCATGCCCATCAACAAATTGTTCATGCCGCCAGGCACCTTCGACACCGCCACCAACGCGCCGGATTTGGTGTTGGCCGGGGTGTTGAAGGCCCATGCGGACCAAGCCCTGGCCGAACTGCCAAAACCGGAGGATTACGAGGGGCAAATCCGGGAGTTGCTGCCGAAACTGCTCATTCAGGGCCAGGCTTCCATTGATCGTGTCGCCACCATGATGGGAACCAGCCGCAGAACCCTGCAACGGCGACTGGGCCAAAAAGGAATGATCTTTCGCGATATTGTGGAACTGGTGCGCCGCGAACTGGCGTTGCAGTATATCGACAACCGGGGGTTGAACCTGTCGGAAATAGGCTTCCTGCTTGGTTTTTCCGAATTGGCGGCATTTTCACGGGCTTTCCGCCGTTGGAATGGAAAAAGCCCGCGAGCCTTCCGGTATGGGTCGCCGTGACCATGGGAGAAGCTATTGATTCGGATGGGAAGCTCAAAATC
Source organism: SAR324 cluster bacterium (assembly GCA_022573975.1). Taxonomy (GTDB): domain Bacteria; phylum SAR324; class SAR324; order SAR324; family JACQKK01; genus JACZSY01. Next base: position 1,601 of record JACZSY010000067.1, on the reverse strand, counting down.
GATAGCCGATATGAATGGTGGGGAAAATGAACCATTCATCGAATTGGTAGGGCTGCCCATTTAAAACGACCGGTTCGGATAGGCGGCCTTTCGAGACTCCGATCCAGGGGGGCACATACCAACCCTCCTTTCCGAAGCGATAACCCAAGCGGACGCCGAATTGCTTCAATTGGCGGATGGTTTCCACGCTGGGTGAAGCATCGGACGGATCATCGTAGCGGAAAGTCAGCGTGGATGAGGCATATTCAAAGCCCCAGAACGTTCCATCGATCCGGCTTCCATTGAAATCCCACTTCACCCCCGCGCCCTCGAAATAGACGGTGTAATTCGGGTTGTCCGCGTCCTCGGGCAGTTCCAATGCGAACACCCCCATATCGAAACGTTGTTGTTCCCCGGCCAAAATCAAATGCAGGGAATATCCCTCCAAGGCATAGGCGAAAGGATCGACCTCAACTTCCACGGCCGCCCATCCCCGGATAGGGAAGAGCAGCAGAAACATCAACATGGGTATCGCGGCTCGTTTCCTCATGGTTTTCCTCCTTTGGGGGCCTCCGCCCCCATTCATGGGTGTAAATTTATAACCGTCGTGGCTGTTGGATGTCCTCGGTGGATCACCGGCCTTCGGAACGTGATTTCAAGGCCTTGTTCATAGCCTCGAATCCGCAACGGGTTTTACTCTTGAGCATGCCCTTAAAGAAAGGCACCAGGATTCCGCTAAATTTTTCCGCTTGAATCAAGCGGGAAGCCCCACCGGGCAGGCGCTCGATGCGGAAGCTGTGCTCCCCATCGAAAATTCCCGGCATCAACACCCTGCCCTTCCAGCGGAATTCCCGCTCGTTTTCAACCTTCAACACCGTGGGGGTAAATTCCATGGGGTCCGACTCGCAGGCCTGTATCGTCACCCGCAATTTGGCGCCTTTTTCCAGCTTTCCCTCGATTTTCTTGATGAAAGGATTCCATTTGGGATAGGCATCGAAATTGGTCAGATGCTTCCACACCTCCGAGGGGGGTGCCTGAATGTCGACCTTGGTTTCCAAATTGAAGCTGCACCCGGAAAAGAAGGCGCCAAACATTGCCAAGCCCATCATCGTAATTCCATTTCCGCTCATGTTATTTTCCTTTGATTAATTTTTTGCCGTGAATGGCCTCCAGGGCTTTTTTGCCCCGGACCATGATCACAGTGTCCCCAGCAGAGCCGGAAACCGGAATGATTGCCGGTGTCAAAAACTTGATCGCCGGTGCCAAGCCATAAAAGGGAAAAAACCTGGAAAATTTGATGAGGCTTAGGAGAAGAACGGAGTTCGGGGAGATGAAACAAGGGACCCGGATCATCCTTCCGGGCAGGTTGGATCCCGCCGGGTGGGGGCGGCAGGTTTTTAACTCCCCTTGCCTGGGCAAATTCCCCTTTGGATGAGAGCCTGGGGCCGCCCAACAAAACCATTGCCTTTTCGACCCGGCCAAGGCCACGATAGGAAAAGGCGGCGCGGATACCGGGCGGCGCTCTAAACCGGGCCGATGGTCTGCGATACCAGATGCTTAAACCCGCATTTCCCAGATAGATGACGATTTTGCTGGTCCGAACCCATAGTATCATGTATTAT
>JACZSY010000292.1 GCA_022573975.1 SAR324 cluster bacterium | reverse complement strand
AAGGAAGGTCAAGGGCGCCATCCCCGCAAGCCGCCCCAGGCGGGGGTCGCGGCGGGACGGAGCACACGAGGCAGGAGCGTTTTTTCCCCATTGACCGATAACGCCAGGGACGGCGACACTGAAAACGATGCAGACGGAACCCATGACCCGCGACCCGCTGAACCCCGAGAACCCGTTGTACAAACTGCGCCATAGCTTCGCCCATGTGCTGGCCCAGGCGGTGCTGGAGATGCGCCCCGGCGCCCGGCTGGGCTACGGCCCGCCCACGGATCACGGCTTTTTCTACGACTTCGACCTGGACGAGCCGTTGAGCAGCGAGGATTTCCCCGAGCTGGAAAAGCGGATGCGCAAGATCATCAACCAGGACCAGCAGTTTACGCGGGAGGATTTTCCGGCGGCGGAGCTGATCGCCCGTTTCGAGGCGGAGGGCAAGCCCTACAAGGCGGAGATGGCGCGGGACTTCCAAGCCAAGGGGGAGGAAACCCTGAGCGTGTACACCATCGGCCCCTTCCCGGACATGTGCGCGGGCAACCATGTGGAATCCACCGGCAAGCTGCCCGCCGACGGCTTCAAGCTGGACACCCTGGCCGGGGCCTACTGGCGCGGCGACGAGTCCAACACCATGATGCAGCGGGTCTATGGGCTGGCCTTTCCGGACAAGGCGGCCCTGAAAGACCATCTGCACAAGCGCGAGCTGGCCAAGGAGCGCGACCACCGCAAGCTGGGCCGGGAGATGGGCCTCTTCACCATCTCCGAGGAGGTGGGCAAGGGGCTGGTGCTGTGGATGCCCAACGGCACGGTGATCCGCGACGAGTTGGAGGCGCTGGCCAAGGAGATGGAGTTTCGCGGCGGCTACCAGCGCGTGGCCACTCCCCACATCGCCAAGGCCGGGCTTTACGAGGCCACGGGCCACCTGCCCCACTACGCGGACAGCATGTTTCCCCCCATGGAGGCGGACGACGGCACCTACTACCTCAAGGCGATGAACTGCCCCCACCACCACATGATCTTCAAGGCCGAGCCGCGCAGCTACCGCGACCTGCCCCTGCGGCTGGCGGAATATGGCACCTGCTACCGCTATGAGCAGTCCGGCGAACTTTCCGGGCTGTTGCGGGTGCGGGCGCTGGCCATGAACGACGCGCACATCTACTGCACCGAGGAGCAGACCAAGGACGAGTTCATCGCCGTGATCCGGCTGCACCAGTTTTATTACAATCTGTTCGGGCTGACCGACTACTACATGCGGCTGTCCCTGCCGGACCTGGAAACCAGCGGCAAATACGTCGGCGGGCGCGAGGTGTGGGAAAAGGCCGAGAAGATCATCGTCTCCGCCATGGACGAGGTGGAAATTCCCTACGAGACCGCCCGGGGCGAGGCGGCTTTCTACGGCCCCAAGATCGACTTCCAGATCCAGAACGTGGTGGGCCGCGAGGAATCGGCCTCCACCAACCAACTGGACCTGATCATGGCCGAGCGGCTCGACTTGAGCTACATCGGGCCGGACAACCAGCGCCAACGCCCCCACATCCTGCACCGCGCCCCGCTGGGCACCCACGAGCGGTTCGTGGCCTTCCTGATCGAGCACTACGGCGGCATCTTCCCCACCTGGCTGGCGCCGGAGCAGGCGCGGGTGATCCCGGTGGCCGAGGCCTTCAACGAATACGCCCACAAGGTCAACCATGCCCTGCGCGAGCACATGGTGCGGGCCAAGGTGGACGATTCAAGCGAATCGCTGGGCAAGAAGGTGCGCAAGGCCCAGACAAGCAAGGTGCCCAACGCCTTCATCGTGGGCGAAAAGGAACAATCCGACGGCACCGTCACCTGGCGCCGCCATGGCTCCAGGGAACAGGTCACCCTGCCCCTGGACGAGATGAAAGCGCAGTTGCTGGAAGAAATCCGCGCGCGCCGGGACTGGCGGGATGCGGGGTAGAGGTGGGATATAACCGCGAACTGCATTGGAACCGCCGATGAACGCCGATAAACGCGGATAACCGCAAAAGGCGTCCACGGATTACAAAGATTGCGCAGATGAGGTTTGAGGCGTTGTTCACTACGGGATAGGAGGATCACCGGCATGAAATGGCTGATTGGCATCGGGGTGGTGATGGTACTGGCCCACCTGTATTTCAAGTACGGCGCGCGCCGCCTGCGGGAGCGCCGCATCGAAGAGACCAAGCGGCCGGACGAGGAGTAAGTTCGCCGCCCCTGCCCGGACCAGGTCCGGATTTCCCACGGCTGGCCTGAACCCGAAGCAAAAAGGAACCGCGGGCCGATACGAACCCCTCAGCGCCTCCAGCGCACCACGCCCACGATGCCGTCCACGGCGACCTGGCAGCCGTCGGGGATGCGCGCCGTGGCGTCGAGCACGCCCAACACCATCGGTATGCCCCGCTCCCGCGCCAGCGCGGCCAGGTGGGAAGTGCTGCCGCCCAGTTCCGCCACCACCCCCGCCACACGCGGCAGCACCTCGCCCAGCGCCGGTCCCGCCACCCGGGTCACCAGCACGTCTCCGGGGGCCACCCGCGACAGTTCGCATTCGCAGTTGACGACCCGGGCGGTGCCGGTGCCCCAGCCCACGCCCGCCGGATGCCCGCTCAGGCGGGGATGGCCCAGCCAGATATCGTCCGGGACCCGGGCATTTTCGGCGGCCTGGGTGGGCAGGGGGCGCGCCTGGAGCAGCTTGAAACCGGTCTCGTCCATTGCCCACTCGATTTCCGCGGGCATGCCGAGGACATCTTCCGCCCCCAGCAGCAAGCGGCCCAACTCGATGGCCTGACCGGCGTTCAGGCAGGGCGCCGTAGCCAGGGCGGGGGCCACCGCGGTTCCACCAATTTCGCCTCCCCCGACATTTCCACCACTTCCGCCTTTGCCGCCATGGCCGCCATGTGTGCAATCGGCGCGATGGTGTTTCCGGCCGGGCACGACCTCGCGGAGTTCTCCCTCGCGGCTCAGCAGATAGCGGTCGGGCACCACTTCGCCCTGGGCGATGGCCGATCCGAGGCCCCAGGTGGCGCTGAGGATCATCTCTCCTTCCGCCGTGCGGCTCAGCCCGCCTCCCGACGCCCGCGCTGCCACCAGGGGCTGGATCAGCAGGGCCATGGCGGTCCCGGCGGGGTCCATTCCGTGGGTGGCCATGTATCGCAACGCGCGGACCGACCACAGCGCGGCCCAGCACGAACGCACGGCGGTGAGGAAATCGGTCTCGCTGTCCAAACCGAGGAAGCTTTCGAACTGTCCCGCGAAACTTGTGCCGGGCCGGTCCTCGACCAGGGCCGAGGACCGCACCACGCCGGGGATGCGGGGCGGGTGCACCAGATTGCCCCAACCGGCCAGCAGCGGCTCCAGAATTTCCGCCGCGATCTCTCCCTGGAACAGACCAAGCTTCACCTGGAGGGTGGCGCGCCGCGCCTGGGCCCGGTCGCCGCGAGACGCTTCCCGGGCGGCGTCCTCCAGGCCCAACCGGGCCAGTTGCATCCGGTAGGCGGCGGCATCGAGGCATATTCCGTCGGGTATGGGCAGCCCCGCCCGGCCGAGCGCCGCCAGATTGGCGGCCTTGGGCCCGAAGCGGCCGGGGTCCGCCGCCTCGGGGGCGGACAGTGGGACGAGCATGGCTTTCATGGCGTCACAACATGTGCGGGGCGTACCCGGGCAGCGGGTCCACCACGGTGATCTGTTGCACGGGGAAGTTGGAGATGATCTCGATGCGGTCCTCGTGAACGATCAGCATTTCCTCGATGCGCACGCCCCACTGGAGGTTCTTGCCGTGCTGCGTCTCCAGCGCGAAGACCATCCCGGGCTTGATTTCCACGGGGTGGTCCAGGGACCAGATGCGCGATATCACCGGTATGTCATACTGCGCCAGTCCCAGGCCATGGCCCCACAGATTTGCGGCGGCCTGGTCTTCTTCCTCATAGCCCCAGGCTTCCTTGGCCGAGGGCCATTTTTCGGCGATGTCGCGCGTGGTCACGCCCGGCTTCACCGCGTCGATGGAGTCATAGAGCCATTTCAACGCGGTGGCGTAATAGTCCTTTTGTTCCTGGGTCGGCTCCTTGCCGACGCAGTAGGTGCGGTAATAGCAGGACTTGTAGCCATTCCAGGTGAGCGCCGCCAGATCCATGAAGACGATGTCGCCGGGGCGGATGATGCGGTCGGAGAAATTGCGCCAGTTGGGCCAGGTGTTTGGCCCCGATGAGACGATCACGTCCTCCACGTCCTCCATTCCCGGAATCGCATAGAGGAATTGCATGATGTGCGCGGTCACCTCGTTTTCGGTGATGCCGGGCTTGAGGAACTTCATAGTCTCCCAATGGGCCGCATCGCCGATGGCGCCGACGATGCGCATGCATTCCTGCTCGTCCTGGTTCTTGATGGCCCGCGCCTCCATCATCGGGGTCATGCCGTCGGCCCAGGTGATGTTGGCCTTTTCGAAAGCCCCCAGCATGTTGATGTCGATGAAATCCACGCCCAGTTTTTCGCCCGCCACGCCAAAGCGTTTCATTTCTTCCAGGATGGCATTGGTGAACTTGGTGACCTGCTGCTCGGAGGCGGCCCCGGCAGCCCCTTTGATCCACGCATAGGACCAGCGGACGTTTTCTTCGGGAATCCATGGCGAATGGCGTTTGATCTGTGCGCCGATGTCCCCCTGCTCGAACAGCACCGGCGCGGCATCGCCACAGAGCAGCCCGTAGCGCAGCCCCGGTTTGAGCCGGTTCCAGCCCGGGGTGAGGGTGCTGGTGACGTAGCGCAGATTCTCGTCGTACATCAACAACATCGCGCCCAACCCGTGTGCCTTCATCCGCTCCCGCGCGCGTTCCAGCCGGTACTTGCGCAGCCGGTCCCAGTTGATGCGCTCTTGCCAGTCCACCCCCGTGA
>JACZSY010000066.1 GCA_022573975.1 SAR324 cluster bacterium | reverse complement strand
CTCTGCTATATCGTTGTAAATACGACGTTTTTCCCCTCTCCACCCCCGGTGGAGAGGGGAGGAGGCCGAAGGCCGGAGGGGTGAGGCTCCGAGCGCCGGGCCGAAGGCCGGAGGGGTGAGGCTCCGAGCGCCGGGCCGAAGGCCGGAGGGGTGAGGCTTCGAGCGCCGGGCCGCAGGCCGGAGGGGTGAGGCTTCGAGCGCCGGGCCGAAGGCCGGAAGTTGAGGCGTCACCCTGCTTAACCGCCTGACTTTGTGGACGCCCTGGGATGCGGAGGTTTCCGTCTTCCCGTGAGAAAGCGGTTATTGTATCAATGGAGGCCCTGTTGATTTTAACCGGAGGCTTTCACCGTGTCGCTTCTGGGGGGGGAGTGCCGTATTGGGCGCCCATTCCACTTTTCCATGACCTCATCATCAATTCCGGAGCCTATGCCTTCTCCAGCCGATTCCCATACCCTTTCCCCTGAAGACCTGCGCGCCGCCGTGCCGCCCGTTGCGGGGGAGGGCCTTTGCCCGGGGCTGGAGGCCCCCCTCACCGTTTACCGGGACGCCCATGGCATCCCCCATCTCCGGGCGTCCTCGGAGCACGATGCCTGGTTCGGCCAGGGATTCGTCACGGCCCAGGATCGGTTGTGGCAGATGGAATATGACAGGCGCCGCGCCGCCGGCCGCTGGGCGGAGGTGGTGGGCCGCGAGGCGCTGGAGGGGGATTTGCAAATGCGCCGCTTCCGGATTCCGCGGTACATGGCGGCGGTGTTGCCCGGTCTGGCCCCAACCACCCGGGCCATGCTGGAGGCCTATGCCGCCGGGGTCAACGCTTTCATCGAGGACAGTCAAAAGCGCGGGCGGCCGTTGGGAATCGAGTTCGGCCTGACCGGGATCGAACCCGAACCCTGGCGCGCGGAGGACTCCCTGGCCGTGTTCTGCGTGCGCCATATCCTGATGGGCGTGTGGGAGGCCAAGGTCTGGCGCGTGCGGCTGGCGCAGGCCCTGGGGCCGGAGGGGGCGGCGGCTTTTTATCCGGGGTACGAACCCGGCCAGGTAGTGATGGCGCCACCCGGAGGGCGCTACGGCGGGGCCTTGCTCAACGCGGCCCAAACCCTCGCCGAGGGCCTGAGCCACCTGACGTTCCTCAAACACGGCACCGAAGACGGCAGCAACAACTGGGTGGTGGGCGGCGCGCACACCGCCTCGGGCAAGCCCCTCTTGGCCGGGGACCCCCACCGCGCCCTGGACGTTCCCAACGTGTACTACCAGAACCACGTGGCCTGCGGCGAGTTCGATGTGATCGGCTTTTCCTTTCCCGGCGTGCCGGGATTCCCCCACTTCGCCCACAACGCCCGGGTGGCCTGGGGCATCACCCATGGCAACGCGGACTACCAGGATTTGTTCATCGAGCGCTTTGAGCGGACGCCCGCGGCCGGGCAGCCGCCCCGCTACCGGTTTCAGGGCCAGTGGCTGACCGCGGAACACGCCAGCGAGACCGTCGCCGTGCGGGGCGAAAGTCCCGTCACCATCGACACCTGGGCCACCCGCCACGGACCGGTCATCGCCGGTGGCCCCGCCGCCAGACCGGAAAACGGCGCCGGAAATCCCAGCGCCGGTGCAAAAGACGCCACTGGAGATTCGGCCGCCGTCCCGCGAGACGGCGCATATTCCGCAGCCCTGGCCTTCGGCTATACCGCCCTGGAGGCGCCCAACGGCACACTGGACGCCATGCGGGAGATGGTCTTCTCCCAGGACGCGGACCAACTGGAAGCGGCCCTGGAGTCCTGGGTGGACCCGGTCAACAATCTGGTTTACTTCGACCTGGACGGCGACTTCGGATACCGCACGCGGGGCACGGTGCCGGTGCGTCATGCCGCCAACGCCTGGCTGCCCGTGCCCGGCTGGAGCGGCGAACATGAATGGCGGGGGCGGGTGCCCTTCGGGGAGATGCCCAACCTGCGCAATCCGGCAAGGGGATTCGCGGTCACCGCCAACAACCGCATCACCGATGAACACTACCCCCATTACATCGGGCACGAGTACGCGCCGGGCTTCCGGGCCGAGCGGATCGAAACGCGCCTCGCGGAGGCCATCGCGGAGGGGGAAGCAACGGGGGAAGCAACCGGGGGCGGACTGGACGTGGCGGCGATGACGGCCATCCAGGCCGATGTGAACTCCATCCCAGCCGAGGCCTTCCGCCCGCTCTACGGCGGCATCCAGCCCCGGAACGAGACAGAAGCCCGCGCCCTGGAACTGCTGAAGCGATGGGACTGCCGGGTGGCGGGGGACTCCCCCGGCCCGGCCATCTTCGCGGCCCTGCGCAAACACCTGGTGCTGGGCCTGTTGCGGCCCCGGTTGGGGAATAGTTTGATGGCCGCCCTGGGCGCGGCGCCGGACCGGGGGGCCAACGGCCTGCTCACCCGCACCCAGGCCCGTCTTCATGTCATGATCGCCAGCGGCGACGCCACCCTCCTTCCCGAAGGGGAAAGCTGGGACGCCATGCTGGGCAACGCCCTCTCCAAGGCCGTGGAGGAACTGACCGGGTCGATGGGGGACGATCCCGCCCAATGGCGCTGGGAGCGCGAGCATCACACCGCCGCGGCGCATCTGCTCTCGGGGCTGTTCCCCGAAGCGGCGGCGCTGTTGGACCCGCCGGCCATTTCCATGGACGGCGACGGGGACACCGTCCAGGCGGGAGGGTATGTGCTCACCCAGGACTTCCGCGCCCGCTTCATCTCGGTGGCCCGCTACGTCTTCGACGGCGGCGACTGGGAGCGCTCGGTGTGGATCGTTCCCGCCGGAGTCTCCGGCCACCCGGGCAGCGCCCACTACGCCGACCAACTCCCGCTCTATGCAAATCACCGCACCGTGCCCATGCATTATGGCTGGGAACGCATCGCCGAAGCGGCGCGGGAGGACGGAGGGGGAGTGATGACTTTGACGCCCGCTTGATCCAGACGAGATATCCCGTAAAGAACTCCTCGCCAGAGAGGGCGGGGTCCTATTTCAATGTCAAAATGGTGTGTTTTGAGGTTTTCAAGCGGCGATATTATCAGCCTTGATTCCGGCCTCGAATTTCATGACTTCGATTCCCTCGGCCAGCCAGTCCGATCCGTTCAACCGGCGCCATGTTCGCCGGGCAAGGTGGGTGGGCTTGAAGTTCATGCTGGAGGCGGGGATTGTTGAAAAATTTTGGTGCGGTACCGGCTATCTTTCAGGTTTGGGGTTTTTTAGAGCCTTGATGATCCACGCATCATAAGTTTTTTCAGAAATTTTTGCCGCGCGCAGGTAGGAGTCTATTTTTTCAGCTTGAAGCGGTTGACTCATGGGCACAGCCAGGATGACTTCAGGAACCAATGGATTTTCCAGGACAACCCACCCGTTTTTTAAATCATGAACCGCAAAACCACCAAGATCGAAAGCCCTCACAAACACATTAGGGTTTTCGGGTTTTTTGGTCCGCATTTGAAACTTGGTCAATTATCGATGGGTCAATTTGTATATTGGCCCACTCTGGCTCATCCCTAACATTCTCAACCGCTTCAATTCTTAAATCACGGTAGATGCTAAAAGGGGGAGAGTATTTGGAACTTCTATCCACCAGAAGATTTACCAAAGTGCGCCGATCGGCGCAAAACTCAAAAAGAACATCGATTTCAGCTTTCATGCTCTCAATTGCTTCATCCTCGGACGCACCCTGCCCCAGCACATCCATAAAATGGCAAGTCGCAAAAAAGAATTTTGCTCTTCTTTGAACTGTGTAGCGAAGTCGAAGAGTGACAAAAAGTTTCCGGCCCATGGCGCCTTTAAAAAATGCACTCCAAGAAACAGAATAAACGGTTCAATTACATAACCCACTTGACATTGTAAACAGGATTTTGGGCGCCTTGAAAGGACTTTTTGGGCGATGCCAAAAAATCGCGCCTTACTTATTACAAATAGGACTCTACCGAAGCCCGAACCCAAAATTGGCAAGTTCGCCTTTCTCGGCTACCCTTGGGACCGTGCGTTTTCCGGCTGGCCGATGCAGCCTGCCCGGCGCGTTGACCCCACCCCCATTCCATCGCAGGGAGCGAAATGGCATCACGGAAAGGCGCGGAAGCTGGACGCTCCCAGCAAAACGGGGCGATGCAGTTGTTCTTCGATATCGACGGGGTGCTGCTCAATTTCGAGCGGAGCTTCGTGGCCTGGCTGAACCGGGAGCACGGCATGAGCCTGCCGGAGGACTACCAGGCCCTCAGCTGGGATTTCACCGAGGTGATGGACAAGCGGGCGATGGACCAGAGCTGGTTCCGCTTCGTGGAGTCCCCGGCCGCCGGAGAGATGGCCCCCTTGATCGATCCCGCCCTGTTCAACGCCCTCGGCGACGGCCACGGGGTGCACCTGGTGACCAACTTTCCCCAGCCCCACATGGAAAAGCGGCTGGAGAACCTGAAGGCGTTGGGTTTTCGCTACGACAGCCTCCATTATTGCGGCATTCATCCCTTCAGGGATCATCAGCCCCGCACCAAGGCGCAGGTGATCAAAAGCCTCCTCGCTGGAGAAACGGGCGGGCGCCCCAGCCTGTTCGTGGACGATCATCCGGGCAACTGCCTCGACGTGCATGAGAATTGCCCGGAAATCGAGGTCTGGCTGATGAGCCGGCGCTTCAACCGGGACTTCGCGCACCCAAACATCCGGCGCGCCCATGGCTGGGATTGCCTGCTGGAGCGCCTCGGGCATCCGCCCGATCCCTCCAACGGCAACCCGGACGGCGAAACATTCCCCTGAGTTGGCAACCACACCAGGGGAAATATCAAACCGCCCTGAAATAGAAACTTGGATGGGGTCAAGGGGGCGAAGCGCCCTTGCTGGGTGCGGGGGCGGCGCCCCAGCCCGCCGGAGGCAAAATCACTTCCGTTCCGGTTTTTCCGCGGCCTGCTACGGTGTGGGAGTGGGGGCTTTGAGGATTTCCACCAGCGCGCCGTTATGGCTGGGGATGCCGCCGCGGATGAGGAGGATGTTCTTTTCCGGCAGCACCTTGGCGATCTCCAGGTTGCGCACGGTGACGCGCTTGTTGCCCATTTGGCCGGCCATTTTCTTGCCCCGGAAAACCTTCCCGGGCGTGGTGCTGTTTCCGATCGAGCCGGGTTGGCGATGGTGGCGCGAGCCGTGGGCCCCGGGGCCGCCCTTGAAATTATGGCGCTTCATCACGCCCTGAAAGCCCTTTCCCTTCGAGGTGCCCGCGACGTTGACCCGTTCTCCCACGGAGAAAATGGTCAGGTCGAAGGTCTGTCCCACCGAAACCTCCGCGATGTTTTCCACCGAAAACTCGCGCAACACGCGGGTGGGCGGGACGTCCTTGAAATGACCCCGCATGGGTGAATTGATCTTCTTTTCCTTGGTGATGGGATCGTAGCCCACCTGGACGGACTCGTAGCCGTCGATTTCCAGGGTCTTGACCTGAACCACCGTGACGGGTCCGGCCTCGACGACGGTGACGGGAATCCGTTCCCCCGTTTCGGTGAAAATCTGGGTCATTCCGATCTTTCGGCCCAGCATGCCGTGAATCATGATGTCTCGCTTCTTGGGTTGTCCCGCGGTTCCTGGGAATATGCGTTTCGGGAAATGTGCGATTTAGGAAGTTGCCTCGCCGGAACCATCGATCCGAAAACCGCCGCATCGCACCGGTTCCATGGCGCCCGGTCTGCGTCTCCCCGCCAGGGTTCAGGCGGCTTTGATCTTCTTCAGGGCCGCGGCCAGCCGGGATTTTTGCCGCGCCGCGGTGTTTTTATGCATCACGCCCTTGGTGACCGCCCTGTCCAGCACTTTTTGAATGGTGCTGTAGGATTTCTCCGCGTTTTCCACGTCCTTGGTCTCCAGCAGTTCGCGGTAATTCTTCATCGCGGTGCGCAGGGTGGAACGCTGGTGGCGGTTTCGCGCCCGGCGCTTGATGTTTTGCCGGGCTCTTTTCTTTGCCGATTTGTGATGGGCCATCTTGTTTGTTTCCGTCTCTTTGGTGTGGGTTGATTTGGAGTTTGGTTGGAGTAACTCCGCGGCCTTTCATGGGCCGATATTGGTTCCAGCGTCTTTTCCGAAGTCCTCTCCGGCGTGTTTGCCGGGGTTTTTTCCGGTGATTTTTCCGGTATCTCCGCCGGTGTTTTTCCTAAAAGGCGTCGATAAAGTGTTCCACCCGCGTTCCGCCTTTGCCGGCGCGGAAGGTGACCGCCACCACATCGAAGCGGGGTTGCAGTTCCATTTCGGGATGCTCCCCGCAGTAATAATCGCCCAATTGGCGCACTTTTCTTTTCTTGGCCTCCGTCATGGCCAGGGTGGGGTGATAGGGCGTTTCCCTGGCCCTCGATTTCACTTCCACGAACACGATGTACTCGTCCTGCTCGGCGACCAGGTCGATCTCGCCGTACTGGCAGCGGAAATTGCGTTCCCGGATGCGGTAGCCAATTTCTTCCAGGTACCGTGCGGCGGCCTGCTCGCCCTCGCGGCCGACGCGGGCGTTCGCCGCTCCCGATCCCCGGACGCCGCTTGCCATCTCAACGCGGCCCGGCACAAGGGGGTATCGCACTGGGGCCTCCGCCTTTGAGCCGGAAGGATGCGCGGTGGATCGGGCTGGGGCCATGCCGCGACAGCGCCTCGCGATGGGCCGCGGTGGGATAGCCCTTGTGCCGGGCGAAATCCCATTGCGGATAACGCGCGTGATAGGCCTCCATCACCCGGTCCCGCGCCACCTTGGCCAGGATCGACGCGGCCGCGATGGTGGCGCTGAGCCGGTCGCCCTTGACCACCGCCCGGGCCGGAGCGCCGGTTTCGGGCAGCTGGTTGCCATCCACCAGCACAAAATCGGGCGCCGGATCGAGGGCCGCCACCGCCCGTGCCATGCCCAGCAGGGTGGCTTGCAGGATATTGATGCGATCGATCGTTTCCGGGCCGATCGCCCGCACCCGCCAGGCCAGGGCGTACTTGCGGATGGTCTCGAAAAGCGCGTTCCGCTGGCCGGGGCTGAGCCGTTTGGAGTCGTCCAGGCGTTGCGTTTCCGGCCAGCCGCCGGGCCATTGCATGGGCAGAATGACCGCCGCGGCCACCACCGGCCCCGCCAAGGGTCCGCGTCCTGCTTCGTCCACCCCGGCCACCAGGCGGTATCCTTCCCGCCACAACTCGGCTTCCATTTTGAATCCGGCCATGCCTTTTTCCGCTGGAATGCTCCCTATTTTTCCCGCAGCCGGGCTTTCTTTCCTCGCAGCTTGCGCAGGTAATAAAGCTTGGCCCGGCGCACCCGGCCCAGGCGCAACACCTTGATGCTCTCGATGAGCGGGCTTTGGAAGGGAAAAATACGCTCCACGCCAAATCCCTGGGATATCTTGCGCACGGTGAACGTGGCGCCCATATGCTTTGGCGAATCATGCCTGCGGATCACCAAGCCTTCGAAGGCCTGCACCCGTTCCTTTTCCCCTTCCCGGATGCGGTAATTGACCCGCACCTGGGCGCCAACCGGTGGAAATTCGATGTCGGAACGCTTATGGGTGTCTTCGATCCATTGAACCAGGGGCTGTTTCATGGTCTTTCCGCTGTCTTTGCGCTTCCGCGCAAACTGTGAAAAAAGTGCAAACTCCGATGATACGCAATAAACGATCCGCTGGCCACGGCGCGGGGCCGCTTCGCCCGATTCCCGGCCCATCCGGCCTGTTCCGCCGCCGGAACCGCTATGTTGCCGGAACCGCTATGCCGCCGGAACCGCTATGCCGCCGGAACCGCTATGCCGCCAGAACCGCTATGCCGCCAGAACCATCCCGCGGCCCATCCTATCCGGCCGTTTTCTTGGCGGACGGAGGAATAGGCACGGCCTCCGCCTCGGCCATCGCCTCCGCACCGGTTTCCCGCAACAAGTCAGGGCGGCGCTCGCGGGTGCGGCGCAGGGCCTGTTCTTGCCGCCACGCCTTGATGCGGGCGTGATCGCCCGACAACAGCACCTCGGGCACCCGCATGCCCTCGAATTCCGCGGGCCTGGTATACTGCGGGTATTCCAGCAACCCGTCCGAGAACGATTCTTCCACGCCGGAGGCCGGATTGCCCAGCACGCCGGGAATCAGCCGCGCCACTGCTTCGATCACCGCCATGGCCGCCACGTCGCCGCCGAGGGTGACGAAGTCTCCCAGGGACAACTCCTCGTCGGCCAGCCCCAGGCGAATTCGCTCATCGAAGCCTTCGTACCGCCCGCCGATCAGCATCAGCACCTCTTCGCCGGCCTCCGCGAAGGCCCGCGCCCTGGCCTGGCGAAAGGGGCGTCCCTGAGGGGTGAGCAACACCTTGCGCACCGTCCGCCCGGCGGCCCGATGGAACGCGATCCGCTCCCGCGCGGCGCTGAACACCGGCTCGGGGCGCAGCACCATGCCCGCTCCGCCGCCGTAAGGTTCGTCGTCCACCGCGCGGTGGCGCCCCAGGCCCCGTTCCCGGAAGTCCACCAGGGTCACCTCCACCAATCCATTGCGCTTGGCGCGTCCCAGCACCCCGCCGTCCAAAAATTCTCCGAAAAGGACGGGAAAGAGGGTGAGGACGTCGATCCGTTTCACCATGGGTTCCACTCCCGCGCACTCTGCCTTTTCCGGCTCAACCGGCCTGTTCCCGGGCGCCCGCGGGACCTTGTAGTCACCCGTCCCCGAACAATCCGGGCAGCGGGGCGATGTGGATGCGGCGGGCCGCGACGTCCACCTCCCGGATCACCTCTCCGGTCATGGGCACCAGGGTCACGCCGCCTTGGCCGGCCACCTCCAGCACATCGTTGGCCCCGGTCTCGATCACGGCCTGAACGCGTCCCAGCGGCCGTTGGTCCGGGTCCACCACCTCGCATCCGATCAGGTCGTCCATGAAATACTGGCCTGGCTCCAGGGGCTTCAACCGCGCCTGCCCCAGCAGCACTTCGGCGCCCTTGAGGGCGGTTGCGCCGTCGCGTTCATCGACGCCCTCCAGGGCGAAAAGCCAATGGCGCCCATTTCTCCGGATGGAGCGCACCGGATACACCCGCAACCCCTTGCCCGCGTCCAGGATCACCTCCGGGAGCCCGGCGTAATATTCGGGCACGTCGGTGAATGGCCAGACCTTCATTTCGCCCTTGAGGCCGTAGGGTTCGATCACCTTGCCGATGCAAACCAGGTTCTCGCGGTCAATCGGGGCCATTGCGTCTCACCCGGCAATACCTTCATTTTCGGCAACCCCGCGCCGTGGAAAACCGGCCCGCCGCTTTTCGGGGCGGTGCCGCCAGCTTCCGCGGCGTCCTTGCCACCGCCATCCTAATCGCCGCCGTCCTTCGATGCTTTTGGGTCCTTGCTCCCCTCGGCCATTTTTTCGCCAGCGCCATTTTCGGCGCCGTCCTTTGAGCCACCGTCCTTTGAGCCACCGTCTTTATTTCCATCGTCTTTTTGGGCGGCCGCTTTTTCATCGTTGGGTGTGCTGTCCGCGTCCTTGCCTGCTTCGGCCTTGGCGCTCTCCGCCTTTTCTTCCGGCTTGTCCGCTTCAGCCTCGGCCTTTTTCTCGGCCTTTTCCTCCGCCGGCTTGGCTGCTTCGGCTTTGGCTGCTTCGGCCTTTTCCTCCGCCGGCTTGGCTTCTTCGGCTTTGGTTTCTTCGGCTTTGGCTTCCGCCGGTTTTTCCGCTTCGGCCTTTTCCTCCGGTTTGGCATCCGCCGGTTTGGCGGGTTCGGCCTTGGCCTCCGCATTGGGTTTTTCGGCCTTGGGGGGCGGGTCGGGATATTTCTTGATCACCACCAGCTTGTGCTCGATGCCCTGGAGGGTGAACAATTTGGCCACCCGATCCGAAGGCTGGGCGCCCACATCCAGCCAGTGCCGGGCCCGTTCCAGGTCCAGGATCACTTTGTTTTCGGAGAGCTGGGGATCGTAGCTGCCGATGCGCTCAATGAATTTTCCGTCCCGCGGCGCGCGGCCATCCGCCACCACGATGCGATAGAAGGGTGCTTTTTTCTTGCCGCCCCTGGCCAGTCTGATCCGGGTCGCCACGTTATGGTTTCTCCTTATGCTGCGTGAATCGATTGCATGATTATCGTTAAAAGCCGGATTGGCGATCCAATCTGGATGCCTGCAAAAAACAGCCTGGCCCGCGGCTCCATCATTTGGCTCCATCAAAAAAACGCCTGCGGAGGCCCCCGTCAAAAAGGCTCCCTCAATGCTGGAAGGGTCCTCCGGGAGGCATCCCGCCACCCGGCGCCATCGCGCCCAGGCTCTGCTCCATGCGCCGGGGATCGCCGCCGAGGCGTCCCAGCTTCTTCATCATCTTGCGCATCTGGGAGAACTGCTTGAGCATCTTGTTGACGTCGTTGGAGCGGGTGCCGCTGCCCTTGGCGATGCGGTTGCGGCGGGACATGTTGATGATCTGGTGGTTTTCCCGCTCCCGCAGGGTCATCGAGCAGATGATGGCCTCGACCTTCTTCAACTGCCCTTCGTCCACGTTGGTGTTTTTCACCATGCCCGACATGCCGGGCACCATGTCCATCAGCTCCTTCAACGGACCCATGGAACGAATTGCGCGAAGTTGGTCCAGGAAGTCGGACAAGGTGAACGCGTTGCTGGCCATCTTGCGCTGGAGCTCCAGCGCCTTTTCCTCATCGAAGGTCTCCTGGGCTTTTTCGATCAGGGAGACCAGATCGCCCATCCCCAGGATGCGGCTGGCGATGCGGTCCGGGTGAAAGCGTTCCAGGTTTTCCAGCTTCTCTCCGACGGTGATGAACTTGATCGGCTGCTGTGTGACCGCCCGGATGGAGAGCGCCGCGCCGCCCCGGGCGTCTCCGTCCATTTTGGTCAACACGTGCCCGGTCAACTCCAACCGTTCGTGGAAGGTCTGGGCGGTGTTCACCGCGTCCTGCCCGGTCAGGCCGTCGGCCACGTAGAGCATCTCGCGCGGATTGACCGCGGCCTTCATGCGATCCAGCTCGGCCATCAACTCCTCGTCGATCTGCAGCCGTCCCGCCGTGTCGATCAGCACCGCGTCCGCACCGGCCTTGCGCCCCGCATCCACCGCGGCCCTGGCGATCTCCACCGGATCGTCGGTGGGCTTGGAATCGTAACAGGGCACATCCAGGGTCTCGGCCAGGGCGCGAAGCTGGTCGATGGCGGCCGGGCGGTAGACGTCCGTGGACACCAGGTAGGGCTTGCGGCCCTCGTCGCGCAGCAGCTTCGCCAGCTTGCCGATGGTGGAGGTTTTACCCGAGCCTTGCAGCCCCACCAGCATTATCACCGCCGGGGCCGGCCCTTCCAGGTTGAGCCCCTGGTGCTCGCCACCCATCATGGCCGCCAACTCGTCGCTGACGATCTGGATGAAGTATTGACCCGCCGAAATGCCGCCCGGAACCTCCTCGCCCAGGGCGCGCTCCTGCACCGTGTTGAGGAAGGCCCGCACCACCCGGAAGTTCACGTCGGCCTCCAGCAACGCCACGCGCACCTGGCCCAGCGCCTCCTCGATGTTGGACGCGGTGAGGCGGCTTCTGCCCCGGATCTTGCTCAGGGCGCCGGAAAGCTTCTCCTGCAGGGACTCGAACATCTCGGTGAATCAGTCCGATAAATTGTTAAAAAATCCCGGCTGTAATAAACACGGCCTCGAACGCCGGGAAAACAACCGGCCGCACCATGAAAAATCAGCGCATAAGAGCGGAACCAGCGCAATTAACGCCTCAAGACGACAATTTTCAACTGTAGGCAACCCTGGTGGGGAAGTCAATTGACGATTGTCTTTCCGGGTAGGGTTTTGCGGAGAGAGGAGGATGGCGGCGAGTGAATTGGCGCAACGCTTCCCCCGCCTCCAGGCAACGGGCCGATTGCCAGGGGTTCCGCCCCCCGGTGCAACTCTCAAGGAAATGGGTGACGCACTATCACATTGACACGCTATCACATTGACACGCTATCACATTGACACACTATCACATTGACACACCATCACCTTGACCCACTCCCTGCCTGACACACCCTGGTTTGCGGAGCGGGGGGGGGCAAATGCTCATCTCCTTTTTCCCAGGATCACGAATCCGTTCAACAAATCTTCGAAATCCGCCTTGTATTCCTCGAACAGGTTGGCTCCGGTGTAGGTAATGATCTGAATCGACCCGATTTTTCCAGTGTAATAATAGTTGTAATAAACGAATGGAATGAATTGAATGACGGTCGTGATTTTCATCAGCAGCACCTCATGGCCGTTGACCATTCGTTTTTCCTCGCGGACCACTCGGGTTTTCTTGCCCACCGATTTGACATTGTCGATGGCCACCTGCCGGAGCGCCTTGAGGGGCACGGTGATTCTTTCGGCGATCACCATCGCGTAGGCGTCTCCATTCTTGTGTTGAAACTCAAACATGGTGTCCGGACTGTGTTTCTTCCGTTGAATGCGCCATTTGGAATCGTCCAGCCAGAGGCCGAAATCCCCCCGGGTGCTCCGCACCAGCCGGGTGGAGCTGGCCGGTATTTTGTAAGGTTCGGATGGCGCCGACCCCCCGGAACTTGTCTCGGCGAATCTCCAGGTGTGGTTTTCCATCAGGATCACCGCCCTGCCGTCGTTGGTCGTGGCCTCCATATCCTGTCCCCAGGCGCTGTTTCCCAAAAACAAAAAAAGCCCCATGGCCGCCACCGCCCATTTTTTCATCTTAATCTCCCTGCAAAATGTGAGTTGCTTCCTGCCCGGCCTCGAACGGAACCTGGCGGCCCTCACCCGGGGGCCCCTGCCCGAAACGCCCGCACAGTCCGGGAAAGGTTTTGGGTCAAGGCAGGGGTTGTCAACAACAGGTTTCAGCCCTGAATCCGCCCTCCAGGTTTCCCAACTTATCATGAAACCGTGAAATGTGGGCCGCCGGGCTTCCGGCGATGCGCCTTGGCGATGGGTTCCAGCGCCCCGCTGGGCGATGGATTCCGGCGCCCTGCTGGGGCGATTGTTTCCGGCGCCCCGCCGGGGGGATGGTATCAGACGACCCCTTCGTCCTCCCCCCCGGCCACGGGCCGGTAGTTCTTCAAGGCGTCCACCTGCACCAGCGTATCGTCCGGCCACCACAGCCCGGTCAGCCGGCCCCCGTAGACGCAACCCGTGTCCAGACCCCGCGTTTTTTCCCCCCGCACCAGCCCCCGCCGCGCCCAGTGGCCGAAGATGACGGTGCTTTCCCCGCTGTAATGGTCGAACCAGGGCTTGAAGCCTTCGGGGGGGTCGAGGGTATTCTTGGGCACATGCTCCGGCAGGTGTCCCCCCTCGTCACAGAAGCGCACCTCGGTCAGAAAAACCGGGTGGGTGTGCGCCGGGCGGCGGAGGGGATGCAGCCCGGCATGCACCGCGATCCAGTCCGGGCCGTCGCGCCACAACGGCCATTGGGCGATGCGCTTGATTTCGGCCTCCCATTGCCCGGCCGCCATCAGCTGGGCGTAGGCGGAGCGGGGGCTTTCGGCCCAGGGAGGCACGTCCCCGGAATAGTGGATGGCGATCAGCGCGCGCTCGTGATTGCCCAGGATCGGCTCGGCCCTCGCCCGGTCCAGTATGTCGAGCACTCCGGGCGCGTCCGGCCCCCGGTTGATGGTGTCGCCCACCGGGATCAGCCGGTGGGCGTCCTTGCGGAAACCGGCGCGTTCCAACAGCAGTTCCAGTTCGCGGGCGCATCCCTGGATATCTCCCACGAAAAATACCGGCCGGTCATTCATGGCGCCCCGGACCTTGGGTTGGGGGAAAGCTCGGGACAAGGGCGCCAAACGCGCCGGGATGCGGCAAGGCTTTCCTGGGGGGGCACACGATGCCGGGGAGGGGCGCCATCCTTGGCCGGGAAACCGGGAAAACCGGCAAAGGTGGAAACGGGGATCATGGATGCGGAACCGGAAGCGTCAAAGGAAGAAAAACAGGGAAGCGCATTGGTTCTCCCGCCATGGAAAACCCGAACGGTGGCCGTCTTGCCGGCCGTGCCCCTATTCGCGCTGCACGCCGCCCATGGGGCTGGGGGTGTAATGGCGCATCTTGAATTCCAGGAACTCCCCCAGCACTTTGCGGCTGTAGCCGGGCATCACGATGCGCGAGACGGAACCCAGCCGCAGGGCTTCCTCGGGGTTCATCAACTCCTTCTCATAGCGCAGGGTCAGCCCAGCCATGCGCCGGTCGCGATTTTGCGCGGCGGCCTGCTCGTCCCCGGCGCGTTCGCGGCGATAGTCCGCGATGATGGCGCGGAACTCGTCCTTGTAGATGAACTGCCGGCCGGCGGGCCCCATCACGGCGATGCGGGCCGAGGGCAGGGCGAACACGGCGTCGGCGCCGGTGGGGTAGTTGTTGTAGGAGGCATAGGCGCCGCCGTAGGCGTTGCGGACGATCAGGGTCAGGCGGGGCACCCGCAAGTCCACGATGGCGTCGAGAAAGGCGCGGCCGGCCTGCACCACGCCGAGGCGTTCCTGCTCCGAGCCGGGCGCGAAGCCGGTGACGTCCTCGATGAAGATCATGGGGATGTTGTACAGGTTGCAAAAGCGGATGAAACGGGTGGCCTTCTGGGCGGCGGCCACGTCGATATTGCCCGAGTTGAAAGCGGAGTTGTTGGCCACGAAGCCCACCACGTGCCCGCCCAGGCGGCCGTAGGCGGTGACGATGTTGCGGGCGCGGCCGGGTTGAATCTCGAAATAATCCCCATGGTCCACCAGTTGTTGCAGGAACAGCGTGATGTCGAAGGGGGTGTTGAAACCCGAATTGGGCGTGGTGAAGGCCCGTTGCAGCAGAATCGCCTCTTCCTCCATGTAGCCGCCGATGGGGTCCGATGTGGCCCGGAAGGG
Organism: SAR324 cluster bacterium; assembly: GCA_022573975.1. Classification (GTDB taxonomy): domain Bacteria; phylum SAR324; class SAR324; order SAR324; family JACQKK01; genus JACZSY01. The sequence continues at coordinate 2,853 of JACZSY010000066.1, read as the reverse complement.
GGCGGTGGAGTGGTTGTTGCTGGGCAGGTAGCTGAGCAGCTTGAGGGTCAGCCGGATGGCGTCGGATTCCGATTGGGCCGTCAGGTCCACCACGCCGGTGGCCGAGTGCACCTTCGGTCCGCCGAGATCGTCCGCGCCGATGTCCTCCCCCAGGGATTCGCGCACCACGTCCGGGCCGGTGAGGCCGAAAAAAGTGTTTTCAGGCTGGATCACGTAGGAACCCTGGCGCGGCAGGTAGGAACCGCCCCCCGCGTTGTAGCCGAACATGATCATGATGGCGGGCACCACGCCGCTGATTTTGCGCATGGCCGTGAAGGCCTTGGCGTAGCCGTCCAGCCCCCCCACCCCCGCGGGCACGAAAGCCCCGGCGGAGTCGTTCATGCCGATCACCGGGATGCCGTTTTCGGCCGCCATGTAAAGCAGCCGGGCCAGCTTGTCTCCGTTGGTGGCGTCCATGGAGCCGGCCCGCTGGGTGAAATCGTGCCCGTAGAGGGCCACGTCCCGGCCGTCGATGTTGATCAGGGCGGTGAGAATGGAGGCGCCGTCCAGGTTTTCTCCCCAGTTCTGGAACAGCACGTTGGGTTCCAATTCGGTCAGGAAATGCGCCCGCTCGCGCACGGTCATGCGCTGCTTGGCATGCTGCTGCATCACCCTGGCCGGCCCGCCCATGGCCTGGCCCAGGGCGATCAATTCCTCTCCCCGTTCCAGCACCGCCTCGTATTCGGCCTGGTGGCGCGCGGGCGTGGGAGGCTCGGGGGAAGGCGGCGCGAAGGGATTGTCCAGCCGGTAGGCTTCCTCCGCCACGGAGGCCGGACGATCGGTGGAATCTTCCGTGGAATCTTCCGTGGAATCTTCCGTGGAATCTTCCGCGGGTTTGGCCGCAGGGTTAGGCTGAGCCGTTCGGGTCGGTGTGGTCACGGCGCTGTCGGGGGTGGGGGTGTTGAGAGCAATCGAAGTATGGCGCCATTCTACCCGCGCGGCGGGCGAAAGCAAGGCGGCCCCCATGGGCGGGGACGCCCGTGCCGCCGTGGGTTGATTTCACAAGCGTCTTCATTCTTTTGCTGCGATTGGATAAGGTGGCCGTTGGAGGCCGCGGCCGGCTGGGGGCCGCCGGCGGATTGGCGCATCGGCCGCGGCGCTTCATTTCCGGATCGGCCCGTGAAAAAAAATCGGAGGGAGAACCGCATGGCTGGTGCTGCGATGGGCGGTGAAATTATCAGCGGTGAACGCAAGCTGTCCCTGGAAGCGCTGATGCTGCGGGCCGCGCGGGCCGCGCGGGGGCTGGAATCGCTGGGGGTGGGTCCAGGAGACACCCTGGCCATCCTGATGCGCAACGACATCGAATTCGAGGAGGCCTCCTTCGCCGCGCGGATGCTGAGCGCCATCGCGGTGCCGGTCAACTGGCATTTCAAGGCCGAAGAAGTGCGCTATATCCTGGAAGATTCCGGCGCCAAGGCGTTGGTGGCCCACGCCGATCTGCTGGAGCCGTGCCGGGCCGCGCTGCCCGGAAATTTGGCGGTGCTGGCCGTGCCCACCCCGCCGGAAATCGCCGAAGCCTACGGGCTCGACCCGGCCCAATGCCGCCTTCCCCATGGCGCGGTGGAGTGGAGCGGCTGGCTGGAGGGCTTCGATCCCTGGCGGGGAGAACGCAAGCCTTCCACGGCGATGATCTACACCTCCGGCACCACCGGGCGGCCCAAGGGCGTGCGCCGGGAGGCGAGCACCCCGGAGCAGGAGGCCCATTTGATGGGCCGGGTGGGGTTGGTGTTCGGCATCCGTCCCGGCATGCGCACCGTCATCCCGGCGCCCCTCTACCATAGCGCCCCCAACGCCTATGCCGCGCTGACCGCTCTGGCGGGGGGAACCATCGTGCTCCAGCACCGCTTCGACCCAGAGGAATTCCTGGCGCTGGTGGAGCGCCACGCCATCACCAGCGTACAGATGGTGCCCACCATGTTCGTGCGGCTGCTGAAACTGCCCGAGGCGGCGCGCGCCCGCTACGATTTGTCGTCCCTGGAGCACATCGTCCACGCGGCGGCCCCCTGCCCGCCGGAGGTCAAGGAGGCGATGATCCAATGGCTGGGGCCGATCGTGAACGAGTATTACGGCTCCACCGAGGCGGGCATCGTCACCTATTGCACCAGCCCCGAAACCCTGGAGCGGCCGGGCACCGTGGGCCGGGCCGCCGAGGGCGTCATCCTGAAAATCCTGGGGGAGGACGGCGAGGCGTTGAAGGCGGGGGAAATCGGCGAAATCTACATGATCGACCCCGCCCACACCCAATTCACCTACCACGGCAACGAGGCCAAGCGCCGTGAAATCGAGCGCGATGGGCTGGTCACCAACGGCGACCTGGGCTACCTGGACGCCGACGGCTACCTGTTCCTCCGCGACCGCCGCAGCGACATGGTGATCTCCGGCGGGGTCAACATCTACCCAGCGGAGATCGAGGCGGTGCTGGTGCGGCATCCAGCGGTGGCCGACTGCGCCGTGTTCGGCATCCCCGACGAGCATTACGGGGAGGCGCTGCTGGGCGTGGTGCAACCCGCCCCCGGCGTGACCCCTGACGCCGGGGAACTGACGGCCTACCTGGCCGAACGCCTCGCCGATTACAAAGTGCCGCGCCGCATCGAGTTCCGCGGCGACCTGCCCCGGGAAGACACCGGCAAGATCTTCAAGCGCCGCCTGCGCGATCCCTACTGGGAGAACGTATCGAGGAACATCTGACGCGCCCGCGGTGAATGGTCACCTGCCGGGAGTCATTTGCAGGCCCTCACTTGAACTGGAAAAAATGCGCATGGATGCGGTGCAACACGGTGAACCGGTTTGCGGTCCTCTTGCGGAGCATGGCCT
>JACZSY010000291.1 GCA_022573975.1 SAR324 cluster bacterium | reverse complement strand
TCGCCGAGTTTCGAAGAACTGCCAACCGCAGAAAAACCGCGGATGAACACAGATCAACACGGATGGGTGGGGTTGGGTATTGCGACGCCCGAATCCCCACCCCGCCCTTCGGGCACCCCTCCCCATCAAATGGGGAGGGGAAAAGCGTCTTATTTACAATGATATAAGCAAAGAAGTCACCCTTCCCCATTTGATGGGGAAGGGCTGGGGTTGGGGATTACCCCCTACCGCAACCTCACAAGGCGGAAACCCACGCTAAGGCCGCTGGTCGACGGGCCGTAATCGGTGCGAAAGGAACACCGAAGGAAGATCCAAGCGCCGAACCAACCGCCGCCCCGAACCACGAATTCGGTTTTCCTGGTGGCGATAAAGGCCGATCCTTTCAAGGGAGCGAAATAAATCACCCGCACCTTGGCTTTCGGCCCGGTGCGCACCCGGTCTTCGGGTTCCAAAAAAATAGCGCCGCCTCACGGTAATGGTGCGGTCTCCCCGGAACACGGTGGCGCGCCCCTTCAGCACGATCAACACGCCCACCCTGCCATCACCGGCCTGGTCCTGCGCCTCTTCATCGCCCGTTTTTTTGTCGCAGCCCGGCAAGGCCAGCAGCACGGCGGAAAAAACGATCAGTATTGCAAGCGGAACCAATGCGGTCAGGAATCTGTATCCCTGTTTCATCCACACCCCCATTCATATCGACGATGCCGGGATTCCCACTGAAATGGTGTGACAACTCTATACCATATTCGGGCGGTTCAACTCAATTCCAGGAAGGATCGTTAGGTTTTCGGTGGACCCATGTTTATTTTTACTTGACATTTTGGTTGAAATAGTGTACAATTGTTCTCTAACGTTTCAGATAGGGGAGATCTTTTTTCCTTGGGGTGGGTTGATTTGGAAGATCGAAGTTTTTCCGACGAGGCCTCACCCGAGCGGCTAAAGCCGCTCACCCTCTCCGATGCGGAGAGGGTTTTCACCGGTCATAAACCATTGTAAATACGACGCTTTTACCCTCTCCGCATCGGAGAGGGTCAACCCCACCATGCTGTTTGTGGTGAGGCTGGGGTGAGGCCGCTGTTGCAGTTCGCGATTAAATCCGTGCCCATCAGTGTTCATCTGTGGTTTCCAGTTGCGGTTACTCTCCCGGTGGCGGGGAGCGGGCAATCGCTGTCCATCGACGTTGAGCGGTGGCGCCAATTCGAACCCAATGAATGGGCAGGCAGGATAGGGCACGGCACCAATCGTAATTATCGGCGGTCACCGGCGGTGACAAATCGAAGCCAATTGGTTGACTGGCGACCATCCTACCCCATCTCCCGCAGGCGGAAGCGTTGCAGCTTGCCGGTTTCGGTGCGGGGCAGGGCGTCCAGGAAGGCGATGGCGCGGGGGTATTTGTAGGGGGCGATTTCCTGCTTCACGAAGTCCTGCAATTCGATGGCGGTGGCCGCTTCGTCTGGGGAGGGATCGTTGAGCACGACGAAGGCCTTCACGATCTGGCCCCGCTCCGGGTCGGGGACGCCCACCACGCCGCATTCCTTCACGCTGGGATGCTCCAGCAGCACGTCTTCGATTTCCGCTCCGGAGATGTTGTACCCGGCGGAGACGATCATGTCGTCGGCGCGGGATTGATACCAGAAGTAGCCGTCCTCGTCCATCACGTAGAGGTCGCCGGTGAGGTTCCAGCCATGCTGGACGTATTGTTTCTGGCGCTCGGCGTCGTCCAGGTAGCGGCAGCCGGTGGGGCCGCGCACGGCCAGCAGGCCGGGCGTGCCGGGGGGCAGGGCCTGGCCGCCGGTGTCCACCACCTGGGCCTGGTAGCCGGGAATGGGTTTTCCCGTGGCCCCCGGGCGGATGTCGTCCCCGGCGGCGGCGATGAAGATGTGCAGCAGTTCGGTGGTTCCCAGCCCGTCGATGATGCGCACGCCGGTGGCGGCCTCCCAGCCCTGGTAGACAGACAGGGGCAGGGTCTCCCCCGCCGAGACGCATTTGGTCAGCGCGCCCAGGTCGTAGTCTCCCGCCAAAGGGGTCATGGCGCGGAACATGGTGGGCGCGGTGAAGCAGACGGTGGCCTTTTCATCGGCCATGGCCTGGAGCAGGCTTTCGGGCGTGGCGCTCTCCAGCAACACCACCGAAGCGCCCGCGCGGATCGGGAACAGCAGCAGCCCGCCCAGCCCGAAGGTGAAGGCCAGCGGGGGCGTGCCGATGAAGATGTCGTCCGGGCCGGCTTTCAGGGTGGAGCGCGGAAAACAGTCGCAGGCCGCCATCACGTCCCGGTGAAAGTGCACGGTGCCCTTGGCCTGGCCGGTGGTGCCGGAGGTGAAGGCGATCATGGCGACGTCGTCGGCCCGGGTGGGGACGTTCTCGAACGTATCCGGCATTTCGGCGGCCATGGCTTCCAGGGAGGGCCGCCCCTTGAGCTCCTCCTCGCAATTGAAATACGCCACCTGCTCCAATTGGGGGGTGCGCACGCGGGCCGTTTCCAACTCCCCGGCCCAACGGCGGTCGCAGACGGCCAGCCGGATTTCCGCTTTTTCGGCGATGTAGGACAACTCGCGGGAGCGCAGCAGGGGCATGGTGGACACGCAAATGCCTCCCGCCTTGACCACGGCGAACCAGCAGGCCGCCAGCATGGGGTGGTTGGGTCCGCGCAACAGCACCCGGTTGCCGGGGCGCAGGCCAAACTCGCCGGTGAGCACGTTGGCGATGCGGTTGGCTTGTTCCAGCAACTTCCCATAGCGCCAGACGCCTCCCGGCCCGCGGAAGACGATCCGATCCCCGCCGCCCGCCGCCACGAATCGGTCCAGCAACTCCGCGGCGCAGTTGAAGGACTCCGCATAATTCAGCTCGGGGAGGACGCTGAAATCCATTTCCGGCCACAACTCCCTGGGCGGAAGGTTGTCCCGGGCGAATGTGTCCAGGTAAGGCGTTTTGTCGGGCATGCGTCAACCACCCCCTGTTTTCAAATTCCGGAATCCCCCACCCGCTTTTGTTCGCGTTCCCTCTCCGGAGTTACAACCCATCGCGCCTCCGGGGTCAATATCCCACGATCCGATTCCACGATCCGATTCCACGATCCGGCCTTGAGGAAATCCCCCCGGCGATTCATTGGGTGGGGGGCGCTTCTTTCACCTGAATCGGAATCCACTTGCTCCAACCGTCGATGGCGCGCTTGCGGCGGTTGTCCCAGAGGGTGGGCAGGATTTGGAACCGGGCCGAGCCGATGCGCTCCAGGGGAATGACCATCTCGATCACCCGGCCTTTTCCGCCGTGCTGACCGGAGAATATGGCGGTCTCCTTCGTGGCGGGCAGATAGCGCCAGACCGTGCGGGGGTTGCTGAGGGAGAAGGTGAAGGTGCGGTCGAAGCGATGGTCCAGGTTGGCGTCCACCACCAGGGAGAAAACCACGTGACCGGGAGCGCTGGGCGGCTCGGCGGTTCGTATCATCAGGTAGAGTGCCCGGCGCTTGATCAGGTAGGACAGTTCCACCATGTCCAGGGACGGCCCGCCGGTGGAATCGCCGCGGGGATCCTGCAAGGTGGTTGCCTTCAGGCCGGCCCATTCCGCGGGGTCGCCGTCCACGAACGGGGCCAGTTCTTCCGCCTCGGCGCGGGGGTTCGCCTTGAGGGGATCGAGGCCCAGCGCGACCTCGGCCCCATCGGGAATGCCGTCCCCGTCGCTGTCGGGTTTGGCGGGGTCGGTTTTGGCGTAATACTCGTCCACGCCGATCAGCCCGTCCCCATCGGCGTCCTGGAAATCCCGGTAGGCCAAAGCACCGTAGGCGCCCGGAAAGACCCACCCGCCGAGGAAAGCCTTCCAGTCCATCGGCTTGACCCGATACATCATTTCCAGCAGCGGCTGGGCCTGGCCAAAGCGGGGCTTTTTGTGGAAGGCGCGCAGCAGTTTGCGGTAATTTTTCGCGCCCAACTCCCGGTAGAGCAGGTATTGCAGCTTGAAGGTCTTGTTGTACCAGAACCGCGACAACTCCCCCCCCTGGTTGCGGAAATCGATGTGCATGGGCAGGTCGGCCTGGGGAGCGCGGAAACCGGCCAGGGTGCCCGCCAGGATCGAGCCCCGCTCCCGATCCTCCAGCATGAGCGCTCCGGGCTGGCCCGCCGGGATGTCGTTCATGGCGATGGCCAGGTAGCTCACCGCCCCCTCGATGAACCAGGCCACCTGGTCCTTGTTGCCCATATGACCCTGGTAGGCGAACCAGAGATGTCCCAAGCCATGAAAAAGCTTCCAGGGGTATCCCGGCCCGATCAGGTCGTATTGCAGATAGACCCGGTTCCCCCGCACATAGCCGCCCACCCATTTTCCCTCCAGGGTGACCTTCCGCCGGCCCACCAGGAAGATTTCCCCGGGAGCGTTCGGCGGCGTGTCCAGATAGGCGCCGGCCGCCTGCAAAAACCGCTTGGCCGATTGGGCCACGTACCGCGCCCAGGCCTCCCGGCCTTTGTGGGTGATCACGGTCAGCTTGCGAAGGCTCCCGGCCACGTTCACGCTCTCCCCGATTTCCGCCGCGCGGGCCGGAAAGCCGGAAAAGAAGCCTCCGTAAAACACCGCCGCCAGCGTCACCAACAGAGCAATTCGTCGCGCGTTCATGGCCAAATGGATAGTCGTCACGGGGAATGAAATCCCGGCATGATAACACGCGGAGAGGATAACACCGAGCCGCGCATTTCCCGCATCGGGTTTCGGCCGGTGCGCATCAGGGAGGAACGGCGAACTGCATTTTCAGCCACAGATGAACACTGATGAACTGCAAAGGGTCTCGCAAAGACGCAAAGGCGCAGAGAACGGCGAACTGCAGTCACCGCAAACAGCAATTTGAACCGCGGATGGACGCCGATGAACGCGGAGGACAAACTGCAGGAGGGGCCTGCGAACTGCATTGTTAGCCACAGATGAACACTGATAAAC
>JACZSY010000065.1 GCA_022573975.1 SAR324 cluster bacterium | reverse complement strand
CCCCCCCCCGGAGCGAATTGAATGGGGCGCCAATCTTTTTCCTCCAGCAAATGCGGGCGCCCCCCGGGCAATCCGGCCGTTGACAGCGCCCGGAATTTGTGGGGTAATAATTGTTTGCATTCACCCTTTAAACGGGACGGGAAAAACCGGGATCGGTTTTCGCTATGAAAAGAACGTTTCAACCCAACAACCGCAGGCGGAAAAAGAAACACGGTTTTCGCGCCCGCATGAAATCCAAGGCAGGCAGAAGGGTTTTAAAGCGCCGGCGCATGAAGGGCCGAACCCGCTTGGCTGTCTAGGAAACGACCGAGGAGATGGGGCCGGTGAGAACCCCTGCCCCGCCACCTCCCAATTCCGTGCGATTGCGCGCCAAACGAGAAATCGACCGGGTTTTCCAACAGGGGAAATACCTTCGTCTGGGCATGCTCCAGGCGAAATTCCTTGTTTCCGGCGCTCCCCACTCCCGGTTCATGATTTCGGTGCGGAAATCCGTCGGCAACGCGCCACAAAGGAACCGGTTCAAGCGTGTTGTGAGAGAGGCCATTCGATTGAACCGGGAGCAATTGGAAATTCCCCACGATATCTGCCTTTTTTTAACCCACCGTCCAGAGCAGCAGGTTCGGCTTTCCATTGTTGAAGAAGAGATTCAAAAACTGTTCGCCAATCTCAACCAGGCGGCCCGCCCAGGGGCTGGCAATGGTTAGCGCCTTGAAGTTTTTGGTGCGGGGTTATCAGGTGGCGATTTCTCCCTGGCTCCCTTCCAGTTGCCGGTTTCATCCCACCTGCTCCCATTACGCCTTGGAGACACTGGAGCATTTTGGGGCCATTCGCGGGTGCTGGCTGGCGGTGGTGCGCCTATTGAAGTGTCACCCTTTTCATCCCGGCGGGTTCGATCCGATTCCGGATCGTCCCAACCTCCAAACCCCTGCGGGACCATAGGGCGTTTGCCGTTTCGGATAGCACATGGACAAAAAATTTTTTCTGGCAATCGCCCTTTCAATGTTCGTGATGATTGGGTACAGCTATTTTTTCATATCGGCTCCACCCCCTCCCCCCGAGGTGGCGGACAAGCCGCAAAAAACCCAGCCCTCCCCGCAAAAGGCCCCCTCCACCCCCGCGCGGAAACCCGCCCAACCCGATGGGCAAACCGCCGCGGAGAAAAAGGTCAGGGCGAGGGATATCCTGATCGAGACGCCCCTCTATTCGGCCGTCTTCACCAATCGGGGAGCCCTGCTGACCGACTTCCGCTTGAAGCCTTTCCATGTGGAAAAGGAAAACATCAACTGGGGGGATTTGGTCCCGGCGCTCAGAAGTGTGTCAAGTTGGTTCGAAAAGGAGCAGGTGGACACCGAAGAGAGGGTCAACATGGCCTCCCGGGCGAGCCCCGAAAACCCCATTTTCGGGATTCGATTTTCCGGCGAGGAATCCCTCTCGCGCCTGTTCGGGGAAGAAAACTATTCCGTCGACCGAAACACCGTCCATGTCGATCCCGAGCAGGGCCAGCCGGAAAAGCTGGTGATGCGCTATCAACAGGCGGGCGGGCTGCTGATGATCAAGACCTTCACCTTTTATCCCGACTCGTACGTGGTGGGCTTTTCCCTGAAGGTGGTCAACTCCACCAACACACCCAAACCGCTCCGGGTGGCCGCCTTGTTTGGAGAAGGACCGGAAGCAGGGGTGCAAATCACTGCGATGGGAAGCCACCAGGGGCCGATTTGGAGGGAGGACGACAGCGTATCAACCGAGGACGCGGATGATATTTCGGACACGCTGCAAGTGCCCAAACCTCAATGGCTGGCCGTCGCCAACACCTATTTCATCACCGCGGTGCAGGCGGTCGATTCCAAGATCAGCCATGGTTTCTACATTTCGCGGGAAGTGAAAAAGGAAGACGCCACCACCTGGGCCGCCGAATTCGGCATGGAGTTGACTCAGGCCACCTTGCAGCCGGGGGAATCGATCGAGGGAAATTTCAAGCTCTATCTGGGGCCTCGCAGGGTGGCCGACATGGAAAAATTCCAGGGGAACCTGGAATCCTCCATCTACATGACCATGGGCATACTGGGCCGTCCCATGCTTTCGCTGATGCGCTGGTTTTACAGTTTCACGGGAAATTTCGGTGTTGCGATCATCATGTTGACCATCGTGGTGCGCCTGTTGCTCTTTCCGCTCACCTACAAGGGCATGCTCAACATCAAGCGGATGCAGAAACTTCAGCCGAAGATGGCGGCCCTGAAGGAAAAGTTCAAGAAGAACAAGGAGAAATTGAACAAGGAGATGATGGGTCTCTACAAAAAGCACAAGATGAATCCGCTGGGGGGATGCCTGCCCATCTTGTTGCAGATTCCGATTTTCTTCGCGCTCTACATCGCCTTGTCCGGCGCCATCGAGTTGCGCCACGAACCCTTCATTTTCTGGATCACGGACCTCTCCGCCAAGGACGGCCTGCTCGTCACCCCGCTATTGATGGGGGCCTCGATGGTGCTTCAGCAGAAGTTGTCCCCCACGGCCATGGACCCCACCCAGGCCAAGATCATGATGCTGATGCCCATCGTCTTCACCTTTTTCATGATTAGTTTTCCCTCTGGCCTGGTGGTGTACTGGCTGACCAGCAATATTCTGTCGATCCTGCAGCAAGTGATCATCAATCGCATCAAGGTGCCCGAACCGGCCGATTGATCCAAGGGAATCCACGGAAATCCCGTTCCTCCATCCCTGGCGTTTTTCGGATACCCAGCCCGGGCTTGGCGCGTCCGCGAAGGAAAATCCATCGATGATCCCATCGCCAGCGGCGAGGGATCAAACCTCCGGCCCCTTCTCCGCCGCCAGCGGCGGAGAAGGGATCCCTTCAAAAAGAATCACACCGGCTTCCGCGCTCACCCTCCCTGCTCCTCATCCTCCACATCCACGTACACCTTGTATCCGTCCTCCAGCAGGCCCCGTTGATGGGGGTTTTTGTTGCGCTTGGCTTTCAGGCATTTGGTGCAGATGCAATTGGTATAATGGGTTTTCTGGTATTTCTTGAATTTCAGTTTTTCCAGGTTTTTCCCGTCGTCCACCATTTCCTTGAGCACCTTTTCCACCTGTTTCATGGCCAGTTCCAACAAGGCCTTCTTGCGGGGGTCTCTTCCAAACAGCATGGTTTGCTCCAGAGTGGGCGGTCTTGATCGGATGCCGAAAAACACCGCATCGGCAGGATCGGATGCCGAAAAACACCGCATCGGCAGGATCGGATGCCGAAAAACACCGCATCGGCAGGATCGGATGCCGAAAAACACCGCATCGGCGGGAATCCCAGGGCCGGAAAAAGTATAACCGGGGAAAACGGATTTTGCACCCGCGAGGAAAAGGGAAAACCGTGGAGGGCGCGGGCACGCTGGGAAAGGCCGGTGGGAAAAGGCGATGGAAACCTCGCGCGGGGATTCCCGTGGAAACAATCCCGCGCCCGCCCCCAACGCACCTTGCCAAAATACCGATGATGAATGTATGTTCACTCTATCATCCCCCGCCGCAAAAGCAAGATGGGAATTCCATCCGGGGAAAAAAATTCCCGGCCAAAGGGAGGAAAAGGATAAATCGTGCTAATGGAACACCATTCATGCGGGGTTCATTGGCCCAAGCAGAAAAAAGGATTTTTTCGCATCCTTGGAAAATCCCGGCCGCGAAATTCGGCCACCGAACGCATCCAGGGAACGCTGTCTCAACACTCAGCTTTTGCCCGCGGCCCTTGCATGCGGCCGCCAATGGCTGACCTTCCAATGGGCGTCCTGCCGGCCGCCGGGACGTTGCCGCCATGACAGCATCCTTTCGCACCAACCCTCCTTTTCGCGCCGAGCACGTGGGCAGCCTGCTGCGCCCGGATTTCCTGCGCCAGGCCTACCGTGATTTCTCCGCGGGCCGCATCGATGCGGGGAGTTTCCGCGGCGAGCAGGAGCGCGCCATCAGGGAGGTGGTGGCCCTGCAGGAGGCGCTGGGCTTCGCGGCGGTCAACGACGGCGAATTTCGCCGGGTTTCCTACTGGGCCCATTTTGTCGAGGCCACGGACGGCCTGGAGGTGGCGCGATCGCGCTTCGATTTCCATGACGGCGCGGGCGGGGCGGTCCATTTCCTGGCGCCCAAAATCGCGGGCAGGGTGAAACGGAGCCGCTCCATCGCCGGGGATGAATTCGATTTTTTGCGGAGGGTGACCCAGGCCACCCCCAAGATCACCATGCCCTCACCCCCCACGATGCACTTCTGGGGCAAGCCCGGCGCGGCGCGGGCGGCGGGGTATGCGGACGACGATGAATATTTCAGCGATCTGGCCAGGGTCTACCGGGAGGAAATCGCGGACCTGGCCGGCCGCGGCGCCACCTACCTGCAACTGGACGAGGTGCCGCTGGCCATGCTCTGCGACGGCGCGCTGCGCGAAAAGGTGAAAGCCGATGGCGAGCACCCGGACGCGCTGGTGGACAGCTATGTGGCCCTCTTCAACGCCTGCCTGGCGGGCAGACCGGAAAACATGACGGTGGCCCTGCATCTCTGCCGCGGCAATTTCAAGGGACAGTGGCTCTCCGAGGGCGGCTACGGCGCCATCGCCGAAAAGATGTTCAACGAGATCGATGTGGACGCCTTCTTCCTGGAATACGACACGCCGCGGGCCGGGGATTTCGCGCCGCTGGCCGCCGTGCCGGAGCACAAGAGCGTGGTGCTGGGGCTGGTCTCCACCAAGACCGATCGAATGGAGGACATGGACGCGCTGGCGCGGCGGATCGATGCGGCGGCCCGGCACATCCCGCTGGAACGACTCGCCGTCAGCCCCCAATGCGGCTTCGCCAGCACCGTGGCCGGCAATCCGGTCACCGCCGACACCCAAAAGGCCAAGCTGGCCCTGGTGCAGGAGGTCGCCCGCCGGGTGTGGGGGTAGGGGCATAGGCGCCAACTTGACAGTTGTATCGAATCCAAGGGGGAGGATGACGATCAACAAAAATGGATTTATCAATGGATACGAGGACCATTGGGCCGTTTTGCGGTCGTTTTTGCCTGTGGATTGGCAAGAAAAGGCGGAGGAATCAGGGGCGCTGAAGCGTCGCCGAAAATTCGAGGGCGCGGATACCTTGCATCGCACGCTGTCGATTCATTCAGCGGACGGCCGTTCGCTCCGTGAAACGGTGGTTCGGGCGAAACAGGGCGGTATTGCCTCGATTTCCGATGTGGCGTTGTTAAAACGGGTAAGGGCCGCCGGTGAATGGTTGGGTTGGATGGCGGAACAATTGATGGGCCACTGGGCGCACCCTCGTATTGATGGCGTCTTGGGCGGGAGCGATGCGCATCCGGATCAATGCTGGCGGCACCGTCCAGGAACCAGGAAGCACCGGAACATCCGCCTTGTGAGGGTGCGGTAAAGGCCTCATGCCAGACTTGCCACAAACAGCCATGGGCGGGTCCGATTCTCTCCCCGGCGTTTTTGAACAGCCCATGGATTTGAACAGCCCATGGAGAAGATGCCGGGGTTGGGCGCTCACGCCAAGACCCCCGTCCTCCAGCGGAGGAAAAGATCTCGCCCCCGCCTCCCCCAGGTAAGGCCGGCTACAGCCTGAGTTCGGTTAAAATTGTACGCTTTTTCCATCCGGGGGTGATAATATCGCTCTGCGGTTCCAATCTGCCCGCGGGGCGGTGGTCATCACCGCTCCGTAATCCTCCCTCACCCCTTGTCCGAGGAGGATCCAAAATGCTCCCTGTTTTTCAAACGGTTCTGGCTGGGTTTATCGCCACGGCGGCGATGTCCGGCGCCCTCTATGCGATTCATTGGCGGGGACTTGCCGAGGCGGACATGATCCGCGCCATCGGCAGCATTGTCACCCGCAAAGAGGAAAACGCGATGCTGCCCGGATTGATCCTGCATTTTCTATCGGGAATCGTATTCGCCTTTTTGTACGTGATCGTGTGGAGCGCCCTGCCCATCGAGGACTTTGTGTTCGTGGCTTATGTGGCCCTGGGCCTGTTCACCGGTTTTGCCCATGGGCTGGTGGTCAGTTTCGTGCTGGTGGTGCTGGTGGCGGAGCATCATCCGGTGCCGCGATTTCAGCAGGCAGGGGTGGAGGTGGCCGTGGCGCACCTGGCCGCGCATGTGATCTTCGGCCTGCTGGTGGGTTTGGTCGCCGGGTCTCTCCGGGTGAGTCTGGCGGTGCTTCCGTCCCTGATATGACGGAAGCGCGACGGCCTCACTCCGTTCCGCCCGGCTGACGGCGGACTGGCCACCCCTCCCCGCGGAGATTTGGCCGGTTCCTGGGCACGGGGGGCATCGGCCTTACAGCGCCAGTTCGGCCAGCACGCGCAGGGTGTTCACGTCCGCCGTACCCACGTTGAGCACCATGCCCGGCACCTGCCGCCAGGCGTCCAGGTGTTCGGCGATGCGTTCCTTGGGGCCGCAGAGAGCCACCTCGTCCACCAGCGCATCGGGCACGGCGGCGGCGGCTTCCTTCTTCTTGCCGGCCAGGTAGAGATCCTGGATGGTGCCGGCGGCCTCCTCGTAGCCATAACGGCGCACCAGCTTGTTGTAGAAATTCTGGCCCCTCGCGCCCATCCCGCCCACGTAGAGGGCCAGCCCGGGCTTGATGGCGTCGCGGCAGGCTTGCACGTCGTCGCCCACCGCCACGCTCACGTAAGGCGCGATGGAGAAGTCCGCGGAGGATTTGCCGCCGCCGGCCCGATCGAAGCCGGTCTTGACCAGGGGGGCGAAGATGGCGTCGTAACGCTGGGCGGAGAAGAAGACGGGCATCCAGCCGTCGGCGACTTCCGCGGTCATTTCGATGTTCCTGGGGCCGATGGCGGCGATGAAGATGGGCTGCTCCCGGTTGCCGTGAACGATGCTTTTGAGGGGCTTGCCCAGCCCCGTGGCGTCCGGGCCGGCATAGGGAATGCGGTAGTATTCCCCCTGATGCTCCAGGGGCGCCTCGCGGGCCAGGATTTTGCGCACGATGGATACGTATTCGCGCATGCGGGCCACCGGTTTGCCGTAGGCCACCCCATGCCACCCCTCCACCACCTGCGGGCCGGAGACCCCCAGGCCCAATATGAAACGCCCGCCGGAGAGGTGATCCATGGTCATGGCCGTCATGGCCGTGTTGGAAGGCGTGCGGCCATGAATCTGCATGATGCCCGTGCCCAGCTTGATCCTGGAGGTGTTCGCCCCCAGCCAGGCCAAGGGCGAAACGGCGTCGGAACCGTAGGCCTCGGCGGACCAGGCCACGTGGTAGCCCAGCCGTTCGGCCTCCTGCACCAGTTCGATATCGAGGGAGAAACGGGGGCCTGAATAGCCCATCATCAATCCAAGTTTCATGAGCGATCCTCTTCACACGCTGAAAAAAGACGGTCGAAAACAGGGCCGCCACACTCGGATGGTGTTGCATTTTGCTGGGATGACGGGCCATTATCTAGCAGACCATGCTTTACCAGAACAAGACCGCCGGGGCCACAGCAAAAAGGCGCCAAAAAACGGCACCAAAAAACGGCACCGCAAAACCGGCCGGCCTTGAACACAACCCACACGAGCGCCATGGCCTCGCAAGACACCCTGGAGACCGCCGTTTCCTGGTACCGCACCGGCGTGAAGAAAGTCGAATCCAATTCGTTTACCATCGGGTTGAGTTACCTGGAAAAAGCCATTCCCGTATTCGAGGACGCCGGAGACAAGCATCTGGCCGCCCAGGCCAGGCACTACCGGTTGCTCGCGCTGAAAATGTCCGAGCGTCATGAGGAGGTGGAGCGGGAATTCGCCCGCATCATGGAGGGCTACACCGAACTGGGCAATCATTACGGCAAGGCCCTGTTGATCGTCCATCTGGCCGAAAGCCTGGGGGAACGGGGGCGGTGGGAGCGTTCCAACAGCTATTTCAACCTGGCCGCCGTGATCGCCGAGAACTTCCGATTCGCCAAACTGATGGTGCACATATTCCAGGAACAGGCCAAGATGTCCTCAAAAAGGGACAATCACCTTCATGCCATCCGCTGCCTCGAAAAGGCCGAACATTTTTCGCGGGGGCCCCAGGAAACACTGGCCCTGGCCAACCTCAAGCACTTGCGGGGCGGGGAGTTGTCCTCCATGGGCGAGGCGTCGGAGGCGGCGGCGCATCTGGAGGAGTCGCAAGGCCTCTACCTCAAGGAAGGCCGGCCGAGGGAGGCTCTGAAACCCCTCAATCTGCTCAAGAAAATCTATGGCGCCGGGGGGATGGCCGGAGAACAGGAGCGGGTTTCAGCGCTGATTCATCAATGCGCCCAGGCGATGCTGAAAAGGGATTCATTTCCCATGGAACGCGCAGGCCTTGGCCCGCCCATCGAGCCTCCCTCCAACCCCATGGAGCAATGACCCGCGCCATGCCTGGCATTGGAAGATAATGGAAAAAAACGGAAACCGAACGGCCTCGCCACCGGCGGGGGGGGGGATGACCCCGGATAAAAAGATTCACCGGTTGACACGCGTGATAAGATGGCACATGGACTCAAGATGATTCTTGTTTTGCCGATGATAAGGATATGGGTATCCCCCTTCCCCCGCGCAAAAGGGATTGGGGACGCAAAGAAACCGCGCCGGTTGAATTGCCGATGGGGAGCATGGCTTCCCGGCGGGGCGCGTAAACATCCAATCCTGAGAGTGGATCAAAATGGATTCCTTGATCAACCGCCTGCAACCCTTGGGATTTTACATGGTGTTGCTCATATTGTTTCTGGTCGCATTGGCCGCCGGATTCATCTATTTTTTGAGCGGCATTTCGGATACCAGATATCTGGTTACCGATGGAATCCGGTTGAGTGTTCAATATCTCGATAAACCCAAATTCGATTCGCACTTGCAAGGATTGATCTTCTCCATATCTTTTCTGGCGGCTGGCTTGTTGATGGTGTTGTTCATCCTGCTGCCCAATGGCCGCCAAACCGCCGCGGCGGGCGCCGCGGAGTTGGGCCGGCCCGAGCCCGGCGAACCGCCCCAACCCGTGCATCGCGCCCCGCCAGCACCCGCTCAGGATTCCCCGGCCGCTCCGGCGCTGGATTCCCTTGCCGAAAATGCCGAAGCTCAGGAGCCGGCCGCCAAGGCCTCGCCGCTGACCATCGAGGCCATGGAGGGCGACCCCCCGGCCGCGGGGGAAACGATCCAAGCCTTGGGGGAGGAAGCTGGGCCAAAAGACCTCGACGACCTGCCGGCTACGGAGGAGACGGAGGAGCGCTACGACGAAAACGATGACGAGGACGTGGTCTATGGCGATGGGCGGATCACCGAGGATGCGGCCTTCGATTTCGTGCAAACCTATCCGGACAGCGCGGTGAAATTCCTCTACCGGAAGAACCTGGACAACAAACCCCTTCCTCCCTCCGATGAGGATATCTACCGCGACTGGGAAGCCAGGGGGTTGACCCGCCAGAAGGTCAGGGAATTCGTGCTGGAAATCATGGGTTGGCATTCCCTCCCGGACGCCTTCCCGCATCAGGTCTGGAAGGAATTGAGGGATCAGATCTTCGAGTATCAAGCCAAGCGTTGATTCCCGAAAGGGTGCTGCCCGCCGGCCGTCGCGCCCTGACAACACAGCGCCCTGACAACCCAGCGCCCTCGCGGCCCGGGAGCCCATGACGGCGGCGTAATTTCTGCGGCAGCCTTCACGGGAGGGCAAAGGCCCTTGCGGCGGGTTCCGGCCGGGGGGATGGCGAAAAATGCTCCCCCACCGAAAGGATACGCGGACTTTTCATGATTGAACTGAAATCGGTGGGAATTCTGCTCCGCGATCCCGATCAACCTATTCCCCTGGAGTATCTCCAATCCGTGTTCGAGAAAGCAGGGAGCACCCTGCATATTCTCAATCACGCCCTGCCCCGGGAAAAGCTGGATCTGATCATCGCGCTGGGAGGAGACGGCACGGTGTTGAAGGCCCTGGACCTCAACCCGGATTGCCCCGTGCTGGCCGTCAATTTCGGCACGGTGGGCTTCCTCACGGCCGGCGACCGCTCGGACCTGGAGTCCATGGTGTCCAGGCTGTTGGAGGGAAAATTCCATATCTCCGAGCGGATTCAGCTCTTTTGCGAATATCCTGGAGGATCGTCCAACGTGATCAACGAGGTTGCCCTGCGCGCCTCATGGCGGATGATCAATGTGGACGTCTCGGTGGACAACGCCAAAATCCGCACCATCCGGGGGGATGGCGTGATCGTGGGCACCCCCACCGGGAGCACCGGCTACCTGCTCTCCACCGGCGGCCCCATCGTCATGCCCGGCGCCCAGTGCTTCGTGCTGGACGGCATCAACGAATACAACTTCACCTCGCGGGCGCTGATCCTGCCCGACACCGCCCGCATTCACCTCCGCGTGGGCGATCTGCTCCCCGACCAGGAGGCCTTCCTCTACGTGGATGGCATGCAAACCACCCGCATCCAATCGGGGGGGGAACTGGAAATCTACCGCTCCAAGCGGGTGTCCCAGTTGATCTTTTTCGACCAGGATTATTTCTTCCGCAACCTGTCCTCCCGGCTGGACTGGAACTGATCCCCAAGGATGGCGCCGGCGGGCCGATGACCGCGGAGTGGAGACCGCGGATCAATCGTCTCCGGAGGAGGCCAGGCCGGCCGGCATGTCTTCGCGCGTGTCCTGGAAGGTCAGCAGGCCCTTGATGTCCTGGATCAGCGAGAACATGCAGGGCACGAACAGGATGTTGACCAGGGTGGAAAGAATCAACCCCCCCAGCACCGCCGCGCCGAGACCCCGGTACAACTCCGACCCCGCCCCGGGCAACAACACCAGGGGCATCAGGCCGAAGACCGAGGTGCAGGTGGTCATGAAGATCGGGCGCAACCGCGCGCGCACCGCCTCGGTGACGGCCTTGGCCTGGGACCAGCCATCCTCGCGGATCAGCGACAGCGCCTTGGCGACGATCAGGATGGGGTTGTTGACCACGATCCCGATCATCATCAAAAAACCCAGCAGGGTCAGCATGTCCAGGGGCTGGTCGGCCACATATTTGTTGAGCAGCCACAGGGCGATGAATCCCCCCGCGGCGGCCACGGGCAGCGCGGCCATGATCACGAACGGCAAGAGCAGGTCCTCGAACAGGATCACCAGCAACAAAAAGGTGATCGCCAGGGCCAGCAGAAAGCCGGTCATCAGGGAATCGCGGGTTTTGGTGAAGGCATCCGCGGTACCGCTGAGCGCGAAACTGAGCCCCTCCACATCTTTGTATTCCTCCATGGCCGGCGCCAGGAGTTGTTTCTGGATGATTTCCAGGGCCGTTTCCAGGGGAATGGAGGCGGGCGGGGCGATGCGCAGCATGAAGGCCCGTTCCCCGGAGATGTGATTGATTTGATTCGGGCCGACGGTCTCCTCCACGGTGGCGATGGAGCCCACCGTGACCTGCCGTCCATTGGGCGCCAGCAAGAGCTTGGTGTCGAAATCCTCCACGCCTTGCAAGTGACCCTTGGCGGACATCAGGATCAGGTCCAGGTTGGTGCCGTCGGGCATGGTGAACTCGGTGATTTTGCGCCCGTCGGTGTAGATGTCCAGGATGAGGCCCAACTCCTGGGTGGTCACCCCGGCGGCCGCGGCCCGCTCCACATTGGGAATGATGCGGATTTCCGGATTGCTCAACTCAAAGGAGGGAATGGGCCGAATCTGGCTGCCGGGCATCAACCTTTGGGCCTTGCCAAACAACCCCGCGGCCACGCCGGCGATTTTCTCGATGTCGTTTCCGTAAATTTCCAGGTCGATCGAACGGCCCGCCCCCAATCCGCGCGCGAAAAGGGAGGTCTGGGAGGTGAAACCCCGCACCCCGGGCAGCTTGGCGGTAATTTCGCGCATCAGTGGAATCAGTTCCTTCACCCGCTCAGGGTCCTTGGACACCGCGCCCATGACGGTGATGGTGCCGAAATTGACGAAAAACATGCGCTCCAGCACCGGCAGGCCCGGAATTTCTCCCTTGAAAGCCGGTTGCAATTCCTTGACGACGAATGCCCCCAGCTTATCCAATTCCTGCTGGCTGTACCCCGGGGGGGGAAAGAGCAGGGTGATCAACAAATTGCGGTTCCCTCCCGGGAGGTATTCCTGCTTGGGAGTCAATGAAATCACGATGTAGACAGCCATGGCCGTCAACCCGAACACCGTGACCAGCTTGGCGGTCATGGTGCGCTGCTGGAATTCCACCAAGGCCACGATCCATCGCACCAAAAAACGCCCGAAGTGCTGGATTCGGCGCACCGGCCCGAAAACCTTCGGCTCCCCGTTCACGCCGAAAAGGTGATTGTCGAAGATGAACCGGTAGACCGGCGGAATGACGGTGGTGGAGACGATGAAGCTGAGCAGGATGGCGAAGACGATGGCCAGGGCGATATCCCGGAACAACTGTCCGGCCTGGTCGGCCACGAACACCACTGGCAGGAACACCGCCACCGTGGTCAACGAGGAGGCCAGGATGGCGCCGTAGACCTCCTTGGTGGCCCGCAGCAGGGAGTCGTAGCGCGAATGGCCTTTTTTGCGCCAGGTGTCGATGTTCTCCAGCACCACGATGGCGGCGTCCATCACCATTCCCACCGCGAAGGCCAGCCCGGCCAGGCTGATCACATTGATGTTGCGGCCGGTGAGCTTGAGGAAGACGAAGGTGCCGATCAGGGAGACGGGAATGGAAAAGGCGATCACCAGGGAGGAACGCAGGTTGCCCAGGAAGATATAGAGCACCAAAATCGCCATCACCCCCCCCAGGTAAATGTTCCGGATCACCAAGTTGATGGAGGAGTTGATGTAATAGGAAGGGTCCGAAATGATCCGCATCTTCAGCCCCTGGCCCTTGAGAACGCCCCGGTTCAACCGTTCGATGGTGGCCTGTACGTTCTCGGTCAACTCCAGCACGTTGGAGCCAATCTCCCGGTAGATGGGCATCACCAGCGCGAAGCCCTTCTCGCCGCGCACCGAACTGCCCTTGGTCTGGTAGCCCAGGCCCACCTCGGCCACGTCCCGCAGATAGACCGGCCCGGAAGGGCTGGTTTTGATGATCATGTTCCCCAGCGATTCGGGCGTGCGGAAGGGGCTGAGGGTGCGCACGGTGTATTCCCGCTTGCCCTGGCTGAACGACCCGCCGGAGACGTCCACGGTCTGGGCGCGGATCAGCCGGATCAACTGGTTGATGGAAACACCCGTGGCCGCCAGCAGGTCCGGGTCGAAGCGCACCTGCACCTGGGAATCGCGCCCGCCGTAAACCCGCGCCTCGGCGACGCCCTGGATTTTCTCGATCTCCGTCTTGATCACATCCTCGGCGAATTTCTTGTAGGTGCGGATATGGCGGGTGTTGCCGGGCAGTGGCTCCACCATGCTCCAGATGACCGGCCGGGAATTGGCGCCGGCCAGGATGATGACCGGCTTTAGCGCGTTTTCAGGGTAGGAGGAGACTTGGTCCAACTCGTTGGAAATGCGGGGCAGCACCGCGTTCATGTCGGTGCCGATTTCGAATTCCAGCGTGACGTCCGCGCGTCCGGTCTGCGCCCGGCTGGAAATACGCACCAGGTTGGGGAGTTTGTCCAGGTGTTCTTCCTGCTTGGAGACGATTTCGCGCTCCACCTCGTGAGGCGAGGCGCCGGGCCAGAGGGTGCGGACGGTGGCCTTGGGCGTGTCCACGTCGGGCGCCAGTTGGATCGGAATGCTGATCAGCGCCCAATATCCGGCCACCAGCACGAATACCACCACCACGGCCACCAGCATCGGTTTTTTCAGGCAAAATTCGATCAGGCCCATGGGTTACAATTTCCTTTTGGCCTTTTCCGGAATGCTCCCGGCGATGCGCACCGGCATTCCTGGAAACAATCGCTCGTTGCCCCGCACCACCACCTTGGCCTTGGCCCTCAGCCCTTTTCCCTGCACGATCACCGACCCGCCCAGGTTGCCCAGCACCTTGACCGGAACGATCCTGGCCTTGCCCCTGACGACCAGCACGACATGGGTGCGCTTGCCGCGGCGCACGATGGCGTCACGGGGCACGGTGAGGCGGCGGCTGGCACGGGCCAGCGGGAGATTCACCTTGGCCAGCAGCCCGCTCAAGGGGAGGTTTCTGGGATTGCGGATCACAATGCGGATATGAAAATTCCCCGTGGCGGGATCCACATGACGGATCACGCCGGCGATCCGTCCCCTGAGCGTTCTTTTCGCTTCGGGGATGTTCACCTGGACGGAGCCCCGGGACCGGATGGTGCGCAGATAGCGCCCCGGCACGCCCACCAGCAATTCCAGGCGGGAATAGTTGTAAATTTCAAACAGGGTCTGGTTGGGAGTGATCCATTGGCCGATTTGGCCCTTGGAGGAAATAACCTGTCCCCACATGGGAGAGCGGATCACCATCCGGTTCAGTTGGTCCTGCAAGCGATCCGCCTGCACCTGGTCGCCCTCCAGGCGGGCGCGCGCCACGCCCAGGTTGGCCTCGCCGTCCTCGAAGCGCTGGGCGGAGGCCAGTTTCTTTTTGTAGAGCGTGACGATCCGCTTTTGCTGTTGCACGCTCAAGGCAAGTTGGGCCTCTGTCTGGCGCACCTTGGCCTGCATCACGGCCAGGTCCTGTTCCAGGGTGGAATTCTTCAGGATGGCCAGCACTTCGCCTTTCCTCACCCTGTCTCCGGCCCGCTTGGTCAGCCGGATCAGGCGTCCGGCCACATCGGAGGACAGCAAGGCCTTGAAGGTGGGTTGCAGGGTTCCCGTAAAGGAGGCCCGCACGGAGTCCTGAACCAAATCCACCGTGGACACCATCACGGGGGCCGGGGGCCGCCCGCCCTTCCCGCGGCGATTTTGCGCAAAAGAGCCGTCCGCCGTCAGCAACAGCAACGACAACACGATGATGGCGTTCCGGAAAATATTCATGGCCCGGCCTTCAAAAATTGATCTGTCCGCGTTCGATCCATCGGAAACAGGCCGGAACCCGCGTCTTCCATCCGGCAAGATGGCGGACCGTTCCGCCCCACCGGCCCTGACGGCCGGTGGCGGGGGCCCCTCCCGCCTTTTCAGGAACGATGAACTCCATTCCCGCAATTTTTAAATCAACGGCCTCCCCGCAAGCAGAGAGGGTTCATCACATCGGCTTCTTTTTCGCCGCGAGCGGCGGGGAAAGAAGCCCTGCAAAAAAAAAATTCAACATTGAATATATCATAAATTCGATCATTGGAAATATTATTCATTCCGGGGAGTAAAAAAAAATCCATCGCTGCTTTTCGCGGCTTGAGCCCGGGGGGGCGCCTCACCGGTCACCGGCCGCCACGGCCTCCCGGCCCGCTTCCCTTGAGTTCACTTCCCCTTGAAGTTGGGCGGCCGTTTTTCCACGAAGGCCAAGGTGCCTTCGCGGTAATCCTCGGTGCGGGTGGAAGCCAGGATGCCCTTGGCCTCCAGCTCCATTTGAGTTTCCAGTTCATGATCGAGGCTGTGGCCGAACAGGTCCTTGGCGACCCCGAAGGCGTGTGTCGGGCCGCTGGCCAGTTGCCGGGCAAATTCCAAGGCGTCTTCCATGAAATTTTCCTCGGGCAAAACCTTGGTCGCCAATCCCCATTCCACCGCTTCGGCCGAGGTCAGCACGCGGTTCGTGAGGTACAATTCCATCGCCCGCCGCAAGCCCACCAGCCGCGCCAGCGAGTAGGTCATGGATCCGTCCGGGGAGAGTCCGATTTTCGAATAGCCCACCGTGAACACGGCGTCTTCGCGGGCCAGCACCACGTCGCAGGCCATGGCGATGGAAAACCCGGCGCCCGCGGCGGGGCCGTTGACCGCCGCCACCACCGGCTTGGGCATGCGATACAGGCGCGAGATGAATGCGTGCAGGGGAGTCAAGGTCCGGTGGAACATCAATTGCGTTTCATCCTTCGCCGCGACGAACATTTTTATGTCGCCGCCGGCGTGAAATGCCGTGCCGTTGCCGGTGATCATCAACGCGCGGATGGCGGGATCTTCCTGCACCTCGAAGGCGGCTTCCGCCAATTCAGCGGCCATGCGGTCGTTGAGCGCGTTGTAGCTATCCGGCCGGTTGAAACGGAGGATGGCCAGGGAATCCTCCCGGTTCAGTTCAATGGTCTCGAAGCTCACTTCAATCTCCCGGTATGGGGCGCTCCCATTCGATGCAATGGGCGATCCCGTGATTAGGCTCCCGGCGGAATGCGGCCTTCCGCCCGGGACAGCCCCCGCGCGCGGGCGCCGCCACGGATTGGCGCCCTCATGGGACTCCATTCAACCCGTTCTTTCCGCCCAATTCAATATGGAATGGGTTTTTTCCGGGGCGGCCGGATTTCGCTTCGGCCGGCCACGGACGCCCCCGGAGGGAGTACCGGCCCCGGGTGCGCATCTTATTTTTCTCTTGATCGCCGATCTGGTCATCCCCGCTTTTTCCTCCCCGTTTTTTTTCCCCTCGCCGTCCTTTTCATCATCGTCCCGCCGGAAGGGGCGAAGAGCCAGGTTGGCGGCCCCGGGCGTGGTCGATCAACGCTTCGATGATATGCCGCGGCTCGCCGGTGACCGCCTCGATTTCGGCTCTGGAGAGCCCCTGCTGGGAAAGGGAAACGATGGTGTCATGCATTCGGCTGGTGGCCACCTCGGGGCGATCCGGAGAGAAGTCGAGCAGCGGGCTGAGCGTGGGAAAGGTTCCCCCTCCATTTTCGCCGGGCGCCGCCTCCGCTGTGGCCTCCGTGATGGCCTCCGTGATTTCCTCCGTGGCGCCATCGGGCGGGGCCTGGCCCGCGGCATCCTCCGACGCTGGCGCCGCCTCCTGCCCGCCGGCCGTCTTGCCGTCCGGCGGCGCGCCCATCTGACGCAGCAGGAACGGAGGCAGGGCGGCGTGGGGGGAAACCGATTCCTCCCGTGGAGGCGGAGAAACCGGCTGGGGAACAGGCGCCAGGGAACGAATTTCCCCTGCCGCGATTTCCATTGGCTTCGGGGGCATGGCCTGGGCCGGGGTTTGGCTGGCATATTGCCGCTGGCCGGATTTCAGCATTGTACGGTCCAATCCATCCAGGGTGGTCACCAATTGCAGGGAAAGCGCGGCCAAGCGGAGCGCTTTTTCCATTGCCTGCCGGATTTGCGGCTCGGGGGTGTCGGCCTTTTCCAGCCGAATCATGGACTGGGCCAACTGCCCCACCTCGATCATCACCTGTTCCATCCAATGGGCCGAGGTGCCCAGCTCCTTGATCATACCTTTTTCGACCCGGGACATTTCCTGGAAAAAACGGTCGTTGATTTTGGCGTCGAACCAAGCCGATTTCCAATCTTGAATTTCCAGCTTCATGGCGGCCTTGTATGGCAGGTCGGTTGTGGCGGGCAGGACGCCTTCCTGGCGAACGCGGGGAAAGCGATGGACTTGCGGAGGCTTGCGGAGGCTTCCGTTTTCAAGGACTTCCGCACGGAATTCCACCGGGAATCGCGGAAGCGGAGAGCCCGTCAAAGCGGTTCCCGCCTTTTCCCCTTGAAACATGCAGGGAAAGTGCCTCGGGCATGCAAAATGCCTTTAATTTATGGACTTGCGCCCCCTTTAGGAAAATATTCCGGGAAAATATTCCGGGAAAATTTTTCGTGAAGATATAGCGTCGTGGACTGCCGTGAAGAACTTCCAAGGCCTGTGATTAAAACCAACGTTTCATTATTTGGGAGATTTCACCTCCCAAAAGCCCCTGGAACAATTTTTTAAAAAAAATGCCTATTCCCTCAACTCCGCTAAAAAGGGCGTATTGGAAAATATTTCAATGGTTAACCGGTCAAAAGTCCTTTATCTCGATGAATGCGGATATGGACGGCCAAACCATCGATTCCCGGAAGCG
>JACZSY010000290.1 GCA_022573975.1 SAR324 cluster bacterium | reverse complement strand
TGAAGCGGAACGCCGTTACCGGTGGTGATACCGCGGTGTCCTGGAGAACGAACACACCGAACCCGGCGCCAAGGATAGCCCCCCAGGCCGCGCCGTTGGCCAGGCTGTCGGACAAATTGGCGTTGGGGTCCGCCGGGTCGGTCAGCCAGAGCAGCATGCCCAGCCCCGCGCCGGCGATGATTCCGACCACCGTCCATTCGAAATCGACCTGCATCACCAACGGCCCGCGCTCCTGTGCCCAGACCGGAGCATTGATCAGCATGGCGGCCATGAAAACCAGCAAAAACACCCGCTTCAGCATCCTGTTCTCCAAAATGGGGGAGAGGGAAACGCCATGTTTCCCCTTCTTGCCGGAAAAATATGCAAGGACCTTTCCTTTATCGCCCAAAGCCACCCTTGGGAGATCGAATCAATGGGTCAAATAGGGTGAAAGATAGGTGGCGGTAGAGGAAACCTGCTGGAATTCGATCAACGCCTCGGGGGTGCCCCGGGCCACGATTTTTCCGCCCTGGTTTCCGCCGCCGGGCCCCATGTCGATCAGGTAGTCGGCGCATTTGATCATTTCCAGGTTGTGTTCGATCACCACCACTGAATTTCCTCCCTCCACCAGCCGGTTCAGCACGGCCAACAACCGTTCCACGTCCTCGAAATGAAGTCCGGTGGTCGGTTCATCCAGGAGGTAGAGGGTGCGCCCTGTTTCCCTGCGGGCCAGTTCCCTGGCGATTTTCAAACGCTGCGCCTCCCCCCCGCTGAGCGTGTTGGCGGGCTGGCCCATGGGCAGGTATCCCAACCCCACCTCCAGCACCGGGGCCAGCTTGGAGCGGATGGCCGGCAGGGCGCGGAAAAAGGCCTCGGCCGCTTCCATGGTCATGGCCAGAATATCGGCTATGGTGCGGCCCCGATACCTGATTTCCTGGGTTTCCCGATTGTAACGGCGCCCCGAGCACACCTCGCAACGCACGAATACATCGGGCAGGAAATGCATTTCGATCCGCTTGACTCCATCCCCCTGACAGGCCTCGCAACGGCCGCCGGGGACGTTGAAGCTGAACCGCCGCGGCAGGTACCCGCGGATTCTCGCTTCGGGCAGCGCCGCGAATTGCTCGCGCACCTGTTCGAACACGCCCAGATAGGTCGCGGGATTGGAGCGCGGCGATTTGCCGATGGGGCTTTGGTCGATGTGAATCACCCGCTCCAGGTGATGGGCCCCCTGCAAATCCTCCAGGGCCAGACCTTCCAGGGACTCCCCTCTCAGTTTCGCCATTACGGCGGGATACAAGGTGTCCAGGATCAGGCTGCTTTTTCCCGAACCCGAGGCCCCGGTCACGCAGAGGAACACCCCCAGGGGTATTTCCACGGTCAAATTGTCCAGATTGTTGTCCGAGGCGCCGGTCAACACCAGCCGTTTGCCCGTCACGGGGCGCCGCTTGCCGGGCACGGGAACGGTCCGCCGCCCGGAAAGGTAGTGTCCCGTCACCGAGTCCGGGTGCTCCTGCATGGCCGCGGGTGTTCCTTCGGCCACCAGCCGTCCCCCCTCCTCGCCGGCCTTGGGCCCGATCTCCAGCAGCCAGTCGGCGGCCAGCATGGTTTCCCGGTCATGCTCCACCACCACCACCGTATTGCCCGCGTCCCGCAGGCCGGCCAGGGTGCGCAACAGCCGCCCGGTGTCCCGCTGATGCAGCCCGATGGTGGGTTCGTCGAGGATATAGATCACTCCGCTGAGGGCCGCCCCGATCTGGGTGGCCAGCCGGATGCGCTGGCTTTCCCCGTTGGAAAGGGTGCCCATCCCCCGCTCCATCTCCAGGTATTCCAGGCCGACTTCACAGAGGAATCCCAGCCGGCTGGAAATTTCTCCCAACAGCGGCTGCGACACCTCCTTGCCCAGGGTTTCCCGGTCCAGCCCGTCGGCCCAGCGCTTGGCCTCGGGCAGCGGCAGCGCGGTCACCGCGGCGATGCTCAACCCCCCCACCAGGTAATGGCGGCTTTCGATCCGCAGGCGCTCTCCCTGGCATTGCGGACAGACCCGCTGGTCCATGTAGCGCCGGATTCCCTCCCGCACCGCCGGGGAGTCCGTTTCGCGGAAGCGCCGCTCCAGGTTGGGAATCACCCCCTCGAAGGTTCGCGTGTAGCGATGGCCGGTGTCGTCCCCTTCATAGGTAAATTCGATTTCCTCGTCGCCCGAGCCCTGGAGCAACACCTGGCGATGGGCTTCGGTCAGTTGGGAAAAAGGCGCCAGGATGCTGAAGCCGTAATGTCCGGCCACCTGTTCGATCAGCCGCTGGAAGGCCGAGGCGGTTTTTTTCTCCCAGGGAGCGATGGCCCCTTCGGCCAGGGAGCGGGAGGGATCGGGCACGACCCGCGCGGGACTCACCAGATGCTGGTTGCCCAGCCCATGGCAGCTCTCGCAGGCGCCGTGAGGGCTGTTGAAGGAAAACTGGTTGGGATGGGGGGCCGGGTAGGTGATCCCGCAGGCGTTGCAGCGGGGGGTGGCGCTGAAGGTTTCCTGCGTCCCGGTGTTTTCCCCCACCTGTTTGTCCTCCCCCATCTGTTTGTCTTCCCCCATGAACACCAGCCGCGCCAGGCCCTTGCCGAAGCGGAAGGCCAACTCCACGGCTTCCGTGAGGCGTTGGGTGTCCACATCGCGCAGGGTGAGCCGGTCCACCACCACCTCCAGCCCGTCTGCCTGCGTGGGGGGCGTTTCGGCCGCTTCCAGCAGCACCATTTCGCCATCCACCCGCACCCGCACCAACCCCTCCCGGCGGAAATTTTCCAGCAGCGCCCGGAAGTCATGGGCTGGATCGTAGGCAATGGGCGCGCAAACCAACAGCCGGGTCTCGCCGGCGCGTTCCAGCGCGCGATCCACCACCTGCTGAACCGTGTGGGAGACGATCGGCTCGCCGCATTTATGGCAGTGGGGAACCCCCACCCGCGCGAACAGCAGCCTCAGAAAGTCGTGAATGTCGCTGGCCGTGCCCACCGTCGAGCGGGGGTTGGGCGCGCCGGCGCGCTGGGTCACCGCGATGGCCGGGCTGAGGCCCAGCAGGGCGTCCAGGTCGGGCTTTTCCAACTGTCCCAGGAACTGCCGCGCCGACGGGGCCAGGGATTCCACGTAACGGCGGTGCCCTTCGGCATAGAGGGTGTCGAAGGCCAGCGAGGATTTTCCCGCGCCGGACGGCCCCGTGATCACCACCAGCTTGTTCTTGGGGATGGAAACGTCGATGTTCTTCAGGTTGTTCTGGCGGGCGCCCTTGATTTCGATCCAGTCCGCCATTTGCGCCTCAATCCGTTGATTCGCCTAGAAATCGGAAACCTCGTGAACGCCTCGGGGTGGGATGGCCTTAGTGGGATGGCCTTAGTGGGATGGCCTCAGGCTCCTCCCACCCGGCTTGACCCACTCACCCCTCCAGCAGGGCCGCCATGGGGGCGCAGATGAAGGGCACGAACACCTCGTTCCAGCTCAGCGCCCCATGCTGGGAGGCCAGTTGGCTGTCGTAGGGGCTGCTTTCGCGCTTGGGGTCCTTGCGCTGCCAGTTGTACCCATCGTCCAGGATCGCCACCAGGTCGCCCAGGGAACGGCGCACCCAATCGGCATGACCGGTCAAACCGTTGCCGGCATCGCCCGCATTTTCAATTCCGGCGGCATGGGTCCCATCGAGTGGCGGCCCGGTGAGCGCCATCACTTCCTCGAAGGAGAAGACCCGGCCCGCGCCTCCGACGAACTCGCGCAGCCAGGGCAGCACCCGCTCCTCCTGCCCGGGGTCCAGGTAAACGTGCAGCACCCGGCCGGAATTTCCCACGGCCCGGGTGTGGGCTTTCAGCCATTTCATGTTCTCGCCATGGAGGGGCAGCCGGGTGTGGATGGTGCTCTGCCCGTGATCGGCCGCAATCATCAACACGGTCTCCTCCAACGCCGCGGCGGACATTCCGGCGGCCATGCCGGCCAGGCTGTTTTCCAGGTGGCGCAACATCAATCCCATCTGCGGGGTTTCCCCCGTCATCACATGACCCAGCACGTCCACCTCGTCCAGGTAGAGCCCCACCCAGCCCCGCTCCATTTCGGTGAGCATCCGCCCCACCTTGTGCAGGCCCTCCAGGGGATTGAGGAAAGGCACCAGGGGGGTGGCGCCATAGATCAGGTTGGAAAGCCCGCTGCCCACGATGTGACGGTCCATCAGGTGATAGGACGCGATCCCGTTTTCCTCCTTGCGGTCCAAAAAGCCGGGTTCGCGCTTCCAGGCGTTCACGTCGCATCCCGCGTCGCTGAGGGAAGCCTTCGCGCCGGGCACCTGCATTTTGAGCATGTCCACCACCGCGCCGGGAAAATCCTTCCAGATGATGTGCCCGGTGATGCCGTGGCGGGCGGGGGGCAGGCCCTGGTAGATGGACGAAAGCGCGCAACTGGTGATGGTGGGAATGGGTTTGATCGAGTTTTTGTTGTTGAGACAAAAGGCTTGCATCTCAAAGGAAGTGAGGATACTGAAGATGGGCGAAATTGAACAAGAACAAGAGGAAGTCTCAGCACCAAACTATTCAATAGGTGCTATTACCTGCAAAAACACTCAGACAGATGAGGCTATCACAGTCCACTACAATTTTGGGAGCACTCTCCAGGAAACAATAGACAAATATGGAGAAGATGTTGTCCATTATCATGTCTGTAAGAAGTTTGCAACCTCTATGAGGAATAGAGTTTATCTTATCTTCACCCAGGGTGATGAACCTCTCTCTTCAGAGAAGGCTCTCGCGGAGATGGGTGCTTGGAAGCCAACAGTCACCCAGGGTAGGGCCAAGAAGAGCCTGACGGATACGGCTCTCGACGCTTATGCGAAGATGTCTCCTGAAGATAGAAAGGCCTTCATGGATGACCTCATGCGAGGCCAAGAAGAAGAAGAATAATCTTCTCCTTCCCCCAGAGGAGATAGGCGTTGAGTCGCTCCTTTCTTTTAGCGACTCAGGGATTCTACTCATTATATGGTGGTATCTGGG
>JACZSY010000289.1 GCA_022573975.1 SAR324 cluster bacterium | reverse complement strand
TCTCAAAGATGCAGGGGGCCTTCCAGGGCATGGAAGGGATGGCCGTTGAGGCCCAACAGGTGCTGACCGAATTTTCCAGTCAGGCCGAATCCCAGCTCAATGCCCTGGCCGAAAGCCGCATGGCCCACCTGGAAAGCCAGGGGGCCTTCCAGGAAAATTTCAAAATGGAGTTGGGAGAACGGTTGCTCGCGTTGGATCAATCCTTTGGCGAGCGCCATGAGCAATTGCGGGAACAGCGGTTCCAACGGGAAAAGCAGGACCTCACAGCTCACCTGGCGGCGTTGTCCTCCCTGGAAAATAATCAGGGAGAGCAAATGCTGGCTGCCGAACAGAGGTGGTTGGAAGCCCGCTTGAATATCTTCCGCGCTTTCAGCCAAACCATCGTCGCGCTGGCGGCCGGCAGGGGAAGCACGTTGGCCCGGATCGGAAAATCCTTCGCCATCGCCGAGGCCCTGGTCAATACCTACCTGGCCGGGTCCAAGGCGCTGGCTTCGGTGCCTTTTCCGTTCAATTTCGCCGCTGCCGCCGCGGTCACCCTGCAGGGGCTGGCCGCGGTGGAGAAAATCCGTCAGGTGCATATCGCCCACGGCGGGATCGGCAACGTGCCCGAGGATTCCACCTTTTTGCTGCAACGGGGTGAACGGGTGCTCTCGCCAAATCAGAACCGGGATCTGACCCGGTTTTTGACCACCGGGGAAACGCATTCCGAAGCCGGCAAAGCGGTCATCGAGAACGTGACCATCCATGTGTTGGAAAATGCCACCTCGGCGGAAGCCCTGCTGGCCATGGACCGTTCCGACCTGAAGCAGGTTTTGATGGAACGCATCATCCCGGCCTTGGATGAACTGGCCGCATTGGGCATCCGCCCCAAATTCGTGGATCACAACACATGAGTCTCAACGTCTCCAGTTGGTTTATCGAACAGGCGCGCGCGCCGGTCAGCTCGCCCATACGCCGCTTCACCATCGGTGGCAGCGATTATTCCTCGACGGTGATTCGGTGGCCCTCACTGGGCTCCAAGGCCGGCGCGATCGATCTGGGAACCACCGTGGTGGTGTTGGGAAATGTGGACAACGCCCTTTCCTTCTTTGTGGGGTGCGATCATTTTCTGACCACCTCGTGTGAAATCACCTTGGGTTTTTCCCATCCCGATAGCGGGGAGGAAGCGATCTCCTTGTTCATGGGAACCCCCAGCAACCTCGTTTTTGCCAGGGACGGCAAGGAATTGCGAATTCAGTTGCAGGGGAAGACCAAGCGCCTGACCGACACCTCGCTGGGAACGGAAGCCGAATCGGGGGGAGTGGATTTCACCAACAGCGCCTATTACCCCAGCGACCTGGCCTGGACCCTCATCACCTGTTACGGGCAGATGTCCTCCCTGGAGAGCGACGCCAACCCCGATGTGCAGTATTCGGAATGGGCCGAGTGGCAGGATTCCAACCGGATTCGGGACATTCGCGTCAAAGCCTACCTGAAGGGGGAACGGATTTTCCAGGTGCTCAATACGCTCGCCACCATGGATGGCCGGATCATTTCCTTCCAAAATGGAAAACTGCGCTTCCGGGATCCCTTCGTTTCTTTCAATCCGGAGCATCCATCTTTTCCGCTGGAAAGCATTTTGGATTTGAGCGTGAGCCTGGATCCGGAACGGATCACCAATCATTTTTTCGTTGAAGCCGATTACGATCCGGAAACTTCCCGGTTTATCACCCAGTTTTCCCAGGTGAATTCGGCCTCACAAGCCGTGTTCGGCAAGAGGTCGGGGCGATTTTCCTCCCGGGGCGTGTGGTTTTCTTCTGCCCGGGATGCCCAATACCTGGTCGAAGACCGCCTCCGGTTCGGGGCGCGCCCCTTGCCGGAGGTTCATGTCAAGGTCCCCCTGGGGGGCGTGTTGGAACTCTCCCCGGGCGATGTGGTGTCGCTGACCCACAGCGGATTCGGTTGGGCCGGGCGGTTGTTCCGGGTGGTGGAGCAAAGCCTGAATCTTGACAACGCACTGGCCGATCTCCGGCTCAGCGAGGCCCAAAATCGCCGCTGGCAGTTCGAGAGCACGGTTTCCTCATTTTCCCTGCATACCCCAATGCTGATCCGGGTGGGTTCGGATGCGCTGTTGGGCTTGGGTGAACAGGCGGGCACCAACCCTGTGCTGCGAAATGAATCGGGGGGCTATTTTCAGGAAACCGGGCTTTACGCAACCGCCTTGCTGGCCATCAACGAGACGGAACTCCTGCTGGGTGGCCCGCCGTCTTCGGGCTCGCCACAAGCCTTGCTGCAACGGTCTTCTGATGCGGGGTCCTCCGCGGTCACCGTTGCTTCCCTGGCTGTAAACCTCACCACGGTGCACCACATCTTCGAGGTGCGTAGCGGGAGTTATCTGGCCTCGGCGAATTCCGGGGCGATCTACCGCTCCACCGATGGCGGCTCCAGCTGGAACCTCACCCAGACCATCAGCGGCGCCTACCATATCAACCGGTTCTTCCAGCCTTTTTCCGGCACCCTCTGGGGTGGCACGGGGTACAGCAATTTTCTCTTTGGAAAGGGGCTGTTTATCTGGGAGTCACAGGACGACGGCATTTCCTGGTCCCGTGTTCACATCGTTCAGGATAGCGGAAATTATTGGTGCTCCGGATTTCACAGCCTGCCCGATTCCGAGTATCTGCTGGCTACCTTCGGGGGGGACATCACCGAAATCGGCGTGTGGCGTTCAAAAATCACCTCTTCCTCCTCCATCGGATGGACCCTGGTCCTCTCCAGAGGGTCGTTTTCCGAGGTTTTGGTCACGCCCTCGGGGCATCTCCTGTGTGGGTTTTTCGAGGAGACCACGCTCAACGGCGGCGCCATCTACCGTTCCCTGGACCTGGGATCGGGGTGGATCGAGGACGCGCAGTTGACCAAGCAGGGAAACATCGCGCTGATCGTCAACAGCGATACCACCCTGGACGTCTATGTTTCCAGGATGAGCGTCGGCACGCGCACGGACCGTTACCGTAATTTCAATCCCGATCAATTGGGGTGAATCACCAACCCGCGGCGGAAAATACCAATGGGTACTTTTCAATTGGGCGCCTTGCTGGGGGCCAACCAGAGTTTTGAGGATTTCGAAACGCTCCCCACCTCCTGGCTGAGCCTCTCCGATCAGGCTTCTTTCTTTCAAACCGAATCGCCCAGCCAGGTTCACAGTTCCGCCTTCGGCCTGAGGGTGTTCGCCGACAGCACGGGAGGCAGCGCCCATATCGCCCGTTACGATTATGGGCTTCCCCAGGACGCCCACCGCATTTGGTATCCCGAGGTGGATACCCATGCCCTGGTGAGTTGGGTTTGGGCGCGGGCCGCCGATGCGCCCTCGTCCGGCCAGCTTCGGTGGCGGCTTGGTGGCGATCAGGAGTCATTTTCCCCAGCATTCGCCTTTACTGGCAGCCTGCAACGCTATCAGGCGTCGGTCTTTGTACAGAGCGGGGCCGGGGTTCCGTTGGCCGGTCCTTCGCGTGTGACCGCGGCCAACAGCCGGTGCACCGGTGAAATGGACGATGTGCTGACCCAGGTGGACCTGCTCACGCTTTACCCGGACTGGTCCTTGCTCACCCGCGAGCGGGCCACGGCCCTGCAGCATCGCACCAGGGAAGGCCTCCTCCAGCGCTTCCGCTGGAGTTCCGCCTTCGAGTTTCAACTGCCTTTGCGCTGGTTGAGCTCCAGCGAGGCCGGCATGTTGAACTGGTGGTGGGAGGGCCAAATGAATCTGGCCTTCACCCTCGACACCTCCGATACGGAGTCGGTGTTCATTTGCCGGATCGTCAATCCCAGCCAGCCGGTGGGAAAACGGATGCGGCCCTACCCCGATCGATGGGCGGGCCGGCTGGAATTGGCGGGAATCAACCCCGGCGGACTCAAATTTTAACGCGAAGGGTGGCATGGGCGACATCAAATTGACCACGCTGGAAATCACTGGGCCGAACACCTCCCTGATCCTGCATCCCGAATGGGATTTCATCGAGGAGCGGAGGGTTCATTCCCATCACCACCGTGCGTTGGATGGCACGCTGTTCACCTACCGCTGGAGCGGGTATTCGGTCTTCCGCGTGCCCTTGCGCTTCGCCGGGGAGGCCGAACGGGCGCTGCTTCATGATTGGTGGCGGGGGGAAACGACTCTCCTGTTCACCGTGGACACCTCCGCCGACAACACCAATACGATTTGCAGGATCGTCAACAGGACCGAGCCCCTGGGAAGGCGGGTCGCCGGGCTGGCCCAATCCTGGGCCGGACTGCTGCGCCTGGAGGCCATCGACCAGCGGAAAAATATGGGCCATCCCTTCCAACTGGATCACCCTCAATTCGGGCTGTTGGATACCCCCGCCATTTCACTGATATGAGAGGAACCCCCCCATGAGCTGGAACGATTTGACGTTCGTTGAGTGCAGCCTGCTCACCGCTTCCCAAATGACGCAGTTGCAAGGAAACTTCGCGGCGCTCGGGGCGGGCATGTCCGGTTCCCCGGCCCTATCCGTGAATTCCATCATCTGGTCCGGGCAGGGCAGCGGCGCGGCATTGCATGTGTCCAGCGGCATCGCCGCTCCACAGGTGAGCAGTCTGGGAACGCTGCATGTCTCAAGCGGTTTGATTTTATCCCAGGTGGCCAGCCTGGGCACCGTCCATGCCGCCAGCGGTTTCGTGTCGCCCGAGGCCTCCAGCTTCGGAATGGTGCACACGGCCAGCGGATTCCTGGGCGCGGAGACTTCCAGCTTCGGCACTGTGGAGGTGGCCACGCGGTGCACATCGCCGGTGCGCCTTCGGGGTCGCCGGCGGCCGATACGCTTTACAAGGACAATATCTGTAAGGGGTGGATCAATTTCAATGGCACGGGAACCATCGCCATCCGCGACTCCTTCAACGTCGCCTCCATCACCGACAACGGGGCGGGCGATTACACTGTCACCTGGGACACCAATTTCGCCAGCGGTAACTAAGCCACCTGGGTTGGCGCGGGCGAAGGTGCGGG
>JACZSY010000064.1 GCA_022573975.1 SAR324 cluster bacterium | reverse complement strand
TGCTGACTCGTACGGGTGGATCGTGGGCATGACAAGAAAAAAGATCCGTCCCTGGCGAATTTCCAGTTCCCGGAACTCGGCGCCAACGGCGCATCATTGACATCGGCGGCCAGCGTGGCTTCAGGCCTGCAAGTTTCCGATTTCGCGGTAAACAGCCGAACCCCAGGGGAAACGTCGGCGCCACCCTCCCCATAAGCCGGCGTAGGTTACCGCGCGCGGCCCGCTCAATTCATCGCGCTCACACCACCGCGGCGCCGGAATATCCCCGCCCGCCCTCATTTTGCCATGAATGATTTCCGCGAGTGTGGCATATTGAATTGGGGGCAGGGCGATTCCCCGTGGAAAACCCGGTCACCCTGGAAAACGTGGAAATTCTCTCCATCCATCCAACCATCGCACCATCGCCATGAACGTTTTTCTCTTTTATGTGCCGATCATGCTCTATCTGGCGGGATGGCTTGGGGAGTCCTATCGCTATTGGCTGGGCGGGGGAGAAGGGCCCCGCTGGCCCACCGGCCTGTTGCTGGTCGGCTGGGGCGCGCACGCCATCTTGTTGGCGTGGATGATGCTGGAGGGCGGCGGGGGTTCCGCCACGGTGCTCACCGCCGTGGCCTTCGTGTTCATCCTGATCCACCAAGGGCTGATGCTCAAGGTGAGCAGCGACGTGTTTCCACTGGTCTTCCCGCCGCTTTCCATCGCCTTGCTGATCACCGCGTTTTTCAGCTTCGGCGGGCGGCTGGCCTCCACGGGTGGCGGTGGCGGGGAGTGGGGCTTCGCTCCCTATCTGCTGCCCGCGCATATCATCGCCGTGCTATCGGGGTTCATTCTCTTCGGCCTGGCCTGCCTGGCCAGCATCTTTTATCTGTACCAGGAACGCCGCATCAAGGAAAAAGCGGCCGCGGTGGCGGAGAGCCGGCTGCCCCCCCTGGGCCGGCTGGAGCACTACAATCACCGGGCCATCATTCTGGGCTTTTTCCTGCTCACCATCGGCTTGTTGCTGGGATTGATGGTGGCTGGCGTGGAAACCTTTTCGGCCCGCTTGTTTTCCTTGCGTCAGTTGATTCCCACCGTGACCTGGCTGGTGTATGCGGTCTTTCTGATCGTTCACGACCTGGAAGGACGCCGGGGCCGGTTCGGCGCCATTCTTTCCATCATCGGGTTCGTGGTGGTGGTGATCTCGCTGGTGTTCGAGGTGCACACCCTGATCCGGATCGGGTAGGGCCGGCCGGCCCTGCCGCCCGCCGTCCCCGGTTTTAAGCCTTCCCTTTCCCTATTCCTCCCCATTTCTCCCCATTCAATTCGATATTTGATAGGCTGCCCCCATTCAATCATGTTGAAGGGGATCGCCGTGGAATTGCTCGGGGTACAACGCAAATCAACCGTGACGCCATGGCCCGATGTGGTGGCGGATACCCGCCCGGGGAGGGTCGTTGAAGCGGCGGCGGGGGAGACTTTCCCCGCTTACCGCCAAGTCCGCCGATTCCAGCGCGACCCCCGCCCGAGCCGCGGCAAGGCGGCCAGGGGGAAATGCAGACACCCTGACCCGAGAACCATGGGCGGCCCCCAGCAAACAAGGAGCGAAACATGACGCTGCAGCGCGACCTGGTCGGATATGGAAACAAACCGCCGGACAAGCCTTTCCCCAACGGCGCCCGGCTGGCGATTTCCCTGGTGGTCAACTACGAGGAAGGCTCCGAGCGCAACCACGCCATGGGCGATCCCGATCAGGAGGACATGACCGAATTCGGTTCGTATCCCTTTCCGCCCGGCACCCGCAACCTGGCCATGGAATCCATGGTGGAATACGGCTCCCGGGTGGGCATCTGGCGGCTGCTGGATATGTTCCGCGAGACCGATGTGAAGGCGACGATCTTCGCCTGCGCGGTGGCCTTCGAGCAAAACCCCGCCGTGGCAAAAGCCTGCGTGGAGGCCGGTCATGAAATCTGCTCGCACGGATACCGGTGGGAAGAAGTGTTCCGGCTGAGCGAAGCGGAAGAGCGGGAACACATTCGCCTCGCGGTGGAATCGCTCCAGAAAACCACCGGCCGCCGCCCGGTGGGCTGGTACTGCCGCTACGGCCCCAGCGTGCATACCCGGCGCCTGGTGGTGGAGGAGGGTGGATTCCTCTACGATTCGGATGCCTACAACGACGACAGCCCCTACTTCGTCCAGGTGGCGGGCAAGCGGCACCTGGTGGTGCCCTATGCCCCGGACGCCAACGATTTCAACTTCTGGCTTTCGCCCGGGTTCCTCACGGCGGATCATTTTTTCAGCTATCTGCAAGCCACCTTCGACGTCCTCTACGCCGAGGCGCCCAGGAGCACCCGCATCATGTCCATCGGGCTGCACCCGCGCATCATCGGGCGGCCGGGCCGGGTGGGCGGGCTGCGCCGCTTCATCGACCATGCCCGGCGATATTCAGGCGTGTGGTTCGCCACGCGGGAGGAAATCGCCCGGGCGTGGCTGGAACTTTACGGATAAAGGCCTGCCCTGGCCCGCCGGAAGCAACGGGCGCCGCACGGGGATCGCGCCGCAGGTGGCGTGAGGTGTGGGATTTTCTGCAATGGAACCCCCTTCCCAGCCGCGCCGCCGTTCACTCCCCCCACCCAAAAGCCAGCCCCCGGCGCCTCCATTGGAAAATCCAACGGCTATTTTTTGGCGGGCGCCGTAGGAGCGGTGGAGCTCCCGGCCTTGGCCGCTTCACCGGTCTTCACGGGAGCGGTTTGCGCCGCGGGGGCTGTTCTGTTTATCAGCAGGGACCCCTGGGAGCGATCCGTGGTCAGGAAGGCCAGGGACAGCGAGGTGGACATGAAGACGATGGCCAGACCGGTGGTGAATTTCGAGATAAAGGTGGCTTTGGTGGCTCCGAAGGTGGCCTGGCCCATTCCGCCGAAGGCAGCCCCCAGTTCGGCTCCCCTGCCCGATTGGAGCAGCACCACCATCACCAGGGAGATCGCCACAATGATATGAAGGACCAAAAGTAGGGTGAACATGAAATTCCCGCGTCGATGAAGGTTGAGAGGTTAGGACAATGATTGTTGAAGGAGCGAGACCAACATTTCGGGTTTCAAGCTGGAGCCGCCCACCAGGGCGCCGTTCACCTCCGGCCGCGACATCAGGGCGCGGGCGTTTTCCGGGGTCACGCTGCCGCCGTAAAGAATGGGAATCGTGGCGCCGTCTCCGCTTCCAAAACGGCCGGTGAGCCAGCCGCGAATGTGCCCGTGCATTTCTTCCGCCTGTTCCGGGGTGGCGTTGACTCCGGTGCCGATGGCCCATACCGGCTCGTATCCAATCAGGATTTCGGAGGCGGCTCCGGCGGGAAGGTCCTGCAACGCGCTTTCCAGTTGCGCTTCCACCACCCGCTGGTGATCGTCCGCGTCCCGTTCGGCCTGGGTTTCTCCGATGCAGACCAGCGGAGCGATGCCCCCCGCGAGCAGGATCTTCACCTTTTCACCGATCAACGCATTGCTCTCCCCATGACCGTGCCTCCGCTCGGAATGTCCCACGATGCAAAGCGTGACGCCCAACTCGGAAAGCATGGAGGCCGAGACTTCCCCGGTATAATATCCATTCTCGTGCTGGTTGACGTTCTGCGCGCCCACGCGCACCGGATAGGAGGTCAACAAGCTGGACATTTCTCCCAAATATGGAAATGGAGGACAGAGGGCCACATGAACCCGGGCGGCCAATTCCCCGCTTTCCAGCAAACCGTCCAGGAAAGCCGGAACGTACTCGCGCACCATCTTCCGCGAACCGTTCATTTTCCAGTTGCCGACAATCCATGGCTTCATGGCGACAATGCCCTTCCGTCCGAGGTGTGCGTCCTTTTCTTCCCCACATCTTCCTGCCTTCCGATGGCGTTTCGCGGCAAGGGCATGGGCGCCTGTCAATCTTTCAATTTTCCGTGTTCATCCCCGCTTTTGTCAAGGCCGCCTTTTGCCCATGATCCACCATCGGGCTTCCGATGGGAGCGGGAAGGGGGGCGATGCGGCCGTATCGGGGCGCATCGATACCGTTCGCGCCCCGGGCGGCATCTTCTCCCAGGGGCGGGGAAGGAATCCGCGAATAATATCACTGCAAGGATTGCAAGGCTTCGGTGAGGGCTTCGGCCGCGGCCCCGGTGCGGTTTTCGGCGCCGAAAGAGAGCCTCAGCAAGGGCGTCCGCCCCTCGAGATGGTCCCCGGAGAAGACGATTTGCTCGCCCGGTGGGAACCGGGGGGCCAGGTAGGGGGCCGGCCCATGGGGGTTGAGGCGGCCCTCCGCGCTGAAAACGCCATGACGGAGTTTCCGGTTGGGGTAGACGAATGCGCCGGGAAAGACCCGCACCTGATATTGCTCCAGGCAATGAGTAGCCACCGCCACGTCGGTCATTCCGGCGCGTTGGCAGAGGCCGGCGATGTCCAGGGCCAGGTAAAACGGATTGTTCTCCTCCCCGAAAACCCGTACGCCCTTCAATGCGCCTGGATCGAAGCGCTCCAGAAATTGGCGGCGCCGTTCGCGCACCTGGGCCCCGATTTGGGATGGAAGCTGGGAATGGTGCTCGAGCAAATGGCCGGCGAAGGCCAGCTTGCCGTTGGACGGCGTGAGGGATTCACTCATTTTGATAAAGCGCATGGCGTAGGTCAATTCTTCCGCGGCGCTCAAGGCGAACCCCAGCCGCAGTCCGGGCAGCCCGTACTTTTTGGAAAAACTGTCGCAGAACACGGTGCGGTGGGGATCGAACCCTGCCAGCGCCTGGCCCGTGCGCGGGGAATCGGGATAATTGGCGTACACGCCGTCGACCACGATGACGCAATCGTAGGCTTCGGCCACCTTGCCGATGCGGGCCACCTGGCCGGCGTCCAGGGTGTATCCCATTGGATTGTGGGGCACATTGATCAGGATAAGGCCCACCGAACCGTTGCAATAGGTCTCCACGCCCCGGGTGAAGGCCTCGCCGTCATAGGCCAGGAAGGACATGATCCCGGTGTGGGCCGAGATCACGGCCGAGAAATAGGGATAGGACGGGGTGGCCATCAGCACGTAGTGCTTGTCCCGCTCCGCGGAGCCCAATGGCGCGGTGAAGGCCCTCACGGCGACCTCGATCGCGTTTTGCCCGCCGTCCAGGGAGACCACCCGCATCTCGTTGAAACGCTCCTCGCCGAGCCATTGGTTGAGATGGGCGGCCATCAGGCGGTTGGTGTCCCGCTCGCCCAGCGTGCCCGAATAGCGCGTGGCCAATGGCGCCAAGGCATCGGACTGCTCAAAACGGCGGTAGATCGAATAGAGATCCTCCGGCAGGTCGATGCCGCCGACTTCCCCGATGCCCAGGTTGAACACCTGCTCGTCGATCTTGGTAATTACATACCCCCCATAAAACCGTTGCAGGCTGAGGGCGTCCATGTAATCGCGGACGGTGGCGTTGATCAGCCGGGCCACCGGTCTCCCGGCGGCGTCGGTCTCCCGGGGGGGCGCTTCCGCGATGGCGTCGTGGCCGGAATTGGCTTTATCGGACATGCCCTGTTTTTTTCTCCTCTCGAAAATAGGCGGAAAGAAAATCCTTCTTGAACGCGGCGAAGCGATCCTGCTGGATGGCCTCGCGGATATTGGCCATCAGCTGCTGATAAAAATGAAGGTTGTGGGTCGTGGCCAGCATCTGGCCCAGGATCTCGCCGGATTGGAAAAGATGATGCAGATAGGCCCGTGAATAATGGGCGCAGGTGGGGCAGCGGCAGTTCGTGTCCGGAGGAAAGCGATCTTTGCGATAATTGCGGCGGGTGATGCGCAGCCGCCCCACCTGGGTGAAAAAGACCCCCGAGCGGGCGTACTTGGTGGGAATCACGCAGTCGCTCATGTCCACTCCGGCCTCCACACAGGCCAGGATGTCCTCTGGCAGACCGACGCCCATCAGGTAGCGCGGTTTTTCGGGGGGAAGATGGGGAAGGGTATGCCCCAGCACTTCGGTCATCACCTCCAGCCCCTCGCCCACGCTGAGGCCCCCGATGGCGATGCCGGGGGTATCCAGGGCGGCCAGTTCCTCCGCGCAGCCCCGGCGCAGGTCGGCATAGGTGCTCCCCTGAACGATGGGAAATACCGCCTGGTCCTCGCGCCCATGGGCCGCCAGGCAACGCTTGGCCCAGCGCACGGTTCGTTCCATGGCCTCCTTGGCGTATGGATAGGGCGTGGGATAGGGCACGCATTCATCGAAGGCCATCACGATGTCGGCGCCCAGCTTTTCCTGGATGGCCATCGAGCCTTCCGGGGTGAGGGTGAACGGCTCCCCGTTTTTTTGCTGGCGGAAGCGCACGCCCTCCTCGCTGATTTCCCGCTCCGGCAAGGAAAACACCTGGTAGCCTCCGCTGTCGGTGATGATCGGATGGGGCCAGTTCATGAAGCTGTGCAGTCCACCGTGCGCGGCCACCAGGTCTTCTCCGGGGTGCAAATGGAGATGGTAGGCGTTGGCCAGCAGGATGCGGGCGCCCGATCCGGCCACGCCTTCGGGCTCCATGGCCTTCACCGTGGCCTGGGTGGCCACCGGCATGAACACCGGCGTGGGCACATCGCCACGGGGCGTTTCCAACACCCCCAGCCGGGCGCCGGTGGTGCGGTCGGTTTTGAGCAGGCGAAATCCGATGGTCATGGATGCGGGGAGGGCAAGAGCGATGCAGGGAAGAAAAAGCCGCCGGAACGCCGTCAATCGTCCGTTGGGGTTGGCGTTCCGTCCTCGGAGGACAATTTTTCTCCGGCGGGCGAGATGGCTCCGTTGGGGAAATACCCTTCCACCTGATGAAAAAACCTGCTGATCAACAGGCCGAATGCGTCCACCTCGGCGATAGGAAGCTTTTCCAGCAACGCTTCGGAGAAAGAATACGCCTCCAAGGGTTTGCGGGCGGCCAGGGAAAGCCGTTGCAGATACTCCTCGAAATTCCGGCGTTGTCCGGCGAGCAGATTTTCCAGGAGGGTCAACCGCTCCAGATTGATCCTGGTGAGGGTATGCTCGGCGCGCAGGTCGAGTTCAACCCCGGCCTCCACCACGTGGGTGCCGCAATTGTGCACCCTTCCTCCGGGCATGGCCATTTCGGTGTATTCCAGGGTGTCGCAGGAAGGGCAGTGCAGCCAGATCAACTGTCCCGGCACAGGATTTTCCTGCGCAGTTTTTTCCTGCGCCGTTTTTTCCGGCACCGTGGTTTCGCGCGCCGTTTTTTCCTGCGCCGTGTTTTTGGACACGGCCGCCCCTGGCGGTTCCACGGTGGCGGAATTTCTGGCGGATTTTCTGGCGGATTTTCTGGCGGAATCGCCTGTTCCCGCGCCGGCGGCCTGGCGGCGCCGTTCTTCCAGGGAGATTACATTGTCTTTCTTGGACATTCTTCCCTCAATCCTTTTTTCCTTCAAACCCTGCGGGGGGAGCCGTTTCGCAACGCCCCGCGGGCAGGTTTCCGCTACCGGTGCGGGAGGCTTGGGCCGCCGATGACTCCGTCAACAATTCCTTGCGGGATCCCGTTTGCTAGTGGGTCAGTTTGAATCCCATCGTGCTGAGCGAAGTGAAGTCCCTTTTTTCAAAACACCCCAAATCATAAAAAAACAAGAAGATGCTTCGCTTCGCTCAGCATGACGTGGTGTTGGTTTAATTATCTTTTCCAACCGACCCACGACCTCCCATTAAAAGGATTGCTTTTCCCGTTGTCATTGGTTATTGTTTTTCCGTTATGATTCAAGGCCTTGCCGAAGGGAATCGCAAGCCGGAAGGAGTCCGGCTTGCTCGGCAGGAACACATTCGCCAACTGTAGCGAATGGGCCAGCCTTCGAGGGATCGGGAATAAATGGCGAATCTCGTCACGGTTGACGGCGGCAGGGTGGCGTTTCCGTTGCTCTCCCTTCAATATTCGATTACCCCACCCATCTCCAAATTACAAGAAGGGCTCGAGGCCTATCAGCGCCTCAAGGGCGACGTTTCCCTGCAATCGCTGCCCCTGGCCCAACGCACCGAAATCCTGAATTTCCTGGCAAACTTCGGGCAAATGCTGTTCCGCACCCTCTTTCCCGGCGGTGAAATGGAACGCCTGCGCCTGCCCGGCCCGCTCAAACT
Organism: SAR324 cluster bacterium; assembly: GCA_022573975.1. Classification (GTDB taxonomy): domain Bacteria; phylum SAR324; class SAR324; order SAR324; family JACQKK01; genus JACZSY01. Next base: position 9,936 of record JACZSY010000064.1, on the reverse strand, counting down.
GCGGTTGGACGCGGACTGGTGCGCGTATCCATGGGAATTGTTGCATGACGGCCGGGACTGGGTGCATCTCACCCGGGGCGTCGTGCGCCAGGCGGGGGATGCGGGCGCGGCGCGTGGCGCGGGGAAGGCCGATGACGGCGGCGCGGGGAAGGCCAATGGCGGCGGCGCGATGCCCGTTTCCCGCAGCGAGGCCCGTCCCATGAAAATGATGGGCGTATCCGCGCATCCCCTGACGGAATCTCCAGAGACCCCCCTGGGACGGATTCAGCACCCGCTGGGCAGCCGTTTCATCTCCACCCTGCCCAATCCGCTGGAGCGCGGCGCGGACACCCTGCTGCCTTTCCAATATCGCCTGTTGGAACACGCGACCCGGCAATCCCTGGCGGCCGGTTTCGCCTCGCATCCCGACGTGATCTATTTCTCGGGGTTCGCGGATGAGGAAGGATGGTATCTGGAAGGGGAAACCCTGGCCGGGGAAAAAGCCCCCTGGCCCTGGCTGCTGGAACAAATCGCCGAGGGCGCCGCCAAGACGCTCCAGACGGTGATTCTCAACGATTCCCTGGGATACCTCTCCCCCGTCACCGCATTTTCCCGCGCCAACGACCTGCTCCAAACCGGGCTGCCCGGTCTGATCCGGATCGAGGGGCGGCTGGCCCGCGCCAGGGAGCAGGATTACCTGAGACGGCTGATGGCCGCCTTGACGCGGGGCGTGCCGTTGGTGGAAGCCCACCTCAACGCCCTCAGAAATCTCAACGAACGGTTCGAAGCGGGTTGGGACTGGAGCTTTACCCGTTTGTACCTCCCGGCCTCCCCCAATGGCGCTTCGGCGCCCGCGCCGCGCGCGGTTTCCCCGCCACATGCGGGGGAGGCGCCTCCTCCCCCCCCCGATCCGGCGCTTCCGGTCACATCGGGTGCGGAGGCGGGGAAAACCGAAGCCGTGGCGTTGTCCAGCGGCGGGTCCCTGAAAACCCGGTTGTTCAATTCCTTCCATACGCCCCCGGCCCCGCCGGTATTCCGTCCCCGGAGGCGTTTTTTCGCCCGGGAGTCGGACCTGCGCCAACTGGCCGCCGCCCTCTCCGATCAGGAACGTCCCGGCTCCGGCCTTCACTTCATCGAAGGCCCCCCCGGCAGCGGCAAGACCATGCTGGCGCTGGAGTTGGCCCGGCGCCTGAAGCGGAATTTCGGGCAGGTGCTTTATCTCAACGGACGCACGCTGTTCGGGAATCCTTTTTCGGCGGTGGCGGTGACCAGCCTGGATTCCAACGGGCCGCCGCCGGGGAAATTGTTGTTTTCGGAACTGACCAGCCACCTCCAGGCCACTCCGTCCTCCAATGGCAATCTGGCGGAGTGGCGGGATTCCATTGTCGAGCATTGCCGGGACGGCGTTGCCCGGTTGATCGTTTTGGACCGTCTGGAAGACCAACCCGGTTTCGAGGAATTCTGTGAGGCGCTGGCCAAGCTGCCCCCCGCCAACCGTGTGCTCGCCCTGTGCCGGGGACAACCTCCCCTGGTGCCCGGCCAAAGGACCTTGCTGACGCCGGTTTCCATGCCCGACCTGGTGCGCGTTTTCGGCGAGGGTTTCGCCAACCGGCTGGGGGCCGCCGACCCGGACGGAACATTGCTGGATCTTGCCCGCCGAGACCTGTTCGCGGCCCGCTTGTTGCGCCGGTCGCCACTGCTGCAAAAACCGGAGGAATTGCTGGCGGCCCTGAGGGAACATGAGCCGCCGCCGCCCATCCACCCGACGCCGGAAGGGGCGCCGGAAGAAGCGGCGGAGAACGAGGACGATGAGACATTGCACCATGCCGCGCTGCCCGGCCTGGTGACCGGCGCCGCGCTGGGGGGGCTGGAAGCGGCGGAAGTCAACGTGCTGTCCGTGCTGGCTTTTTTTCCCGCCTTGGTACACCGGGAAGCGCTGGGACGCGGGACGGCCCTCAACGACCACCGTCTTTACGCCGCCCTGACCCGGCTGCAGTGGCTGGGGTGGATCGATTCCTACGATGGGGAGCGGTATTTTTCCCTGCATCCGCGGATTCACGGTCATCTGGCCGTCAGGCTGCTCACCCGAGCGGTGTTGACGGACATCCGCCGGCGTTTGACGCCATACTACCGTGAATTCCTGGCGGCGCTGCCCGGTAATTTGACCGGCGCCGCCCTGGAGCCGCCTGGCGGCGCCGATGGGCATGCCCATGGGGACTCCGGGAACGGTTGGCTGCATTTTCCACCCCCTTTGCTGGCCTGGGCGCCGGAGCGTTGCGAGCGGCATCCGGGGCAAAGGATGGCCCTGCTGCACCGCCTCGGCATCGAACGCTGCAACTTGGTGGAACTTGCCCTGCTGGCCACCGAGGAAGACGATCGCGAAGGGCTGGAACAACTTGCCGCGCATTCCACGGCCTTGGAACGGTTCGCCGAACTGCAAGGCGTGGCCGCCTTCCTCAACCACTGCCTGCTGGCCCAGGCGGAAAAAACCGGAGACGCTCTGTTGCGCGCCCGCGCCCTCAACCGGTTGGCGCTGCCCGACTTGAAAGCGCGGCGCGGGGAGCTGGCCTTGCCAAAGCTGGAAATGGCGCTGGCATTGCTTCAGGATGCCACCAACCACACGCGGGCCGCGGACGAAACGCGGGGCATCATCGAGGCGGAATGCCTCCGGCTGTTGGGGGGCTGCCACGAGGTGCTGAACCAGTACGATCGGGCATTTTCTTTTTTTCACCAAGCCGCCGGCCTGGCGGTAAAACAAAATCGGCCCGAGGATCTGCTGGTGGCCTGCCAGGGCCTGAAGCGCCTCTGGGATCGCCATCCGAAGCAACATCAAGCCGCGATCGAATTTTTCGACCGCCTGCTGGGGGAACTGCAACGCCGGGGGCATTCCCTTCACGCCACCCGGTTGCGGCGCCTCAAGGCCGGCCTGATGGTTCAGCACGGTCATGCCGAGGAGGCGATTCCCCTTTTCGAGCGGGTGCTGGCCGACTGCCGGGAGATGGGCGATCACAAGGAATCGGCCATCACCCTGCTGCGAATGGCGGCCCTGCGGGTGCGGCGGGGCGATGGGGACGAGGCCCTGCGGCTGGTGACCGAGGCCGGAGCGGTTTTTGGAGAGCACACGGTGGAAGCCGAGGAACAGGGGAGGTTGCTGACGGAAATTTGCCGCTTTTTCGAGGAACGCGGCCAGCCGGAGCAGGCCCTCAGGGGATATCTCCATATCCGCCGCATCCTGGAGGAAATCGGAGACCGGGAGGCCTTGATCGCCGTGTTGGACCGAATTGGGGGATTGTATTTCCAGTTGGGCCAGCAGGCCAAATCAACAGAGTGTTACCAGGAGCGGCTGCAACTTCAAGCGGCGTTGATGCCATCCTGAAGCGTCGCCGGAGCAGGGAGACCAGCGGGTTTGGGCGTCTTTATCCAATCAGGCATGTTCCCAATCGTGCCGTTACCCGATCATCAGCGAAAACCACCGGGTGAAACCCAGCACGAACAAGGAGAAGGTAATCATTCCGATCAGGAAGCCGAAGAACAAGTCGCCTTCCCCTTTGGTGAAATTGAGGAAAATGGTGCGCACCGAAAAATCCTCCGCCGAGGTGAACACAGTATTTCCCGCGCGTCCGCTCTGGCGGTAGAAAATCAGGCCGATCACGCAAATCAGGAAAACGATCATCATCAACACCCAGGAATCCGCCAATAAATCCATCATCTCATTTTTTCCCCTTGTCATCCGGCAGCGCGGCTTTTGGCTGCTTTTTTTCCGGGTCGAGCAGTTTTTCGATCTTGACGTTGTTGACCGCCTTCATGAAGACGCCCGAGGCTTTATGCTGGAACAGGCATAGTTCCAACTTCAGGTAGGGGTAAATGGTTGCGATCCGTTCCCGAATGCCTTGAGGAAGCGTCTCGAAAGTGATCCACTGGGTGGGATCCACGCTCATTGTCTAACACTCCATCTTTCGGGTTGTCCGGCCCGGGCCGTTAAGCGGTTTCCGCCGCAAAACCCCGCTTCAACGCTTGGATAATGCAAGGATGTGGCCGATACGCCGGGAGGAAAGGTCAATCTTCATCTTTTGGAGATGGAATCTCCGTCCATCGATTGTTGCGGCTTTGCGCACCCGATGGCAAGTCCTTTTTCTGGAAAATTCCAATCCCGGCCCTCGCCCCGGCTGGAGAGGGGTCTTCCCGGGGATGGCGCCCATGGGCACCGTGTTTTCAGCTGAACAATAAAAAGCGCGCCAGCGCGCGGCCTTCGCTTTTCTTCAGGCGGCGCAACATGCCGGGGTCGTTTCGCGTACGGATCAACACCAGCAGGGGTGGCAGGACGATTGCCAACAGCAAGGCCCCAATCACAATGGTTTTCATGATATTCGCTCATTCTCCGGTAAATCCGTAGAGCTTGGCCGCGTTGCCGCAGGTAATCCGATAACGCACCTCCGGGGCAAGATGGCCCAGCTCTTTTTCAATGAATTCCTGGGAGTCCGGCCAAATCCCATCGGGATGGGGAAAATCCGAGCCCCACATGATATTGTCCACGCCGATATCGTCAAGCAGTTTGATGCCGATCCGGTCGCTCTGATAGGTGGCGAAGCATTGCCGGCGCCAATAGTCGCTGGGCTTCATTTTCAGTGGCAGGTCCTTGAACTGATCCTCCCATTCCAGGTCCATGTGCTCAAGGACGTAGGGAATCCACCCGATGCCGCTTTCTCCGATCACCACTTTGAGCTCCGGATGTGTTTCCAGCACACCGGAATACACCACCGACATCAGGGTCGAGGCCATCTGCATCTGAAAGCCTGTGATAAACACGGCGAAGGCTGTGCGCTGTACCTGGGGCGGCAGGTCGTCCCAGGCGGGAGGACGCGAACCGATGGTGTGGAAATGCACCGGCAGGCCGCAGGCCGCCGCCTCGTTCCAGAGCGGTTCCCAGTAAGGGTCCCATAACGGCTTGGCGTCGTGGGAGGCGGCCACGTCCAATCCCCGCAATCCGCCACGGCCGGCCACGCGCCGGATTTCGGCCACCGTGGCCTCGATCGGCGCGTTGGGTATGGAGGCCAGTCCGGCGAACCGGTGGGGATGGCTGTTGCAAAAATCCGCCAGCCACTCGTTGTAGATGCGGATGGCTTCAACCGCCGCCTCGGGGTCGTTCATGCGCATGCTGGCGCCCAGGATGCCATAGAGCACCTCGCCCTGAACCCCGTCGCGGTCCTGGTCCTTGATGCGCAAGCCGGGGTCGGTGAGGCGGCGAATGCCCTTTTTGCCGTCCTCGTAAAGTCCCGTGGAGGCCATGCGGTCCGAGCGGTGGATTTGGCCGGGAACGTATTCCCGGCCCGCCGAGCCCATCCCGTTTTGCAGGCCGAACTTGGCTCCGGCCCGGGTCACCCATTCGGGGCCCTTCGCGCCATCGGTCACATAGGGCATGCGATCCTTGAGCCCCGCCGAGGCGTTCGCGGTAAAAAGGTCCGGCGGAAGCCAGATCAGGTCGATGTGACAATCCGCTGAGATTACCTGGTATTCCATAGCCAACTCTGCCCTTTGTGGATAAAGACCGCGGCAGGGGCCTGACACGGCACCGGTTTTATTTTGCAAAATGCCCCGCCCAGCCCGCATGAACTATTTCAATGGGTGTGGAACACACTTCTAACATGTCCAAAAAGGTTTGATAAGCGGGCATTCTCCGGTGCGGTTGATGGGTTCTGAATCCTCGCTTGACCTGCTTCGGTCTTCCGGTGGAAGGTGAAAAAATCGGCGGGGCTGATGACGGTGCGGATGACGGTGCCGACGACGGTGCCGATGGGAGCCACGACTTCCGCCGAAGAGAAAAAAATGTAAAAAATACGAACGCGGACGTGGCGCCCGCTGCGCCCATCGCCCTTCCAAGTCCGGCATGCCCGGACAACAACGATGGCCCGGGCGATTGCCCGCGCCATGTGCCAGAAAAGTTTTTATGATCGAATGGATCGATTTGCCTGTGCTGGGGGCGGCTGCGTTGTTGTCCGCCTTCATCGGGTCGGTGGCGGGTTCGGGAGGCTCCACCGTATTGCTGCCGGTGCTGGTGCTTTATTTTGGCATCCGCGATGCGGTGCCGATCATCACCATCGCCAACCTGGCGGCCAACCTGAGCCGGTCGGTGATCAACCGTGGGGAAATCGTCTATCCGGTGGTGGGGTGGTTCACGCTGGGCACGGTGCCGGCCTCCGTGTTGGGGGCCTGGCTGTTCACGGCCACCCCGCCGGAAATCCTGACACGCCTGCTGGGTGGCCTGCTGATCTCCCTGGTGGTGTGGAGGCGCGTGCGTCAGTTGGGACTTTCTCCTCCCCGCAGCCGGTCTGCCGCCTGGTTTCTTCCGCTGGGAACGCTGTTTGGCTTCCTGGAGGGCCTGATGGGCAGCGTCGGCCCGTTGATGGCGCCTTTTTTCCTGGCCCATGGGCTGATGCGCGGGGCGTACATTGGGACGGACGCGTTTGTCACCTCGGTCATGCAGGCAATCAAGCTGGGGGTGTTCGGCGGCGCCCGGCTGGTGGGTCCCGGCATCCTGGCCGCCGGGTTGACCCTGGTGCCTTTCATGGTGCTGGGAACAATGCTGGGCAAAAAGATGTTGCACCGGGTATCGGACTCCGTATTTTCGATTCTGCTGGAACTGGTGCTGGTGGCCGCGGGGTTGAATTTCCTGATTGGGGGCTGAGGGCGATATCTGAACTGGCTGTTGATCCCCCACAATGGTATACCGGAACCGTTTGGTAATGAGATTCACGCAATGAAGCCGCGGGAAACCTCGATCGATTTCGATTTTCCGGTTGCAATGTTGCCCTGAAAAAGATTGTTTTTTGCCCATCGTACGATGTTTCAGGGCGAATTATTTTTCAGGCAATGGACGGCAATTTTTAATAATCCTGTTTTTGACCCTAACCGTGGAACAAGGTGTTTGGTAAATCACGAAAATCGTCCTCTTCCGGGGACGCCGTGGAGCAGGGCCCGCCAACCCCGGGAGGCGGATTGGCGGCCGTGCTGGCCCAGGGCGCGACCATCGGAGGAGGCAGGGCCGAATTGTTGAAAAAAGGGCTTAACGAGGGCCTGGCCTTTTACAAGGAATACAACGAGTCGCGCCTCAAGCTGGCCTTCGCCAGTTTCGATGAGGACATGCGAAAGGCGCTGTACGAAATTTTTTTCCTGCTCCATGTCAACGATCCCAGTCTGGAAAATCTCTCCTATACCGCTACCCGCAAGGACAATTCCACCGGGGTTCCGCGCTATAAGGAGGTCCAGGAGTACACCAACCTTTACGTGGAAAACGCCCCCTGCGGCATCAAAGGGATCGCAAATTTATCCTCCGTGTTCCGGAAAGACATGGAGGATTACATTCAAAGCACCTTTGGCAAGGGCCTGGGGCGCTCGGGCGGGGGAGAATCGAGCATCGTTTGCCTGCAATCCATCGGCTCGATCGGGACCATCGGCCATAAATCGGGCACCTCGGATCTGGATTTACAGGTCATTCATCAGCTTTACAGTTATCCGGACGACCTGATTTCCTGGAGCGATGAAAAATTCCGGGGTTTGCTGGAGCAGGAACACAGCATGTGGATCCGCATGCTGGGACGCAAGAACAAGCTGGGGGCGGCCGACCTGAAAAAACCCGCCATCCGCCAGCAGTTGTCCAACCAGGCCACCGTCTCCCTCACCAAATCCTTTCCCATTCTTTATAAATCCCTGATTGGCGGGAACGGCGATTACAACGCGGATCTCAAAAAAGAAGGCGGGGGCGCCCTTCGCACCGAGTTGCTTCAGGAACTGATGAGCCTGGTCAAAAGAGGCACGCGCATTTCCGAAGCGGAAAATATCCAAAAACGTGAAGCATTGTTCAAGACCAGGTTGCAACTGATTCAGAAGTATATCGAGGACAAGTTTCCCAAAGCGGAAATCTACATGTTCGGCATGTCATTGGACATGTATCGCGCGGGAAAATACACCTCCTCGCTGGAATTCAAGGAATCCTCCGGGTCGGCGTATGAACTGATTCTCAATTACGAGACCCTGATGCCGGGAATCCAATTCACCCCCGTCATTCCTGCCCATTTCGTTTTTCCCACCGCGGTCAACAACGATCCCAGCCTTTACCAGCGGTTGACGGATTACATCGATTTTCGGGTGGTGGATTTCTATGACACCGTCGCGCCGATGATGATCGACATGGGCCACACGCCGAATCTGGACACGAGTTATGTGGCGAAGCACATGACGGCGGCCTATTGGGAAGCTTTCAAGGCCTCCTCGGGCAACCTGCCCAAGGCCACCTTGAATCTATTGCGCTTCGAAATGCTGATCGAGAAGAAGTTTCATCAGACCATCATCCAGATCATCAAGGAACCCAAGGACCTCAACACCATGGTGTCCCCCCGGCCCATGAAACAGGCCGAGGCGGATTTGCAAATGAAAAGCGAAATCGGGGGCGCGCCCAATTGGGCTGTCGTCGCCATTGAGTTCGACGCCCCGCAATTGCTCCAGGATCCCTGGTGGCTGCGTTACAAGGCGCTTAAAATCGGCTTCGGGGAGGACAATGGGGTGGCGGGGCTGGACTCCAGCCAGCGAAATGAAATATCCCGCATCATCGACCTGGCCTTCGCGCTGCACGTCCGCATCTCGGACGTGTTCACCAAGCCGGGAGACAACCGCGCCTTCGACACCCATCGCGAACAGGTGCTGTTGCGGATGCTGGAAACGGCCTTTCCGCCCGGCACGAAAAAACGGACCTTCATCGAGCACATCTTCGCCGGAGAGGTTCAGGCGGTCACCCAGTTCGAAAACGAATTGCGCGCCAATTTCCGTTGGTCGCTTGAACGCATACAGAAAAAAATCGGCGGAATGGGGGTGGAAAACCAAATCAAGAAAAACCAGGAAGTGCAACTGTGGCATCAATACTACCTGGAATTTTTCGAGCCGAAATCGAACGTGGTGCAAAAAACCATCATGCACGGCCTCAAATTCCCCCGGGGACGGCTGCAGATTGGATACAAGAAGGGCGATGGCTGGTTTTTCCGGTCCTTGCAAAAGCAATCGGGGGTCGGCAAGCGTTTTGACACCTTCGGCATCCTGGATCATCTTCCCGAGGAGGTGACCCTGATCGAGGGCAGCGGTTTCCTCCACGGACTGGCCACCTGCATCGTGAACGGGTACTACGGCATCCTCAACCGGGGCAGCCTCAAGGAATCCCGCACCGCCCTGGAGTTCGACGCCAAGCACATGGACCTGGGCAACGATCTCGACAATGCCAAGGCGTTCATCAGCCCTGATTTCATTGAACGTATGCTGGAGCGGATTCTGGAATTCTTTCCCTACGAATATCACCACTACCTGGATTACATCCGGGTGGACCGCAAGCTGGACAAGGTCTACCTGTTCCTCAACCTGTGGCATTTCGGCCGGCTGTCCATTCTCTACCGGGACAACCTGAATACCTGGTATTGCGATGAGATCGATCATCCCCAATTGCATAAAAAGGGCAATGAGCTCAGCAGGGACGCGAAAAAATTGTTTTCCTCGCCGGAACTTCACGAGTCCTTCGACCGGTTCATGGTCACCCAGAAGCTGTTCGTGGACGAGGTGGACCTGAAAGTCTGGGTCAACCCGAACTCCGTGGATTCAAAGCATTCCCCTTTCCAATCGGAGGTGAAGGAGCGGGAATTGGGTGAAGATTTCCGCAACCAAATTTTGAAAACCCACCCAAAATTGAACCGCGCGGGCTAGGCCGCGCCTGAAAAGTGGAGGTTGCGCGCCTCTGGCGGCCAAGGTGTTTCACCCCTTGGAACCCTGACCAACTTTAAAAAGTTGGATCAAACTTCTTGGTAATATATTGATTGCAGAGGTACTATTTAATCAAACCGCCCGTTAAAAATTTTGGTGCAGTTTTTCAAAACCGCCCCCCGGAGGGTAGGGGTTTGGGGACAACGTCCCCATTTTTAGGGG
>JACZSY010000063.1 GCA_022573975.1 SAR324 cluster bacterium | reverse complement strand
GTTCCGGGAATCGAGGCCGAACTGCTGGAAAAGATGAGCCACGACAGTTTCGATGACAGCTACACCGGCCTGGGCGAGGCTTTTCACAAGGATATCGCCACTTACGGCGGGTCGCTGGAACGGCTGGCCCGTTACGAGGCGATTATTGAGCGCAGCCTCACCCGCCTGCTCAACGAGTACCGCAAGATACAGGCGGACCGCCGCCGCCGCGAAAAACAGCATAATGAGGACTGGACCCGCGCGGGCCTCTGGCCATACGATTCCGGTTCCCGCGATTCCGATGGGGATTACGGCCCACCCCGGCCGGAAGCCCTGGATTCCCTGCACCAAAACGAAGCCATCGCAGCCGAAGAAGCGGCCGAAGACACCACCGCCCAACCATCACCGGCGGCCAACCCGCGTAAACGGCGGGAGCGTCAGGCAGGGCGTGGTGGCAAAAAGGCGAACGGCGGCCAAAAACCGAACCATGGGGGAAATGGGATCGATAAAGCCACCGCGAGGGGCCGCGTCCGGTCACGGCGGTCTGTGCCCCAACCACCCCCATCTGTGTAATCTGTGGATGTTTTGCAGTTTGCTGTTCTTGGCGTTTTTACAAGAGACTTTCCCCCTCTCTTTCGGAGAGGGGGCCAGGGGGTGAGGTGCGGTTCGCTGTTATCCGCGTCCATCGGCGTTGATCGGCGGTTCCAGCGGTTCGCGGTGCTTTGCGGCCTTTGCGAGGGCCCGGACAACAAGCGCGGGAGGGAAGAAGCGCCCTCAAACGATGTTCCGCTCGCGCAGGCCCTTGATTTCTTCGCTGTTCAAGCCCAGCTCGGAGAGCACCGCATCGGTGTCGGCGCCCCGCTCGGGAATGGCCGTGCGCAGCCTGGTGGGGGTGCGGCTGAGGGTGAAGGGCTGGGCCACCAGTTCGATTTCGCCCCGCTCGTGATGGGTCACGCTCTGCGCCATTTCCAGATGCTTCACCTGGGGGTCGGCGAAGACCTGGTCGATGCTGTAGATGGGGCCGCAGGGCACGCCCGCTTCGTTGAGCAGGCCGATCAAGGCCTCGCTGGAGTATTTCACCGTGACACTGCCCAGGGCCTCGTTGAGGGCGTCCCGGTTGTCCGAGCGGGATGGGCCGTCGGCGTAGCGGGGGTCTTCCAGCAGGTGTTCCGTTTCGATGGCCTGGCAGAGGCGTTCCCAGATGACCTGGCCCGCGGAGGCGATGTTGATGTGACCGTCGCTGGTGGGGAACACCCCGGTGGGGATGGAGACGGGGTGGTTGTTGCCCGCCTGAAGCGGCGTCTCCTGGTCCACCAGCCAGCGGGCCGCCTGGAAGTCCAGCATGAACACCTGCGCCTGAAGGAGGGAGGTGCGCACCCATTGGCCCTTACCCGAGACTTCGCGCTCCAGCAGGGCGGTGAGAATGCCCATGGCGCAGAACAGGCCCGCGGTCAGGTCGGCGATGGGAATGCCCGCGCGCATGGGGCCCTGGCCGGGCTGCCCGGTGATGGACATCAGCCCGCCCATCCCCTGGGCGATCTGGTCGAAGCCGGGGCGCTCGCGATAGGGGCCGTCCTCCCCGAAACCGGAGATGGAGCCGTAGACCAGCCGGGGATTGATGGCGCTGAGGGATTCGTAATCCACCCCGAGGCGGAACTTGACGTCCGGGCGGTAGTTCTCCACCACCACGTCGGTCTTTTCCACCATGCGCTTGAACAGGGCCAGACCCTCCCCGTCCTTCAGGTTGAGGGTGATCGATCGCTTGTTGCGGTGCAGATTCTGGAAGTCCGAGCCGTTGCGGGGGCCGCCCAGGGTGGCTTTTCCCTCCACCGCCTCGGGCATTTCCACCTTGAGCACCGCCGCGCCCCAGTCGGCCAACTGCCGCACGCAGGTCGGCCCCGCGCGCACCCGGGTCAGGTCCAGCACGGTGAAACGCGAGAGGGGCAGGGTTCCATCGGATTGAGTCATTTCTATCTCTTCGGTTGGCGCGCGGCCCGCGTTGGCTGGTTTTCGATGGGCCGGGGTTTGATGATGGAATCCTGCTACGGGTTGAGCACGCGGTGCAGGTCCAGCACCGGCGGCGCCTGGCCGGTCTGGCCGGGCAACCCGTGCACCCGTCCCCGGTGGTGGGTCTGGTGGTTGAAAAAATGGGCCAGCAGCAGGGGCAACGGCTCCTCGCAGGGCCGGCCTTCATTGTTGATATACCAGATCGCGCCGGAAACTCCCTGCTCGTCCAGGCCGTGCATGAAGGCTGCGATGCCCGCGTCCTCGGTTCGGCGGGCTTCCCACGGGTTTTTTCATATCATCTCCGCGAAGTCCTCATGGAGGATCGCATCGAGGCCGGTGGAAGGAGCCTCGCCCCCCCGGAAGCGGGTCATCCAGATGCGGTCGCCCAGCAGGATATGGTTGAGGGTGCCATGGATGGAACCGAAAAATGCGGGCCGGGCCTTTTTTCGCTCGCTGTGCGAAAGCCCCGCGCAAGCCTCGTAAAGCATCCGGTTGGCGCCGGCGTTGTATGCCGCCATCCGTTGAAAATGGGAGATCAGCGCTTTCATGGAACCCGCTCCGTCCTGTTGGCCCGCCCGTCGGTCACCCCTCAAGTTTGGGCCGCACCTCCTGGGCGAAGCGTTCCATGGTGTCCAGTGTTTCGGAGAGGGTTTCGGGCACGAGGTCGAACACGAAATAGTCCACGCCCTCTTCCTCATGGCGCCGGATGGCATCGACGATGTCCCCGGGCCTGCCCTGGGTCGGGGCCTGTCCATCGGCTGGCGGGCCGTCCTGGAAAGTCATCGGGCATTTGAGGGCTATATTCACGCTGCCGGGCGCCCGTCCGGCCTCGTCTACCATGCGGGGCAGTTCACGGACGGCGTATTCCATCAACTCCTTTGGCGGCCGCACCGGATGCCAGGCGTCGCCGAAGACCGCCGCGCGCCGCAGGGCGGCCTCGCTGTTTCCCGCGATCCAGATGGGCGGGCAGGGTTCCTGTACTGGCTTGGGGGCGAAGTAGGCGTCCGTGCAGTTGTAGTATTTTCCTTCGAAGGTCACCGGGTCCGGGCTCCAGAGGGCCTGCATCAGCCGCAAGGCCTCGTCCGTACGGGCGCCCCGGTTGTGAAAATCCTGCCCCAGCACCTCGAATTCCTCCTCGAACCAGCCCACGCCCACGCCGAACACGAACCGGCCCTGGGTGAGGGTGTCCACCTCGGCCACCTGCTTGGCGATCTCGAACGGGTTGTGCATCGGCAACACGGTGATGCTGGTGCCCAGGGTGATGGTGCGGGTGAAGGCGGCCAGGTAGCTGAGCACTGAAAACGGCTCCCAGTAGCTCTCCTTCCAGGTGTCGGGGTACTTGGCCCCGGGGAAATTGGCGTAGTCGGATTTGACCTGGGGCGGAACGACAATGTGCGCGCTGCACCACAATGCATCGATCTCAAGCGCCTCGGCCCGTTCGGCGATTTCCTTGAAGCTTTCCGGTTTGGCGTCCAGGCCGCGCATGACGAGTGAAAATCCGTATTTCATGGCAAATTTCGGGTGAAGGGAAATGATTGAGAAAGAGTCGACCGGCGGCGCATCAACTCGGACTGGGCAAGGGGCGGCGCCATGAATCGGTGGCGCCCCATCCCGGTGGCACGGTGGCACGGTGGCACGGTGACACGGTGAAGCCGGGGTTAGCGGTGCTCCTCCAAGTATTGATAGGTGATCAGCAAGTCCTGGTCGTCTCCATCCTCGGATTTGATGGAAACCCGCCCCTGGTATTCCAGCAATCGATGGGGCGGCTTGGATTCAAAGTAAAAATACAGTGTGCTGACCAACAGCCGGATGATCCAGGTGTCGGGGTCCATCCGGATCACCGTGCGGGATTTACTGGCCGCCGTTTTTTTCCTGTCCAATCCCACCCGGAAGGACACCGATTCCTGCCGGCTGGGCACCAGCAGGGGGAAGGGTATCTTTTTCCCCTCCATCAACTTTTTCCATTCCCGTTGAATCCTGGTCACCACCGCCGAGCTGATCAGGCTGCCCGGCCGGGATTTTTCCGTATCCTGGTCGGGTTTATCCCCCCGTTTTTCCCGATAGGACATGAAATATCCGTCTTTCTCCCTCCGCAAAATTTCCTGCTCGCCGGAACGAAGGTCATCCAGTCGATAAAGCACTGGGGACAGATCGGAGTCCAGGTATACCACCACCGTTTTCTGGATCGGCTTGCCTGCCGGAGTGGTGTAGGTGGTTTGCTCGGTGACTCGCCCTCCCTCTCTTTTCACCGTGCGCTTGCCGCGATAGAGCAGAAGTTTTTCCGATTTCAGGGAATAAAAGGACATTTCTATGCGGTCTTCTCCCCGCGCCGCCTTGAAATTTACCGCAAGGGCGGTCAGCACGATGCAACAGGCCAATGTCCGCATGGCCGCACCTGATGGTGAATGGAGCATCACGACCGATCCCTGAAAAAAGAATGAATGCAAAGATGGACGGTATCTACAAACGGCATGACCCTGCCGGAGATTCGGTTCAAGGCGTCCAAGTACCATCCCGGCGCGCACGGCCATTTTGGCCCGCGGCTCATATGCTGGGCGATCTTAGCGCCATGCACCCTATCATGCAATATTGCGCGGATGGCCGGAGAGGCAGGGGGGGGGAAATCCAGACTGCTGGAAATTCGAGGATCCGTCTTCAAATATCCCTTCGCTGTTCGCCTCCTTGATAGAAATCGCGGAAGCGAAAACGCTCCTCGGCGATCAGGTCCCCATAGCTGCCGAAGATGCCTTGATCCTCCACCCGCTCCAGGGGGTCCACCGGATCGTTCGCCGGATCGTCGAAAGTGCGCAGGATGCGGTAATCGGTGGCTCTTTCCGCGGGGACGCGGCCCATTTCCCTGGCCATGGCGCGGAAGGCGGCCGGGGTCATCAATTGGCCGTGCTTCGATCCCGCCGATGTGGAGATGGACTCGTTGATCAGGGTGCCTCCCAGGTCGTTGGCCCCGGCCATCAGTCCCACCTGGGCCAGCTTTGGCCCCTCTTTGACCCAGGACACCTGGATGTTGGGGATGTGGCCGTGCAGCATGATGCGGGAAATCGCGTACATCTTCATGGTTTCGATGCCGCTCGGCCCTTGGCGCAACCCCGGCAGGCGCTTTTTGGCGAACATGGGCGCTTCGTCGAAAATGAATCCCAGCGGCACGAATTCGGTGATTCGGCCGGAGTCCTTCTGCGCGGAGTCTTTTTGCACGGAGTCTTTTTGTACGGAGTTTTTTTGCACGGTGCGCAGCACGTCCAGGTGCAGGGCCTTGTGGCGGGCGGTTTCCAGATGGCCGTACATGATGGTGGACGTGGTGGGAATGCCCAGCCGGTGGGCGGTGCTGACGACCTCGATCCACTGGGCGGTGGTGATGCGGCCGGGGGAAATGACGTCGCGCACCTCGTCCACCAGGATTTCCGCCGAGGTTCCCGGCAACGAGCCCAGCCCGGCCTCCTTGAGGGCGGTCAGGTAGTCCACGATGTTCAACCCGGCCAGTTGGGAACCGTAGAGCACTTCCTCGGGGGAGCAGGCATGGATGTGAAGATCGGGCGCGGCTTGTTTGATCGAGCGCACCAGATCCACATAGAACATTCCATCCAGTCCGGGGGGCAGCCCCGCCTGCACGCACACCTCCGTGGCCCCCATTTCGCGGGCCTCCAGCGCGCGGCGCACCACCTCCTCCTGGGGCAGGAAATACCCCTCGCCGGCGGTGTGCCCGCGGGAAAAAGCGCAGAAGCCGCAATGCTTCACGCAAACATTGGTGAAGTTGATGTTGCGGTTGACCACATAGGTGACCCGGCCGCCCACCACTTCGCCGCGGAGCCGGTCGGCCACGGCGATGAGGGGAAGCAGTTCGCCCCCCGAAGCCTCGAACAGGCGGGCACCCTCCTCCACGGTGACCTCACGGCCTTCCAGGGCCCGCTCCAGGATGGGGGCCACCTCGCCCCCCGCGCCGGAAAGGTCGATGCTCGTGCCGGCGGGCGGGGGCGGCGGGACGATTGGCGGTTCAACTGGCTGGGTCATGGCGTACCGGAGGGTCTGGGTGGCGTTCGGTGATTTCAGAAGGTAATCTACTTTGATGGTAATTTACTTTGTTGGTAATTCACTTTGTTGGTAATTTACTTCGTAAAGCGGGGGTTGGCAAACCGGCTCTCCGCGACCGGGAAACCTCCCTGCTCACTTGTGACATCGTAATTGATGAAACCCGCATCCTCCAGCCGCGAATCCAGCCTCCCGGAATATTTTCCGGCCCCGCTGGCCTACCGCCGCCGCCCCACCCGGGTGGTGATGGTGGGCGATGTGGGCATCGGGGGGGACCAGCCGATCCGCGTCCAGTCCATGCTGACCTGCAATACCTGGGACGTGCCCCGGGTGATCGAGGAGATGGGGGAGCTGGCCGGGGCGGGCTGCGAGATCGTGCGGCTCACCGTGCCCGCCCGCCGCGACCTGGAGGCCCTGCCGGAGATCCGGGCGGCAATGGCGGCGGAGGGCCTGACCGCGCCCCTGGTGGCCGATATCCATTTCAACCCCAGGCTGGCGGTTGGCGCGGCGCCCCATGTGGAAAAGGTGCGCATCAACCCGGGCAATTACGTGGACCGGAAGCGCTTCGAGGTGCGCGACTATTCCGACGCCCAGTACGCCGGGGAACTGGCGCGGGTGGAGGATGCGCTGCTGCCGCTGATCGAGGCCCTGAAGCGTCACGGCCGTTCGCTGCGGGTGGGGGTCAACCACGGGTCGTTGTCGGACCGCGTGCTCAACCGGCATGGGGACACGCCGCGGGGGATGGTGGAATGCGCCATGGAATACCTGCGCATCCTGGCCCGCCACGGCTTCCACGAGAACGTGGTCTCCATGAAGTCCTCCAACCCGCTGGTGGCGATCCGGGCCTACCGGCTGCTGGCGATGGCCATGGACGCCGAAGGGATGGACTACCCGCTGCACCTGGGCGTCACGGAGGCGGGCGACGGCGCCGAGGGACGCGTCAAGTCCGCCATCGGCATCGGCGCCCTGCTCCGCGACGGTCTGGGCGACACCGTGCGGGTCTCGCTCACCGAACCCGCCGCCAAGGAAATTCCCGCCGCCCGGCAGTTGGTGCGCGCCCTCGGCGCCCTCCGCGAGGGTCAACACCTGCCGGAAGGCGTTTTTCACGCGCCGCTGGAATTCCGCCGCCGTTCGTCTTTGCCGGTGGAAGCGCCAACGGTGTCTCCCTCGGTGTCATCTTCTGTGCCGTCCCCGGTGCCATCCTCTGTGCCATCCTCTGTGCCATCCTCTGTGCCATCTTCCGTGGCGGAAGAGAAATCCCCGCCGGTGATGGTGGGCGGCGGGCATCCGGTGGCGTTCCTGGCCCGCGGGCCGGAGAAATTCCGGCTGAAGCTGGAGGCCCACGAACACACCGAACCCTTCGACGGGGTGTTGCGGGAACTGCCCACCCTGGAGCAGCTTTCGGATGGACGCCTTTCCGGCGGGCAGGGAGACGCGGTGTTGCTGGAAGCCAGCGAGGTGGACGGCCCTGCCCTGCGGCGGCTGATCTCGGCGGGGACTTCTGCGGGGACTTCTGCGGAGACCTCCGCGGGCGTTTCGGGAGGCCGCCCCAGGCTGCTGATTCTGCGGGGCGGGCGGCTGCTCTATCCCCTGCGGCGGCTGGTGGGCCTGCTGGAAACGGCGGGCCTCGAGTGGCCGTTGGGAGTGATGGTGCCGGAGCACGGCAACGGCGCGGAAGGCGGGGAAGCCGGATTGCCCCTGGACATCGCGGCGGAGGTGGGGTCGCTGGCCGCGGACGGGTTGCTGGACGCCATCGTCTGTCCCGTCGCGGAACCCGATGCGCCCGTCGCGCGGTTTTGCCGCATCCTGCTGCAAGGCGCCCGCTTGCGAGCCTACCGCACCGAGTACATCTCCTGCCCTTCCTGCGGGCGCACCCTCTTCGACCTGGAGGAAATCACCGCGCGCATCAAGGCCCGCACGGCGCACCTGAAAGGGGTCCGCATCGGCATCATGGGCTGCATCGTCAACGGCCCTGGCGAGATGGCCGACGCGGATTTTGGTTATGTGGGCGGAGCGCCGGGCAGGATCAATCTCTACAAGGGGCAGGACTGCGTGGAGCGGGGCATCCCCGCCGGGCAGGCCGTGGAGCGGCTGGTGGAACTGATCAAGCAGCACGGGGCGTGGGTGGAGGCAGGGTAGAACAGGGGGGTAGGTTGGAACGCATCCCTGCCTATCCCATACCGGGCCAGGGGAGAAGGGGGAGCTACCCCGCAGCCCGCATATCCGGGGTTGGGGGATCGGTGCCCATGATCAGGCTTTCCAGCACGGCGTCGGCGTCGTAGTCCTTGAACTGGAGCACGCCCATCTCGTCGAAGCGTTCGGCCAGCCAGCCGTCGAGCAGGCCGATCCTCTTCATGTTGGGAACGATCTGGGCGAACAGCAGGCCGATGAAGCCCCGGTATTCCTGGCTTTCGCGCATGGTCGCCTTGATCGTTTCCGGGTTGACGCCCATCCGCTCGTAGGCCTCTCCGCTGATCAGCCGCCCCCGCATCAGCACGCAGGCCTCGTAGACGAACTCCTGGCGTTCGCGGCGCTCCTTCTCGTTCATTTCGGTGTAGAAATCCTTGAGGGAGATCACCCCGAAGGCCACGTGGCGCGCCTCGTCGCGCAGCACCAGCCGCACCAGTTGCTGGAAGAGCGGCTCGTGGGTGCGCTGCAGCAGGCTCATGAAGGCCGAGATGGCCAGGCCTTCCACCACCATCTGCATGCCGAGGAACTTGAAGTCCCAGCGGCTTTCCACCGTGATGGCCTGGATCAGGTTGAACAGGTTCTGGGTGCAGGGATATTCGCGGTCCAGCTTCTCGTGAATGTAGCGCGAAAACACCTCCACGTGCCGGGCCTCGTCGAAGGCCTGGGAGGCGGCGTAGAACTTCGAGTCCATGTCCGGCACGGCCGTGGTCAACTGCGAGGCGGCCTGAAGGGCGCCCTGTTCGCCGTGCATGAACTGGCTGATCAGGTTGGTGTTGTATTCGATGGTCAGGCGCTTTTGTTCTTTCTTGCCCATCTTGAGGAACCAGTCGGCTTCGGCCCAGGCCGGGTCGATATCAAAGACCTTCCCTTCCAGGTCCACGTCGGTGTCCCACGGCAGGTCGTCGGCGTTCCATTGGGAGTCCACGCCCCGCCGGTACAACTGGCGCATCTTGGGCAGGGTCACTCCGTAATTCCAGACGAATCGGGTGGTCTCCCTGGAATCGAAGACGCGGTCGCCCTCCACGACGCCGCCCAAGCGCACTTCGTCGCCCGTGCTTTCCAGGATCGCATTGAGATAGGGATATAGTTCCCTCGGATCAACCAGGGTCAAGCTGTTCTCCTATGCGGCCGATATTAACCATTCGGACAAGCACCCCTCTGACTGAGTGTTTCACCCTGTCACGATCCAACGGCGATGGCAATTGAAAGCAGATGGGCCGGGCGGAATTTACCCCCGTCATTTCGCCTGATTTCCCTCGGGATAATTTTATGGCCAGCACCATCCTTCAGGCCGTCCGGATGCCGGTGAAGCCAAGCAAGGGATCTCCGCGAAATTTTAGAAAAGGGCCGGCATCGGCAATTGATCTTATTTTACATTATTCATGTACTGTTATAATTTCCAATAGCGGGTTGAAGATACTTCGCCTTGAAGCGGGCGATGTGTCGCGGCGCGGTCATCGATTCAGGATATACCCTGAGGGGGTTCGGAGTTCGTCCGAATCGCGGAATCTTTGCGCTTTCGATGGGAAATTTTTGGCGGCTTCATTCATGAAAATACCTGTCTTCAATGCCAATCCCAAGGTTTCAGGATTGATCGAGGAAGCATGCCGCATTATCAACGAGCGCAGCGAAAATACACCCGAGGGTTCCAAACCTCCCCCCAAGATGAAAAAGTTGGAAATTTCCGACCTTTTCCGGGCCATCGAATACATGAATTACCAGATGCCGCCCCTCATCGTTTTGAATTTTTCGGATGAAGATCTGGATGGGTTCGAGATCATTTCCCGAATCATGTCCGATCCCTGGATGAACCACGGCGGGATCATCGGCATATACGAAAACCAGGAAGATCTGGGGCGGATCAACAGCCTGGAAAATACCAACATCATCATTTCCATGCACTTTGGCGACATTATCCGGCAGATGCCCACGGTGTTGTCGATCATGCGGGAAAATCAGCAATTCCTCTTTCAACGCGCCCTGCACACCGCGCTGCTCTCCTCCACCAGTGGCGAGTTCATTCTGGGGCTGGATTTGTTGCTGGTGCCCTGTTACGCCAACCTGGTGGCCAACTACCTGTTCAATGTCGGCTCCCTGGACAATGAAGCCAAGGCCGGGGTTTCCCTGGCCTTGACGGAAATGCTCACCAACGCGATCGAACACGGGAACTGCCAGATCGACGCGAAGCAAAAAACGGCCTACCTGGAAGAACACGCTTCCATTCAGGATTTGATTCTGGAAAAGAGCAAGGATCCCGCCGTCTCCGCGCGCAAGGTGTATTTTCATTATCTGATCGAGCGTGAGCAATCCTCGTTTTCCATTCGGGACGAGGGCGCTGGATTCGATTGGCGATCCCACCTTGACGGGAAATCGGAAATCGATTTCCTGGCCACCCACGGCCGGGGGATATTTCTGACCCGCCAGATCGCCAAGGAAATTTCCTACAACGACGCCGGAAACGAGGTGCATCTGGTCATCCAGCACCACAGCAACCGGGCCAGCAGCGTTCCGGGGGTGATGAAGGACAACGAACTGGTGGAGTTCGAGCCAGGCGATGTCGTGTTTCAGCAGGGTGAGGAAAGCGACTTCCTTTATTATCTGGCCGAGGGCGTATATTCCGTGGAAATCAATGGCAAGCATGTGGACAATTTAACCCCCGACGACATATTGATCGGTGAAATGTCCTTCCTGCTGGAAGAACAGCGCAGCGCCACGGTGGTGGCCACGACGCCGGGCAAGTTGATTAAAGTATCGAAAGAAGACTTCATCAACATCATCCAGAACCAACCCTATTACGGCTTGTTCCTTTCCAAACTGATCGCCAAACGCCTTCACCGGCTGGGCAGGGAAATGTCTCCGGATTCCTGACCGGGATTCCGGCGCGGCGCCAATTGCTTGGCGCGGCCATGCCGGCGCCCCGTGATGGATACCCTCTATCCCAACTCCAATGCCCGGGGGTGGGGACAAGGCGCAACGGCGCCGGAAAAGCCAAAATCAAAAAACCCAGGCTGCCATTGGCCCAACCAGCGTGTTGGGGGCCGGCCCGGGAAAACCTTGAGGCGATGTGTCCATGAACTATCAACCCATAGAAAATTACGGGATCATCGGTGACCTGCATTCCGTGGCCCTGGTCGGCATGGACGGGTCGATCGACTTTCTTTCCTTTCCCCATTTCGACTCCCCGACAATTTTCGCCGCGTTGCTGGATCACAAAAAAGGGGGCCGCTTCCGCATCGCTCCGACCCTGGAAAATGTGCGCCACAAGCAGATGTATCTCCCCGACACCAACGTGTTGATCACACGATTTCTCTCCCTGGACGGTTTGGCGGAGGTTTCGGATTTTATGCCGGTGGAAATGGTCATGCCCTCCCATGAACTGGTGCGGCGGGCGAAATGCGTGCGGGGCGAGGTGAAATTCGAAATGGTGTTCCAGCCCCGCTTCGATTACGGCCGCGCCGATCACACCGTGGAGGAAGTCGACGGCGCTTACGTGTTCGCCTCCCAGGGCGAGGACAAAACCACCATCCGGTTGCGCTGTTCGGTGCCGGTGCGCATCGTGGACGGCGTGGGCCATTCCGAATTCGTGCTCCGGGCGGGAGAAACCGCGACATTCGTGATGGAAGAGGTGATTCCCGGCAAAGCCTCGGATTTCCGCAACCTGTCCCACACCGTCACCGCCTTCAAGGAGACGGTGAACTACTGGCGCGGCTGGGTCGGGCGTTCCAACTACAAGGGACGGTGGCTGGAAATGGTCAACCGTTCCGCGTTGGTGCTCAAGCTGCTGACCTCGCAGACTCACGGTTCCATGGTGGCCGCCCCCACCTTCGGGCTGCCGGAACATGTGGGGGGAGAGCGCAACTGGGATTACCGCTATTCCTGGATCCGCGATTCAGCGTTTTCCCTCTACGCCCTGATCCGGCTGGGATACACCGATGAGGCGGGGGCGTACATGCACTGGATCGAGGACCGCTGTAACGATCTCAACCCGGACGGCTCCCTGCAGATCATGTACGCCATCGACGGGTCGAAGCGTCTGGAAGAAACGGTGCTGACGCATTTCGAGGGGTATATGGGCTCGTCTCCGGTGCGCATCGGCAACGCGGCCTACGACCAGTTGCAACTGGATATCTACGGGGAATTGATGGATTCGGTTTATCTCTTCGACCGGTATGGCGCGCCGATCGCCCATGACCTGTGGGCCAACCTGAAACGGCTGATCGACTGGGTCTGCGACAACTGGCAACTGCCCGATGAGGGCATCTGGGAAGTGCGCGGGGGCCGCAAGGAGTTCCTCTACTCCCGCCTGATGTGCTGGGTGGCCATCGACCGGGGCATCCGCCTGGCGCAGAGCCGCTCTTTTCCCGCGCCGCTGAGCAGGTGGTTCGAGGTGCGCAACACGATCTACAACGAGATTTTCGAGCATTTCTGGGACGACGAGAAAAAAGCCTTCATCCAGTACAAGAACGGCAATACCCTGGATGCCTCGTGCCTGATCATGCCCCTGGTCAAGTTCATCAGCCCCACCGACCCCCGCTGGCTTTCCACCCTGGACGCGGTGCGGCGCGAGCTGGTGGACGACTCCCTGGTCTTCCGCTACAAGGACGACGCTGCCTCCGATGGACTCACCGGGGAGGAAGGCACCTTCTGCATGTGCTCATTCTGGTATGTGGAATGCTTGGCGCGCGCTGGGCGGCTGGATGAGTCGCGGCTGTATTTCGAAAAAATGCTCAGCTACGCCAATCATTTGGGATTGTATGCCGAGGAATTGGGTCCCTGCGGCGAGCACCTGGGTAACTTCCCCCAGGCCTTTACCCATCTGGCGTTGATCAGCGCCGCCTACGACCTGGACCGCCGTCTCAACCTGAAGGGCGGTTCACCCGATCCCATGGGTGGCCCCTGGACCAGAAAATAGCGGGCCTGCGAGGCTGGCCGGAATCACCCGCCCAGGAAAATCTTCCACCCGAAATCACCCGCCCAGGAAAATCACCCCCCAGGTATCATCCGCCCACGTATCATCCGCCCACGTATTGACCGGCCAGGGTGATGCGGTCCCCCTCCTCCAGCTGCGAATCCAACTCGTGCGCCACGCCCAGCACGGCGTCATTGACGATGATTTCGATGTGGGTTCCGATCTGGCTGCGGTCGTTCTCGTCCCAAAGGGAAGCTTTCAGTTTGGGATGGCGCTCCGACAGGCGGTTCAGGACGCCGCGCACGGTTTCGCCCGGGGGAACCTGCTCGTCGAATTCGGTGGCGCCGGTGCCGCTCCCGCCGACGAATTGGTTGACCCACGAGATGAAATCGACCCGGACGGTGATGCTTTCACCGGTTTGTGTCATCGCCAGCCATCCCGTTTATGCCCGAGCCGCGCCCGGATTATCCCCACATGTCCTTGGCCACGTTTTCCAGGCCCAGGGATTGCAGCAATTCCTCCTTGGGCTTGCCCGATTGGCGGTCGAACCCGACCCGCTCATACCAGGAGGCCACCATGGTTTCCCAATGGTCCATCACGTTGAGATCCTTGGCCGGCCCGTCCACCGGTTGGGAGCCGTAGCGCTTGGAGGGTTTTTCCAGTTCGGGCCCGATGCCGCAGCGGATGTTGAAAGCCCGCAGCAGACAGGCGGTGCGCCGGCCGAAGCGCATGGCTTCTTCCAGGTCATAGTCCCAGCCGGTGGCCGCGTTGAGGACGTTGCAGAGTTGCTCGATCGAGGTGCGGGTGGTGAAGATGCACGCGCCCAGGGAGTCTTCGAAGTGGCGGCGGCCCAACATGCCGGCCACCAGCATGGAGACCTGATCCGGATCGAAGGGGTTGATGCGCAGGGGGAGTCCCAACTCCTGCGGCGAGAGCATCATGCCCGACTCCAGGGTTCCGGTGGAGCTCAGGGCGGTGTCCAGCATTTCCTCCCAGCGGCCCCGATGGTCGTGTCCGCGGGGCGAGGCGCCCTTCTCGGTGTAGACGGCGAAATCCAGGGACTCTCCGCCCACATGCTCGGCGGCGCGTTTGACGCCCTCGGCCAGGATGTCGCCAAATCCCTCCCGCTTGACGATCATCTGCAGCAGCGCGTTGGCCGCCTCCACATCGCCCCATTTGGCCTCGATGCCGCCCAACTGTTCCTTGGTGATCAGCCCTTTCTCATAGCATTCCATCACCCAGCCAATCACCCAGCCGAACTCGTTGACGTCCACACAAGCCCGGTCCACCTGCGTATTGAGCCAGGCCACCTCCTGCGGGTCGGTGCAGCCGATGGTCCAGCCGCAGCCGGCCCACCCTTCGTATTCGGGCTCGTCCACGATCTCGCCCTTGTGCTTGCCCTCGGCGATCACGCTCTGGTGGCAGTGATGCATGCCGCAGGCGCTGCACTGGTGGCCGCGGTGGTCCATGCCGTCCCGCAAGGCCGGGCCCTCCCAGATTTCCCCGGACACGTCTTCGGGCCAGAGGTTGGTGGTGTAATTCTTGATGGGCAGCGCGCCCAGCTTGAGCAGGTTGCGCACGCCCCCCAGGGTTCCCAACTGGTACAATCCCTTGGTGGTGGGATCGTTGCGCAGCTCGTACCCGATTTGATCGGCGATCTGATAGAGGCCCTTGGTGTCGTGTACCGGCAGGGGCTGGTTGCCCCGCACGATAGCCACCGCCTTGACCTTTTTGGCGCCCATCACCGCGCCCACCCCGTTCTTGCTGGCCACATGGCCGTAATCCCCATGGATGGCCGCGAAACGCACCTTGTTTTCCCCCGCCACGCCGCTGGTGTACACGCTGAGCATATGGCCGTTGTAGCCGGTTTCCTCTTCGAGCGCCTGTTGGGTTTCCCAGGTGTCCTGGCCCAAAAGATGGGTCGCGTCGCGCAGTTCCACCTTGTCGTCATGGATGAACAGATAGACCCAGTTGGGGGCCTCTCCCTGGAGCACGATGGCGTCGTATCCGGAAAATTTCAGATTGGCGCCAAAGAAACCATTGGCCTGGGTGGAGGTGGCTCCGTTGGTCATGGCCCCCCGGGTGACCACGGTCAAGCCGCCGGTGCCCCAGACCGGAAGCCCCGCCAGCGGTCCGGTGGCCATCACCAGCCGGTTGTCCGGATGGTCCCAATCCACATCCGCGCCCACTTCCTCGTAGAGGATTTTGGCCCCGATGCCCACGCCGCCCAGGTATTCCCGCCATTCCCTGGGGCTGAGTTCCTCGTTCCAGATTTTTCCGGCGGTCAGGTCGACCCGCAGGATTTTACCGGCGATGCCGCCAATGCGTTCTTCGGACATGATCTCCATCTACCGTGTTTGAAGGTTCAACAGGTTCATCCGGATTCCGGCCGGCGGGGAGAATTGCGCTCTGCCGCAGCCTTCATATCAGCCGCCATGGCTGCCCGCCGCCCGGCAAAGCTCCACAAAACCGGCGGTTTGGGATTTAATGGTGTTCAATATAACCGCTCTGGCCTTGTCTGTCCCCATATCTTTGGAAAGCTGGGTTGACCGCCGGATATTCCCGGCCGCGATGCTTCTCAAGGACAATATTTTTCAAGCAGTATGATTTTCGAGCAGCAGGTTTTTCTGGTGCTGCCGTCATATTCAGGGCAATTTTCCCATGGATATATCGTGAAACGTGCGGAAGATAATTTTTATCCTTGGCCACGGATTCTATCCGCCTTTTCCCGTGCCCTGTCAAGCCGGGCGCACCTTGGAGCAGACACAGCCGGGGCGGGAACGCGCCGGAAAAATCCGGCATTTTTCCCGGGGGGCGCGCAATGAACCACACGCCGCTTCCCCCCCTGGTGGCCGTGGTGGGACCCACCGCCAGCGGAAAATCGGCCCTGGCGATGGCGTTGGCCGAACGGCTGGGGGGCGAGGTGATCAACACCGATTCGATGCAGGTTTACAGGGGATTTGACATCGGCACGGGCAAACTTTCCCAGGCCGAAAGGCGCCGGGTGACCCACCACCTGATCGATGTGGCCAACCCGGCGGAGCAGTATTCGGCCGGCCGATACATCGCCGATGCCAGGGCCGCCATTGCCGGCATGGTGGAGCGGGGGAGGGTTCCGATCCTCTGCGGGGGAACCGGGCTCTACTTCCGGGCCTTGCTGTTCGGCATGGCGGAAATTCCCCAGGTGTCCGCCAGGGTGCGGGACGCGGTGGAGGCCTGGCTGAAGCAGAAGGGTCTTGCGGCCGGCCATGCCGAGCTGACCCGGGTGGACCCGGTAACCGCCGCGAAGGTTCACCCCAACGACCCGGCGCGCATCGCCCGGGCTTTGGAGGTGTACCGCATGGCGGGGGTGCCGCTCAGCACCTACCGCCGCGCCCAGCCCTTCGCCGAGTCCGCCCCCGGCGCCCTCTCGGTGGGCACGTCGTTCGAACGGCCGGAATTGTACCGCCGCATCGGCCAGCGGGTGCGCGCGATGATCGCCAGGGGATGGATCGAAGAAGTGGAAGGGCTGCTTGGCCAGGGATACGGCCCCGGGCTCAAGCCCATGCGGGCCATTGGCTACCGGCAAATCGCCGCCTGGCTGGGCGGTGGCCGCCTCCCTGAAGCGGGGGGGGAGGCCCTCGCCGAGGCCATCGCCACCCACACCAGGCGTTACGCCAAACGCCAGATGACCTGGTTCCGCAAACACCCCGGAATTTTCTGGAGCGCCCCGGGGGGTTTCGATATGGTGATGGAGCGTGTAAGAAGGTTCTTGGAAAACCAGGGGCAGGATCGTTAGCATTCACAGGCGGCACCACCGGCGCCGAAAGCATCCGCTTCCCACGCGAGAGGGGAACCACGGCCCGCAAAAGGGCGGAACCTTCAAAAGGAGCGAAAGGTTGCGACAATGAATCCCATGACGACTCACACCCTTGGCGTAGACACTTTCGCCATTTTCGAAAAAGAGGAAAAAGGCGGCGTTTGGATGTTACATTTCATATGGGGGAAAAAGGATTTCAAAATCTACCTGGGGAAAAAAACCGGCGGGGCCAATCCCGATTATCACGGGCCGGAACTGCTGTCCGTCAACAAGGAGGAAGTGATCGTCTCCAATTTGCAATATCTCAACTCCTTCGAATGGTATGACTTCCAAAAAGTGGCGGGCCATGGACTGGCCTATGAGGAAGTTTGCTGGATGTTGGGTGGCAAAAAACGCTACGTGGAACTGCCGAAGGGGTTCCATGATATCGCCGTGGAGTTGGCCTGCCGCGAGTTCGGGCTGTCACGTCAACCCTGGCAACAGGCGGGGTAACCACGCAAGCCCCGTCCCCTCAAGCCCCGTTCCCCCCGCCCCCGCCCCCGCCCGGCGGGGAGATCGGCCAATACTCCTACCGGATTTTTTCATGGACCTGTTCCTGCTCATCGGCGCGATCGCCCTGGTGGCCGTGGCCGTCTCCTTCGTTCTCTTCAACCATTGGCGCGAGGTTCACGGCGGCAACCGGTACTGAGTGGATTCGCTCCGAAGGTGCGCGGGCCGGGTCTGGGCGTCTTTTACCCCGCGGGGTCTCCCGGCCTTTGGCCGGTTTCCTCCCCCAATCCGCCGTAATGGACTTTGCGGATGGCGGTTTCGCGCCGGGAGGTGATTTTCCTGGCCGGGAATCGCGGGGGGACCAGCCTGGAAAAGCCTCTATTCCCCAGCCAATCAATTGACGCGAAATAGTCTGGGGAGCGTTAATTTTTGAGAAGCGGCGTTATTGGGAAAAATCGGGAAGTGGAATTCAAACATGGTGCCCACCCCCGTTTTGGTGGTGAGGTGCATTTTACCCCCCAATTTCTCCAATGCGGTTTTCACCACATCGAGCCCCACCCCCCGGCCGGAAAGATCGGTCACGGTTTTGGCCGTACTGAA
>JACZSY010000062.1 GCA_022573975.1 SAR324 cluster bacterium | reverse complement strand
GCCTGCGGCCCGGCGACCGAAGCCTCACCCTTCCGGCCTTCGGCCTCCTCCCCTCTCCATTGGCATGGAGAGGGAAAAAGCATCGTATTAACAACGATATAGCGTTGGAAGTCACCCCCTTCTCCATACGCTGTTTGAAAACGCCGTGGAGAAGGGGGACGGGGGGTTGAGGCTTCCCCGCAATACCCGAAACCGCCCAAATTACGCTGGGGAGAAAAGCCCTCACCGACCTTGTGTACGCCCTATGCCAGGGCCGGCCTTGCCGCCCCTGGCGTGGCTAGAGCAGCACCTGCTGGCTGGCCAGGTCCGGCTCGCCCACGTGGCGCAGCATGTCCGCCCGCACCCGGTTGCGCAACTCCACCGCCGCGTTCCACCCCTTTCCCTCCGGCGCGATGGGGGGAGAGACATGAACGTGCAGGCGGTTGCGGCGGGGCAGCCAGTTTCCGTCGCGCAGGGTGGAGCGAGTGCCCCGCAGCACCATCGGCACCACCGGCAGGCCGGTTTCCACGGCCGCCTGGAAGGCCCCCATGTGAAAGGGGAGCAGGCCCGGATTGCGGAGGAAGGTGCCCTCGGGGAAGAACACCAGCGGCGGCGCCTCCGGGTCCGCGCTGGCCAGCCGGCGGGCGTCCTCGACCCCTCGCTGCATGTCCACGCGTTCGACGAATTGGGTGCCCAGCTTGTGCAGGAACACCCTGGCGAAGAAGTTGCCGATCAACTCGCGCTTGGCCACGAACCGCAGGGGGCGTTTCGACACGGCGACCACCAGCACCGGATCGAGGTAGCTGGAATGATTGACGGCCAGGATCACCGGTTGTTCGCGGGGCAGATTCTCCAGCCCCCCCACACCCATCGGAAGCCTGATCAGGAAGAGCAGCCCCCGGCAGAAAAACCGGGTCACGCGCCAGGCCCAGCGCTCCCCTGGCGAGAGCATCACCAGGGGCCAGACCAACATCCCCAGCACGCCCACCACGCTCAAGGTATACGCGCCATAGAGATACCCCGCCGCCAGACGGCGGCTGCGCCGCAGTTGGGGCGCCAACCCGCTCAGCCAGAGGCGCGCCACCTGCAACCAGACGGCCCGGCGTTTGACGTAGGGGGCGCGGCCCTCGTAAATCTCCCGGCTGGCGGCGCGGCGGATTTTCCCCGAGGAGGTCTTGGGCACCGTGTGGGGCGGCGCCAGCCTCACGTCGTCCAGGGGCGTTTCCAGCAGTTCCACGGCCAGGGCGTCGATGCCCCGCCGGATTTCGGCCAGGCGCTCGGGGAGGGTTTCCCGGGTTTCGACCAGGGCCACCAGGCGCTCGGTGCCCGTTTTGGAGTCGGTGCTGCCGAACACGGCGACGCATCCCTTGCGCACGCCTTCCAGGCGGCCGATGGCCTCTTCCAGTTGATGAGGATAGATGTTCCTCCCGGCGCGGATGATGATGTCCTTGCGGCGCCCGGTGAGGTATATTTCGCCCTCGGCGATGTAGGCCATGTCGCCCGAATCGATCCAGTCGCCGTGCATGATCTCCTCGGTGGCCTTCGGGTTGCGGTAATACCCGCTGGTGGCCGAAGGGCCTTTGAACTGCAAGCGGCCTTCCTCCCGTTCGCCCAATTCCTGATCGGCGTCGTTGACGATGCGCACCTCGTGCCCGGCCAGGGGAATGCCGCAGGAGACGAATTCCAGCGCGGTGGCGTCGTCCTCCCCCGCCGGTTCGGCCCGTCCGTTCTTGTCCAGGGCCGTCTTTTCCACGCGGTCGATGCGGGCCGGGTGGCTGAGCGGGGAAAAACTCAGCCCGACCGTGGCTTCGGCCAGCCCGTAGAGCGGCCTGAAGGCGTCCGGGCGCAGGCCGTATGGCGCGAAGCGTTCGGTGAAGCGGCGCATGGTGCCGGGAATGATCGGCTCGGCCCCGTTGAAGGTCACCCGCCAGGAACCCAGATCGATCCCGTCGAGTTGATCGTCCGAGATGCGGGTCAGGCACAATTCATAAGCGAAGTTGGGCCCGCCGGACAGGGTGCCGCGCTGATCGGAGATCATGCGCAACCAGCGGTCCGGGCGCGCCAGGAAGGTGAGCGGGGACATCAGGTGCAGGGGCACGGAGAAATACAGGCTGCCCAGCCAGGCGCCGATCAGGCCCATGTCGTGATAGAGCGGCAGCCAACTCACGAACACGTCGGTGGAGTCGACGGCCAGGGCCTGGCCGGAAACCCGGATGTTGGCCAGCAGATTGTCGTGGGTCAGGATCACGCCCTTGGGATCGCCGGTGCTGCCGGAGGTATACTGGAGGTGGGCGATATGGTGGGAGAGCAGCTCCACCGGGGGCGGCGTTCCGCTGTCCTTCGCCAGCTCCTGGGGCGTGACGATTTCCTTCATGGAAAGCACCCGCATCTTGAGCAGCCGGGCGGGGATGATGGCTTCGGGCACGGTGATCAGGGTCACGGCGCGGGCATTGTCCATGATGCCCGCGTGACGGCGCAGATGGTCTTCGATCTGGGAGGCCCGGGCCGGTGGATAAATGGGCACCGGAACGCCCCCGGCCAACAGGGCGCCCATGAAGCTGTAGAAAAACTCCAGGCCGGTGGGCAGCATGATGCCCACGGTCTGCCCCGCCAGCAGCCCGCGCGCCATCAGTCCCGCGGCCACCGCGCGGGAGCGTTCCAGCAGTTGGCCGTAGGTCAATACCTCCGGCGCGCCGAGTTCGCCATAAAAGGTGACGTGGGGCCGCTCCGCATGCTTTTCCACATGCCATTCCAGCATCTCCACCAGTGTTTTGGCCGACTCCGGATTGTCCTGCACGGCCTCCAGTTCCACCCGGCGCGCCTCGCCGGGCGCGCTGGCCGGTTCGCTGGCCGGGGCGCCTTTCATGGCCCGCAACAGGTCCGCGGGGGTGTCCGCCCCCGCCATCACATGCTCGGGCAGTGTGATTCCGAACGCCTGCTCGATCCGCAGCAACAGCTCCACCCGGCTCAGGCTGTCCAGTCCAACGTCCACATCCAGGGAACTGTTGGGCGTCACGTGCAGCGAGGAGTCCTTGTGCGGATGAAGCTCCAGGGTCAGCGCCCGGATCAGCTCCAGCAACGCATCGGTTTGCTCCCCGTTTTCCCCATCGTTTGAATGAAAACTCATGGTGATTCACAGGAGGGAGGAAGTGAATGGCCGGTTCCCCGTTGGCCTTCCGCGGTGAAATGGAAACCCGGGATGCCGCCCCGGCATGGAATCGCGAAAAAGAAACTCCGCACCGGCAGGGAAGCCGCCGTGGGCCGGTGGCCGGCCGCACTCCGCAATCTAGCGCCAACCCACCCCGCGATTCAAGGAGAATCGGAGGGGGGCTCCCGATCCGGCGGGGGAGGGGGCGGCTTGGAGAATGGGGCTTTCCGTTTTCCGGGAGGGGGGGGCGCTTCCGGCATATTAGGGTAGCCCCGCACGATGGCCAGTATCCGCAGGCCGTACCAGAACAGGAACACCGCGATGGCAAGCATGAACACGTGGTCCATGAGGCCGACCTTGGGATTGGTGATTCCCCAGCGGAGGGAAAAATAGGCGGCGGCGGATGCGGGAAGGCAATACAGGGCGGGGCCCACTCGTTTGGTGGTGCCGATCAGCACGGCCGCCACGAATAGGGTGGCGTCATAGAAAATCAGCCAGCCGGGCAGGCCGGCGCCCGAGGAGCGGCCCTTGGCCAGCGCAGCCAGGGCGATGACGGCGAAAAACATCGCCATCGAGACGGTGTAGATGAAGAGTTCCTTGCGGGCCTGGAAGCGGGTCAGGCGATGGGTCCGCGTCAGGTAGGGCGTCCAGTTCTCGTTCCAGACGTATCCCTTGAAGCTATCGTAAAGGCTCATTCCCGCCTTGAAGCCGATGGACGGCGCACTAACCGGTTCCTTTCTTGGCGGCTCTGTCCTTGGCGGCTCTGTCCTTGGCGGCTCTTTCCGCCTTCTGATCCGCTCGCAGCTTTCTTTTGCGTTCCTGCTCTTCGGGCCATTCCAGCGTCATCAACTCGTAGCGCAGCTCCTTCGGCCCGATCAGCACCGCGAGGCTCTGCAGCCACACGGAGATCCCGGCCAGCCCGGCCACCAGCAATCCCGCCACCAGCACCGCTTTGATGGCCCAGCGGTAGGACAATCCGACCAGGGAAGCGGAAATCTCGTTCACGACCCAGGCCAGGTAGGCGTATTCGAATGCGAAATACCCGACGATCGCGCAGAATGGAATCATGAAAAAGGAACAGCCCAGGAATTCGATCCAGGCCTGGGCCCGAAAAGGCAGGTTTTCCCGGATCAGGTCCACCCGCACATGACGGTTGTTGACATAGCAGTAACCCAGCACCAGCGTGAAGAGGACGGTGTGCCAGTGCCACTCCCATTCCTGCAGTTTGGTGGATTCGAACCAACTGCCAAAATAACCGAGGTTTTCGATCAGCCAGATTTGCCCGCCTCCCAGTTTGCGGATCACCACGTCCCACATGGTGAAGAACACCAGGGGCATAATGAAAAACGAGCCGAATTTTCCGACTTTCAAGGCAAAACGCCTCAGCACATCGCTGACCCGCAACAAAGTTTCCACAGGCATGAGATTGTCCTAAATAAAATCGATGATTCCGGCCGGTTTCCGCTCCGCGGGCTCGTCAGATGCCGTAAACATACCAAGCCAGCATGAGCGCCAGTCCCGGAAAGGCCAGCGTGACGATCAGCGCGAACAATTGCAGCATCACGAAGGGGATGATGCCTTTGTAGATGCTGGTGATGTGCACCTCTTCGGGCGCGATGGCCTTCATGTAGAACAGCGCGTAACCAAAAGGCGGCGTGAGGAAAGAGGTTTGCAGGTTCACCGCCACCAGAATGGTGAACCAGAAGGTCACCTCCTGACCGTTGAGGCCCAGCACGGGCACGTGATCCCCGAAGTCGAAGCCGGCCACCAGGGGCGCGAAGATGGGCAGAATAATCAGGGTGATCTCGATCCAGTCCAGGAAGAATCCCAGCACGAACACGATGGTCAGGATCAGGATCAACAAGCCCCAGGAATCCAATCCGGCCTTCAAAATCAAACCGGAGACCACGTCGTCCCCCCCCAGGGAACGGAACACATAGGCGAAACAGGTGGCGGCCATCACGATGAAGAAGATCATCCCGATGGTGTTCGCCGCGTTGTAGTTGACCTCCCTCACCAGACTCCATCTCAAGGGCCGGTTGCTGGCCTTCACGATCATTGCTTCCAGGGCGCCGTCTTCCTCCGCGTTGACCATGCCAGTCACGAGGAACCCTTTTGCCATCAGGGGAATGATAAAAGCCAGCAGCACCGCGCCGAACGCGCCCACCGCGCCCGCTTCCGATGGCGTGGCCCAACCGAAGAGGATGGAACCCTTCACCAAGCCCAACAGGAGCGCCGGGGGCAGGAAAGCCACCAACAGCAGGGGCGGCATTTTCCGCATCGGCACATGGAGCATGTCTTTGGGCAGGGGGGGAGCCATCCTCGGCCTAAAGGTGGCCGTGAGGACGATGTAAATCAGGTACAACGCGGCCAGGAACAGGCCGGGCACCAGCGCGGCCATGAACAGCGTGCCCACCGACACCGAGAGCAGGTCCGCCATGATGATCAGCATGATGCTGGGCGGGATCAGGATGCCCAAGGTCCCCGACGCGGCGATGCACCCGGTGGCCAGGGCGTGGCTGTATCCCTGCCGCAACATGGTGGGCAGGGCCATGGCGGTCATCATGGTCACCGAGGCCCCGATGATGCCGGTCATGGCGGCCAGGATGGTGCCCATGATGGTCACGGCCAGCGCCAGGGCGCCCGGCACCCGCCGCAGAATAACCTGAACCGCGTACAGCAAATCCTCCGCGATGCCGCTGCGTTCCATCATCACGCCCATGTAGACGAACGTGGGCACGGCCACCAGCACCAGATTTTCCGCGGCCTGCCCCCAGATCCGGGGCACGAAGTTGAAGAATTCGATCAGGGAAAACACATCGAGGAAATAGCCGATCAGGCCGAAGTTCAGCGCGATGCCGCCCAGCACGAAAGCCACCGGATATCCGGTAAACAGAAACATCGCCAGCGTCACGAACATCAAAATAGGCAGCGCCTCGATCAAGATGTCGATGAACTCTCTTTCCTCCGACGCCAGAGTTATCGCGACCAATGGCCCCACGATGACGACGACTGGCAGGATCAGCAGAAAATACCACGTTTTTCCATTTGAACTGGCGCTGATGGTAGAGCTGTCTTTCATTCCCTGTACCGTTTTTGGTTGATGACGGTTCCGCCGGAATTCCGGAAATCGCTGGATCCGGCGGAGCCGCATTTAAGATACACCGTCAGGATACATCTGAACGATGTACAGCCAATTGGAAACCTGGCCGATAGTTATTTCAAATAAGTGGGCTTCAGGGTTTGGGCGTCCAGCCAGACCTTGTACTTCTTGCGGAAACTGAAATAGCTGTCCGCCACCTTCTTGAAGAGGGGATCCGTCGCGGATTTCTCGGCCACCACTTCGACCCAGGCCTTCTCGAACTTCGCCAGGGTGGAATCGGGCCAGCGCCGGATTTTGACGCCATACTTGGTCTTCATTTCCAGCATGGCGCCGAAATTCAACGCTTCGGTTTCGGCATAGGTATACATCACCTGGCTTCCTGCGGCGTTCGTGAGGATGCGCTTGTTTTGCTTGGAGAGCGCGTTCCACTTGTCCCGGTTCATCAGCAATTCTTGAACGGAAGTCTGCTGATGCCAACCGGGAAAGTAGTTGTACTTGGCGATCTGATAAAAGCCCAGGGCGATGTCGATGGTGGGCATGGAGAATTCCGTGGCGTCGATCACGCCGCGTTCCAGGGCCGGATAAATATCCGCGGCGGCCAGCAGTTGAGTGGAAACGCCCATTTTCTGCATCACCGCGGCGCCCAGGCCGAAGAAACGCATTTTCATCCCCCGCAACTTATCGATGGTCATCTCCGTGCGGAACCAGCCGGAGGTTTCCGGGCCGATGGCGAAACTGTCGAAGGCGATCAGGTTGTGCTTTTTGTAGATGTCGTCGCGCAGCTTGTCCCCTCCGCCGAACATCTTCCAGGCCATGAATTCACCGAAGCCGGGGCCGAAGGGCACCGACGTCATAAAGGCCAGCGCGGGGTATTTCCCGGTGTGGTAGCCGGGGGTGGTCCAGCAGGAGTCGATGGAGCCTTTCGACACCGCGTCGAAACACTCAAGCGGTGGAATCAACGCGCCGGGCTCGAAAAACTTGATGATCAGCCTGCCGCCGGACATTACCTTCACGTTTTCCGAAAACCTCACGCCGGAGGTGCCCAGGTGGGGCAGCTTGCTGCCGAACGCGCTTTGCATCTTCCAGCGAACCTTCTTCTGCGCATCCGCCGGGGCGCCCAGGGTGAGCGCCATGCCGGCCACCAGAGCCAGCATCGATAGGTATTTCAAGGTCTTTAATAATTTCATCGTCGATCCTCCCGTTGGTAAACGATGGCGCCCGATCTACTCCGGGCGCGCTCAATTTCCGGGTGAGAGGGGTTGAACAAACCTCCTCGCATCCCAAGCCGTCTATTCCTTGGCACATTGGATGGCCATAGGCAATCCTTTTTCCTGGGCCGACAAAAAAATCGTCAACAGGCCACTTTGCCCCCCAAAAAGAAACGAAACCGGGGCGGGAACCGTTATGGTTATTGCGCATCCATGTTTTAACCTCGTGGACACTGTTCATCCGGCAATGGAAGAATCTTCGCCCCCATGGTAAAAATGACGATCCCAGGGAAAGATATCCAGGAAAAATAAATACCGGTATTCTGCCGCACAGTGCAACCTTCATCCCGGTGGGGGAACTCACCGATAAACCGAAAAGGGGGGCCTTGCATCGGGCCTGCATGAAATTTTCCCCGCGATTCCTATTGCTGTTTGGCGGTCTTTCCGCGCTGGCGTCGTTTCCAACCCCGTCGTGGGGCGGGGAAACGGGAGCGGACCTGATCTACAACCGCACCGGCCGGTATGCCCATGGGGACCTGCCCGATTCGGTGGATTCCAGCATAGTGCGGTTCCGGCAACTGGTGTTTTGGGAACCCTCCCTGGAGCGGGGCGAGAAATTGCGGGTGCTCGCCGAGCAGGAGGATTATTCCCTCAAGGACGCCGCTGGGAACGAGTTGATCCAGCTCGGCCTGACCAAGGTGCACGCCCGCCTTCGTCTGCGCAGGGAGCGCTGGGCGGCCGACGTGGGGCTGCTGGCCGTCTCCTTCGATCGCGGAGCGGGGAGGTATGACCCCGTGGCCGGTGACAAAACGGACACCTTCCTGCTGCCCGCCCTGATCGGCGAAATGATCCGCGGGCCGCTTTCCATCCGGCTGGGGTTCTGGCGGGAATACGATGTGCTGCCCCTGGCCGACAACCTCTACAGCATCATCGTCTCCAGGAACCTGGAATTGAGCGGGGAGTGGAAGTTCGCGGAGGACATATCCGGACGGCTGACGGCGCTCAACTCCAACCGCATCCATCCCGCCGGGTTCCAGTTGAGCCGAACCGATCTGGGAATCGAATCCCGGTGGGTCAACCCCCTCTCCCAACCCAAGGCGGAGACCGCCCTCTGGCGCGAAGTGGGGGTGGCCCTGTTCCGGAAGCATTATCCATCCGGCGGCGAGTATCTGAAGGGGGAGGTCAAATCCGTGTTCCGCCTGGCGGGAAAATCGGCCACCCATTTTATCGTCCCCAAATTGACCCTGTCGGATTCCATCGTGGTCCATGACGGAGGGCCGCAGGGCGATTTGCTGGAGGAAACCACCCTCGATAAATGGGACCTCTCCGCCCGGGTGGAATATGAGGGATTCACCCGGCTGGGAACGGGGCCCTACTTCCTCGCCTGGGGCGCCACCTGGAGCCAGTCCCTGGTGCAGGACGTTCAGCGCACCTTGATTTTCCATGTTAAGGTGACCCTCACCCATTGACCGGCGCCGCCCGGCCTGAAGAGGCGCATCCACGCCTGGACCATCATGGAAGGCCTGCCCCCCAAAATTGCGACGTTCGGGATCGAACTTTGGGCCAGGGTATCCCCCTGGCTTGAAGACGCCTGGAGGCGGGTTCGCGGCGGGTGGGACCTCACCGGGAAAATCATCGGGGAAACCGCCTCGGACTGGGGGGGCTGGCTGGCGCGGGTATGGGAGGATCCATTCCTCCTGATCGCCTCCATGGTGATCGTGCTGCTGTGTTCCAACCTGCTTTTGCTGTTTTTCACCTTTTTCCTGCGCGCGGTATATCATGTCCGCGACCGGCACCGCCAGACGATGCATGCCACCTGGAACCGGCTGGTTCCGGGCTTCATCGCCGGCGAGGAAACACTGGAGGAAATCCGGCGGAGCGTCGCCAGGAAGGACTATCGCCTGTTCGGGGCCTATGTGCGTCCTTTCCTGCTGGACATCGAAGGCGAAGACCGGGCCCGGTTGCTGGGGTTGATGGAGGCGCTCGACTACACCGGTTTCCTGCGGGACATGCTCTCCAACCGATCCGAATGGACGCGTTCCTTCGCCGTGCATTTCCTGGGGCTGATCAAAGCCTTGGAGACCGTGGCATGGGTGCGTCCGTTGTTGCAGGATCGTGCGGAGTTGGTGCGGCATGCCG
Organism: SAR324 cluster bacterium; assembly: GCA_022573975.1. Classification (GTDB taxonomy): domain Bacteria; phylum SAR324; class SAR324; order SAR324; family JACQKK01; genus JACZSY01. Next base: position 8,727 of record JACZSY010000062.1, on the reverse strand, counting down.
CCTCGGAAGCATTGATGCAACTTCAGGACGCCCAATCCGTGCCGGTGATCCTGAAGGAACTGTCCCGCACGGCCAAGGACCGGCAGGACCGGGTGTCCTCGCTGCTGGCGGAATTTGGGCGCGAAATCCTGCCGGTGCTCCACAAACTGCTGGCGGCCCCCTGGGCGCCCGACTGGCTGAGGGTGCTGATGATCGATCTGATGGGCCATACCGTCTATATAGAGGCCACCTGGGATATTCTGCAGACCGCCACCCAAACCGGGGATCGCGACGTCTTCATCGCCTGCCTGCGCGCCCTGGCCGAATTCGAGGATTCCACCCTGGTCGGATTTTTCGAGGATTATCTGCATCATGACGATCCCGTGGCCAGGGGTGTGGCGGCCAGGGCGCTGGGCAAAATCGGAAACCAGCGTCACCTGGAACCTCTGGTGGAAATGCTGCGCCACAATGAGTTTTGGGTATTGCGCGAAGCCGTCAATGCCATGCTGGAATACGGCCCCGATGGGCAGGCCGCCCTGCTGGCGGCCTATCGCGTGGGCCTGGTCACTCCTCTGGCGGCCCGCCTGATCCGCGAAGCGCTGCCGGACGCGGCCGGGTTGCCCTCCTGATGGGGCCGCCAATTTTCGAAGCGGTGGTTCATGCCTGGAATTACGGGTCCTTCTTCTATTTCCTGATCGTCAATACGTCCTATCTGCTGTTGACCGTCGTCTCCTTTTTTGCCGTGCGCAACCACCTGCGCCGGTCTTCGCTGGTGGACGAGAAGTTGTTGTTCAAATATGCGGCCCAGTTGAAACCCGTCTCCATCCTGGCGCCGGCCTACAACGAGGAATTGACGGTGGTGGACAACATCCGCTCCCTGTTGAACCTCAACTATCCGTTGTTCGAGGTGATCCTGATCAATGACGGGTCCCAGGACGGCACGCTGGCCACCCTGATCGAAACCTACGGCCTGCGGCGCGTGGAGCATGCCCCGGCGGAGACCCTTCCCACCCAACCCATCCGCGCCATCTACAAATCTCCCCATCATGCCAACCTGCTGGTGCTGGACAAGGAAAACGGGGGCAAGGCCGACGCCCTCAACGCCGGGATCAATTTTTCGCGCTTCCCATTGTTCATGGCCATCGACACCGATTCCCTGCTGGAGCGCGATGTATTGCTGAAGATGGTGCGGCCCTTCCTGGAGCGGCCGGAAACCGTCGCCATCGGCGGCATCGTGCGGGCAATCAACGGGTGCGAGGTGCGCGACGGCCAGGTGGTCAAGGTGAAGCTGCCGCGCAATCCCCTGGCGGCTTTTCAGGTGATCGAATATTTGCGGGCCTTTTTGTTCGGCCGGGTCGGATGGGCGGCCATGGGCATGCTGGTGGTGATTTCCGGGGCCTTCGGCCTGTTCCGCCGCTCCGCGGTGGTTTCCGCCGGGGGCTACCGCGAAACGGTGGGAGAGGACATGGAACTGGTGGTGCGGCTGCATCGCGTGATGCGCGACCGGGGCGAGCCCTATCACATCGGATTCGCGCCCGAGCCGGTATGCTGGACCGAGGTGCCCGAATCCTTGGGTGTGTTGGGCCGCCAGCGCAACCGCTGGAGCCGGGGACAACTGGACACCCTCCGCATGCACTGGAGGATGCTGTTCAATCCCCGCTATGGGCGGATCGGGCTGATCGCCCTGCCCTATGCCCTGCTGGTGGAAGGTCTGGGCGCGGTGGTGGAAATCGCCGGGCTGATCGTCTTTTTCGCCTCCTGGGCGATGGGGTTTGTGACGCCCTCATTCGCCGCCGGATTCCTGGCCGTGTCCATTTTGTACGGCAGCGCGCTCTCGTTGAGCGCCTTGTTGCTGGAGGAATTGAACTTCCGGCGCTATCCCCACCTGACGTCGATCCTGGCCTTGTTCGGTTTCGGATTGGTGGAAAGTTTCGGCTACCACCAGCTTTCCACCTGGTGGCGGTTGATGGGGGTGGTGGATTTTCTGAGGGGGAAAAAGGGGTGGGGAAAAATCACCCGGCGTGGTTTCGCGGCCCGTTCCGGCGAGGAGGTCACTCCGAAATCTGGATCAGGCGCTTGATCCTGGCCAACAACTCGGCGGGGCGGAAAGGTTTGATCATGTAATCCGCGGCCCCCAGTTCGAGACCCCGCACGATGTCGGATTCCTGGGAGCGGGCGGTCAACATGACCACCGGGATATCCTTCAGCTCCGCATCGGCCTTCAGGGTTTCGAGCACCTCGAAACCGGTCAATCCGGGCATCATCACGTCCAGGATCACCAGGTCCGGGCGTTCGGCGCGGATGGCGTCCAGGGCTTGGCGGCCGTCCAGTTTCCAGATCACTTCAAAGCCGGACCGCTCCAGCTTGAACTTGATCATGTGCCCCAGGTGTTCCTCGTCATCGGCGATTACGATTTTCTGTCCCATTGATTTTGTCCGGAGGGATCGAAATTGGAGGGAAAGGTTACGGTAAAGGTGGAGCCTTTGCCCGGTTCGCTGCTCACATGGAACGTGCCCTGATGGGCCATCACGATTTCCCGCGCAATGGCCAGGCCCAGGCCGGTTCCTCCCGTCGCCCGGATCATCCCCTCCTCCGCGCGGAAATAATCGTAGAAGAGGGAATCCAGCACCGATGTGTCAATGCCCGCGCCAGTGTCGGTCACCTCCACCACGATGCGCTCCCCCTCGCCGCGCGCGGTCAGCCGCACCCACCCTTCCGCGGTCAATTTGACCGAGGTGGAGAGCAGCTGATGGAAGACCTGGGAAATCCGCTCCGGATGTCCCCGCATGGTCAATCCCTCGGGCACCTCCAGGTGAAGGGTCAACGATTTTTGCTTCATCGGCCGTTGATGGTTGGCCGCCACCCTGGCCAGCATGGCGGTCAGATCGATCTGCTGGATATCGCCGGGGCCATGGCTCCCCTCCAGCCGTTCCACCAGGGCCAGGTTGTCGATCAGATCGTTGAGCCGCGCGGCGTTGGTGGAAATGATTTCGGTGAATTCCCGTTGCGCATCGTTCAAAGCTCCCACGTCGTCGTCCAGCAGCATGTCCGCATACCCGACGATGGAGGTAAGGGGGGTGCGCACCTCATGGAACATGGCCGAAACGAAGTCCGAGCGCAACTTGTGAAACATCCGGGCCTGGGTGACATCCAGAGCCACGGCGATCGCGCCCTGGCCGCCCCGGCCTTCATAGCCGGCCCGGTCATCGGCGCGGGCATCCTTCCCGGCGGCGGGGGAGAAGCGGGTTTCGAAAAATTTTCCTGAAATCTCGATTTCGCGCGTCAGGGTTTCTCCCGCCATGGCCGAGGTGAATCCTTCCGCCAGGGAGGGCATGGTTTGGCGGAATTGCCCGAGGGTCGAGCCCACCACCATTTTTCCCGCCAACCCCATTTCTTTCAGGGCCTTGCCTTCACACACGATAACGATCCCTCTCGCGTCCACGGCCATCAACACCAGCGCCGCCGCCTCCACCACGGAACGGTGGCGTTCCTCTTTTTTCCGGATTTCCACCATGGCGTCCGCCAGTTCTCCCGTGATGCGGAGCACCTCGTCCTGAATCCGGTAGCGGCGCGCTTCGAGCCTGCCCAGGAAAACCCCCGCCAATCCCGTCAAAAACAATCCGGCCAAAAAAACCGCCAGAAAATTGAGCGACATTCCCTCCTGCAAAAACGAGGGAGAGGGAAAAAACACCACCATCCATTTCCGCCCGCCCATGGGAATCATGCCGGCGGAGGAATGGGGATAGGCGGCCAGCCGGCCGAAATCCACCACCGGCGCGTTTTCCCCGTAGAGCAGTTCCTTCCCCGGCGGGGCGGAGCGATCGAACACGGCCATTTCGAAATTCCGCTCCCTTTTCTTCAGGGAGGGGATGGCCTGGTGTACCAGGGGAAAAATGCGGAAGGTGATACCGGCAAATCCTTTCAGGCGTTTCCGGCGTTCCCCGGTGGTTGCGGGAACCGTTCCGGTGGAATAGACGGGGGCCAGCGCCAGGAACCCATACCCCGCCATCCCCCCTCCGGACAGGGTCAGGCGTTCCGAGATCACGATTTTCCCACTGTCCCGGGCGCTTTCGATCGCCTTGAGGCGCGAGGGGATCGACCCCAGGTCCAGGCCAGTCATGGCGGCGTTGCCTTTGGGGGGTTGCACGAATAGCACGGGATAATACTCGGCCTTGACCGGCGCCGGGCCGAGGGCGCCGCCCGCCGAGCGCGCCCGAATGCGGAAGGGAGGGGCCGCCCCACTTCCCGCTGCGCTTTCTGTGGCCTTTTCTGTGGCTTTTTCCGAGGTCTTCTCCAGCGCGCCGCGTTGGGCGTGGGTCAGGCGGGGGATCCAGAATATGGCCTGAATGAACGAATGGCGATCGGGCAGCGGGGCCGTGAAGCGATGAAACGTTTCCCTGTCCAGGCGCTCATGGGCCCGGATGAAATCGGCCACCACCATCACTTGTTCCAGGGCCTCGTCCAGGGTTTTTTGCAACCCCGCCAGTCTTTGTTCCGCATTCCGCGAGAAGGCCTCCAACTGTTGCTCGCGCTCCCATTGAAAGGTGACCCATGACGCCAATGCCGATAGCCCCAAGCCCGCCAGAACGGCGAGCACCACCGGCAGGCGGGTTCGTAACCCTTCGAGCAGCGCCCTGGTCATTGCCATCTCGCACCCTGATTTTGGCGATCCGGATTTTGGCGATTCAGTGGAAAAAATTCAGCGAAAAAAGCCGTGAAAACATCCCCAGGGGACGGCTTGGCGAGGTTCCCGGGCCGTCAGGGGGTGCTGCTCAAAGCCGATTCCCCCGGGAAAAATGCGGAGGCTTTCACCGAACCACCGGCGTCCCCTCCACAGGCTCCGGTTCGATCCGGCGGGCTGCCCGGATTCAACCGAAAAAGGCCGCCAGGGCTTCCCTGGCTTCAGGCTCGTCCAGCGAGGGGGCATGGCCCACGCCGGGCACCGAGGCCACCTCCAGCTTCGGTTGCGCGGCGCGCATCTCCTCCACGGTGCCCGGTTCCAGCAGCATCGACTCGGCTCCCCGGATCAACAGGATGGGGCAGGACAGGTTGCCGAATCCCTTCCACAGCAACGTCTCGAAAGCGGCCAGGCCCTCCGCGTCGGCCCCCACGCCGGCGGTGACCAGGGGATCGTAGCGGAGCCTATAGCCTCCCCCGCCGTCGGGTTTGACGGTCCATTGGGCCGCCTTCAGCAAGGGGCCGCGGGGCCGTTGGGCCAGCCAGGGAAAGGCGGGAATAAGGCGCTGGTCCAGATACGCGTCCAGCGATTTGAATTGGGCGGGGAGATCCTTGGTATAACTGCCGATCCGTTCCATGCCCACCCGCCCCAGGTGGGGGCCGATGTCGTTCATGGCCAGGCTGAGGAATTTCTCCGGCGCGCCGATGGCCAGGGTCATGGCGATCAGGCCGCCCATGGAGGTGCCCAGGTAATGCGCCGCCGGAATTTCCAGCGCCTCCAGCAAGGCGGCCACGTCCCGGGCATAGGTCTCGTACCCGTAGGTGTCCTGTGAGGCCCAGTCGCTCTCTCCCCGCCCCCGCACGTCCAGGGCGATGCAGTGGTAACGCGCCCTCATCCGCCGCGCCACCCCGTCGAAGCTGTGCCCGTGCTGGGTGAGGCCGTGCACCATCAGCAACGGCGGCGCCTCCGGGTTGCCCCAGTCCAGGTAATGATGGCGGCAGCCGTTGAGGTCGATGAACCGGCCGGTGTACTCTCCGCCCGCGGCAGCTTCCGTCTCTTCAACGGCCTGGGTGGTTGGTGTGGTCATGGAACGTCCTCGCGCGTGTCGTGGGGGCTGGCGGGCGCCGATGGGTGAAGCCGTGTGGCGGCGCCGTCTCGCGGTGCTGTTTGGTGATGTTGTTCGGTCAGGCCGGCCGAAAATTTCCGGCCGCCCCACAGGGTATCTCTTCATAGTATAAATTGTGCTAAAGATCATCTTTCGGCGCCGTGCCCGGCCGGGCGGCGGCAAGGTCCTTCCCTCCGCGGAGCATCCCCATGAACACCCTGATCCCCTTGGCGCGCGGCGTGGCCGAAAGGCTCCGCGCCCGGGCCCAAAACCTGGCCGTGGCCGAATCGTCCGCCGGCGGCCTGATTTCGGCGTCCCTGCTGGCCATCCCCGGGGCCTCGGATTACTTCCTCGGCGGCGCCGTGATTTACACCGTCCAGGCCCGCGGCGGGCTGCTGGGGCTGGAGGCAAGCGATCTGGAGGGAATCCGTTCGGCCAGCGAACCCTACGCGGCCCTGCTGGCCGGCAGGTTGCGCCAACGCCTGGGCGCCGATTGGGCCTTGGCCGAAAGCGGCGCCTCGGGGCCCACGGGCAACCGTTACGGCGACGCGCCGGGCCATGCGGTGCTGGCCGTGGCCGGCCCCGTCGAGCGCGTCCAAACGCTGGAAACGGGACGGGACGGCCGGGAGGACAACATGCGCGCCTTCGCCGCCGCCGCCCTCACCCTGCTCACCCAATGCCTGGATGGGGGGTGAAATGTTAAAGAGACCGAGAATCGTCAGCTTCAGGGCCCCGGCATTCTCATCGGCCCCGAAGAGGCGCTGAATTCGAACCCTATTGGCCGGAACCAAAGGGGCCATGAAAGCAGGGTTTAAATCGAACAAAGGGGCCCTCGGCGTCAGGGCCCTCCCATTCTCACCTGATCCGGTTCGTCGATACAGGCCGGATAAACACAATCGGTCTTTTCCAAATCCAGACCCTGCCAGCCAAGGGTCGACCCGAAAATCATCGCCAACAAAACGAAACAAACCAGCAGAAACACCCCCAAGCGCCTCTCCTGATTCAGTTTGGAGCCGTAGGCTTGGTCGAAGCGGTGGAATTTCGCGTCCTGGGGGTCGAGCAATCCGCGATCGTAATCGGTTTCCTTTTTCGAAGCAATCTTCGGGGAATTCGACCCCAATTTGGTATTAAAATTCCTTTCTTTGCTCCAATTTCCGCTTCAATGGCGGGTTTTTTCCTGTTCCGATGCTGAAGGAATTTCCGCCCCGAATTCCGGACGCCCTTCTCCCTTGCTCCATTTTATTGAGGGGAGGGCGAGCGCCATATTTTATCCCCCGTTTTTTCCGGCGCAATTGCGATGACTCCGAATAAATTGTAAACAACAAGGTGAGCACCGGCAAAAGTGCAAGGAGAGGAAATCCATGGGAAAAGGCCGCGGCCCGTTGAAGGAACCCAGCGCGGACGACCGTTACTGGTTCGATCGCCTTGATGCCGCCCATGCCAGGAACCATGACCTCTGGACCCAGCGTCAGGCCATGGCATACTTCCGGAAGAAGAAACTTCCTCCGGATCTGCTGCTGAAATCCGAGGCCGGGAGTTCCGGCGAGGCCATGTGGATCCCGAAATCCATGTGGGGCAATATTCTCAAGGTGTTGGAAAAATGGATCGGCCGGGACCAGGTGGTCCTGTTCTTTCTGCAACATCTGGCGGACCCCAACTGGCCGGGTCATGGGTTCGCATTCGAGGCCTTGTTGCGCCAGGGGAAAAGAATTCTTCCTCTGCTGGAAGCGGAAATAGAGCACAACAAGGGAGATCGCGGCATGGTGGAGGAACTGGAATATTTGCGGGAGGAATTGACAGCCCCGTCCTGATTCCCCCACCCGGAAACAGCCCGAAACCTGCCAGGAACCCATGAGAACCATACGGATTCAGGCGCGCGATACCATGAACCGGGAACTTGCCAGGATTCTTCAATCACACGGGGGACTCCATCGCGCGCAAGCGGCGGGAATGGACCCGTAATAAAACGATTCAAGGGAGCGAATGTCATGGCGAAACGAAAGGTGGTGCTCACAGGCGCGACGGGGTACATCGCCCAACGAATGTTTTCCGAATTGAACGCGCGTTGGGATTTGGTGCTGTTGGACGTGCGGGACACCACCGCGGATGGAAGCAAGGTGCCTGGCGTGATCCATTGCGACCTGACCGATCCAGACCGGGACGCCTACCGGGAACACTTCCAGGGCGCCGACGCGGTGATCCACTGCGGTTTCGTCAGCCCCAAGGGCCTGGACGCCACCAACTGGCAGCAAAACGACGATGCGAAATTCCGCTCCGAATTCACCAACGTGGGCATGGCCTACAACATGTACAAGGTGGCGCACGAGGAAAAGGTGCGGCGCGTGGTGGTGGCCTCGTCCAATCATGCGGCGGACTACTATGAACGCCTGATCTGGGACGACAAAATGGAGATGGTCACCCCGGACATGGCCCCCTACACGGACAACTGGTACGGCTGGGCCAAGGTGGCCTATGAGCAATTGGGGTTCGTCTTCGCCACCGGCCAGGTGGACGGGCGGAGGCTGGAGGTGGTGCAATGGCGCATCGGGGGGCCTCGCGACGATGACATCGACCGCGTCGAACCGGGCGACATCAAGGTGATGCACCGGGCCTTGGGGGCCTACCTCAGCAGAAGGGACCAGGTGCAACAGGCCATCAAGATGGTGGAAGCCGAAGATATCAGCGACCGGTGGGGCAATCCCTTCCTCATCGTTTACGGGGTCAGCGGAAATACCCACAATTTTTGGAGCATCGCCAACGCCCGCGAGAAAATCGGCTATGCGCCCCAGGACAACAGCCAGATCGAATTCGCGGAAAAAATCGCCGCGATCGCCAAGAGGAAATAAAAAGAGGGCCGGAATTTTCCCTGCACCCCACCCCCGGCCCATGTGCGCTAACTTAACACTGTTTTAATACTACTTTGTTAGTTTATGCTGTTCGTTTTGAAAGGATTGGTTTATGATCC
>JACZSY010000061.1 GCA_022573975.1 SAR324 cluster bacterium | reverse complement strand
AGATGCTCAAGAAGAAGATCTACCCCGTCGAGGTCCTCACACCCAAAAAGGGAAAGGGCCTCCAGCGGGCGCGCGAGCGGCAGGCGGCGGCGGCCGAGGACTAGCACCGCCGTTGGCTGACCTGCACACTTGGCCCGCGGCAACGCGGGCTTTTCTCGTTTGGCTGGTTCCTGGCTCGGCTGGTTCGTTCAGATTGGTGGCAGCGCGGGAAGGTCCCGCCTGATCGTCGGGGACCGAGCAACGTGGCAGGCAACAAGACGGGAAACATGACAGAACGCCTCGAACTCCAGGTCCGCCTCCTCCGCCCCGGCGCGCAAATCCCCGCCCGCCAGAGCACGGCCGCAAGCGGCTTCGACCTGCACGCGTGCCTCGACGGCGAGTCGCTGGCGCTGGGCGAGTACCAGGTGACGTTCTCGACAACCAGGCGCAGTCACACGATCGGCTCGGCGACGCTGTTTCGCCTGGAGGAATACAAGCTGCCGGAGTTCGAGGTCCTCGTGAGCATGCCCCGGGACGACGCGGGGCGCACCAGGGCCTTCCGTGTCGGCGACACCGTCCAGGCCGAGATCCAGGCGAGCTACTTTTTCGGAGGGCCCGTCGCGGGCGCCAACGTCGAGGTGCTCGTCTACCAGAAACCGTTTTATCACCGGTGGTCGCCGCCGCGCGACTACCCGTGGCTTTACGGCGACCGGCAAGGTTCACGGCAGTCGTGGTGGGGGGGCCCCGGCCAGATCATCAAACGCGAGACGCTCACCACCGACGACTCCGGCCGCGTGACGATCTCCTTCGAGACGCCCGCAGCCGGCGGCCAGGATTTCGAGTACACCATCGAGGCCCGCGTCACCGACGCCTCGCGGCGCGAGATCGTCGGCACGGACTCCGTGCGGGTGACGCGGCAGCGGTACTACGTGTACCCGAAACCCGCCCACAATCTCTACCGTCCCGGCGACACCGTCGAGATCGAGTTCAAGGCCCTCGACGCCAACCAGGCGCCGGTGACTGTCCAGGGCGTCGTCAAGGTCACGCGCCAGCGCTGGGTGGAGGTCTGGACCGACCCTGCCGGTCGCGAGGTTTCCGGCTGGGCACTGCGCGAGGCGCAGCGCGGCGTGCGCTCGTTCCCGCGCCTGCTCCTGCGCGCGGGCCAGTTGGGCTTCCGGGTCCGCGCCGGAAGGCGAGGGCATATCCTCCCACCCCGCGGGCTCCATGCCGGCCTCGGGATGGCGGGCACGCCACCGCAGGTGGTTGGCGCCCTCGTTGTGGGCGATGCGCAACAACCAGGGCGCCAGGGGCCGGGTGCGGTCCACGGTTGCCAGGTTGCGGTAGGCCTTGAGGAAAACCGTTTGCGTCAAATCGCGGGCGGTTTCCTTGTCCTCCCGCAAATGACGGTACAGATATCCGAACACCTGCCCCTGATAGCGCTCCACCAACACGCGAAACCGGTCGGTCTCCCCCGCCAACACCGCCGCGATGAGGTCCGCGTCGCTTAATTCCACGGTGAGTTCTTCCGTGGGTTCTTCCGTGGGATTGTCTGTGGATGCTGGTGTGGATGCTTCGGTGGGATCTTCTTTGCCGGCCATGTCAAATCCCGGTCAGGCGAAATATTCGGTGGCGACCGTCTTCACTCTGTCATTCCTCAGCAAAATCGACCAGGCGGAAGGGACTGCCCTGGGCCAAACCAGGGGCCACGTCCTCTCCGTTGGCGATGATGCCCCTCGCCCAACCCGTCTGCGCTTGCCGCATGTCCGCGGCCTCGGCGTAATAATAGCGCCCGTCCAGTTTGCCGCCCATGGTGAGGATCGAGGCCGAGACGGTGCCATAGTCCGGCGTCTGGATGAACACCGCTCCCAGGGCTCCGTGTATCTCTTCCTCCTGGTCCGCGGCGGTCAGTGAATCGGGCGGGGTGGGATCGCAAAGGAAGGCCTGCAAGCCCAGCAGCAGGGTTTCTCCGTCCAGGTGCTTGTTCGCATCGAAAAAGCGGTGGCTGCGCTCCACCTTGGGCCAGCCTCGGTCGTCCAGCGTGGAATTGCTCAGGGCGTAAAATCCCGGCTCCAATTCACTGGCGGGCGATTTGCCGCCGGAGCCGAAGAAATAAAACCGCCGCGCCGAACCGAACAGCACGTTGAAAGGGCGGTAGCGCCCCAGCGCTTCGCCGGCCAGCCATTCCGCGGCGCTCTCGGGCGTTGCCTGGCGCAACAACCCTTCCACGATGCGCCCCCTGGACAGGACATCGGGCGGCGCGCGGCCCGTGGGATCGCGCCGGTTGGTGAGCGCGGCGGTCATCCCGAACGCGTTGCGGCCCATCCAGGTGCCCCCGGCTTCGAGGTCACGGCCCGCGTGGATCAATGGATCGCGGCCGAACACACCCGGTGGGGCGGAAGGGCGCGCATAAAACTCGTCACGGTTTCCGGCGATCAACAAATCGACGTCGGAATGGGCGCGGTAGGCCAACAGGATCAGGCACATCTTGGCGGGCGTGAGAATGAACGGCGTTGGAATTGAACTGCACCCGGGATGGAACCGAGGGATACATGGCGGCTATTTTGCAAACGCTGGAGCAGTATAACGCCATCGGCTGCATCGGTACACCGCATGATATCCAGGTGCGTCGAATCGGCGGGTCATGTCATGGCGCTTCATATCGTGGGAGGAGGCCCAGCGGCAGACTTTGCCGCCATGGCGGGAGGATCAATCGGAACCGCGGGACGAAAAAAAAACCGCTCCGGGAGACTGGCGCCGGAGCGGCCCCTGAGGCAGAGGGAAAATCATCCAACGCCATCCGGGCATCGGCATGTGGACGCCCGTTGGAGATCGCTTATCCCGCGATGGCCACCCGTTGGGACGCCACCCGGTTTTCCTTGCGAACCGCTTCGATGGCCTCGGTTTCCGTTTCCGGCTGATCGGTGAACAGCGGATGGCGCGTGCTGAAGTTGGGATCGTTCAGCACGATCTGGGTGCCGATGCGCTTTTCCTTGTTCACCACCAGCGGGCCTTGCAGGTTGACGGTGACGTCGAGAATGTTCGCGGCCATGGTCACGATGACATGAACCTGAAGCTCGTTGATGTCCTCGGTTTCCAGGCCCTTGATCTGCTCTTTCTTCACCGAAAAGTGATACGAAGGCAGAATCACGGCCGGGTCGATGACCACGAAAGCCAGCGAGGGAATTTCCAGCGACTGCATCCACATGAACGGGTCGCCAATTTCATCGTCCATCATGACGAAACGCCCGCACTCGGAAAAACCGAGCATGCCTTCGGTGAGGGTCACCACTTGATCTTCATCCACGTCGATGGTGCCAAATCGGGTTGTATTGACTTTCATGCCTCATACCTAACGCAATATGGGTTGAGTCCGCTGGGAGGCCCTGGGGTCTCCCGTTCTCGGCACGATGCCGAACCAATTACTGTTTCTTTTTCCAAAGGTCCCCTATCGACTTCAGCGTCAGCGGAGCTTTCGAGGCCGCGCGTTTGTTTTCCTCCTGAATCCGGATATAGACCTCTTCCCGGTGAATCGAGTACTTCTTGGGCGCCTCGATCCCTAACCGGACCTGCTTGCCCTTGATTTCAATCACCTGAATCTTGATGTCATCACCAATCGTGATGCTTTCTCCTGACTTCCTTGTCAGAATCAGCATTGCAGCCTCCTGGCTTCAAAATATGAATGCGGGGAACCGAAACAAATCGAATCAAAATAAAACGCAATCGCCGCGCCGGTTCCTTCATGCGCAAGGATTGTTCAAGGCCCCTGCTGTTCCAATCAGCGAATCAGGCCCTCTATGGTTTACCTCCTTATGCAATCAAGATTCGCACCAAAAGGGCCCTTGGGCTCAAAAAAATCACCAAAAATTGCCGGAAAAAGCCGGAACAGCACCTCGCGCCCCCCCCGGCGATCATTGCCCGCCCGTCAGCGCAGGAAATTCAACAAGGAGGGTTGAATCAGCCGCGCGCTGGTGTCCAGCGTGGCCTTGTTGCGGACATCGGCCAGGTTCATTTCCATCACGGCCCTGGGAAAATCCAGATCTTCGAGTTCGGAGAGTTGGGTGATGTTGTTGAACTCCCGGTCTTCGATCTTTTTCAGCTGATCCTCCATCTCCCTGCGCACCGTACCCATGTCGGCCCGGTGGTTGAGCACCTGCTCAAACGCGTCGTCCAGGTCCCCCAGCCGCTCTTCCAGCACCCTGCCGTCATTGTCCAGCAAGGCGCGTTGGAGGCTGAACAACATGTCGAAAATATTGAGGCTGTCCGGGTCGTTTTCCACGCGGAAAAACATTTCCTCGGCCGTGACATTGATTGGCTGCAGGATGCCTTCGCTGGTGGGCACCATTCGTTTGCCGTCGTTGCCCCGATACTGGATCGGGGCGTTTGTCTCGAACACGAATTCAAGACCTTTGTGAAAAATGATCGGGTTTTTCACTAAATCTTCCGGTTCTCCGGTGAAGCGCAGGAACACCTTGTCGCTGGACAAACCGTCCCGATTGAACACCTCGATTTCGGGCAGCAAGGTGGCCTCGCGGCTCCAGGTTTCTCCGCCGTCGTCGGAAACCACATAATGGGCCCGGCCGATTTCCCCGGTACGGGTGATCCGAACCCGCAGCGGGTTGCTGGAAAACCCGCGGAAGGTCGCCTCGAACTGATCGGCATCGAGCAAAAACTTCAGATCGGCTTCCAGTCCGTCCATTTCCACCGTGGCCTTATGGGCCTCTGTGCCTCTGATCAGTGGCGTGGTCAATGTTTTGCTGCCGGCGAAAATATAGATCTTGCCGATTTTGGAGTTCCCCGACTGCATCAAGGCCTTGGTGATGTTTCGCAGTTCCTCGGCGGTCACGCGCCGCGAGTTCTTGTCCGACGAATCGTTGGCCTGGGCCATGATCAGCACCTTCACGCGCTGAAGCAGGTCGCCGATATGGGCCAATTCGGACTCGGTGCGGTCCAGCCAGATGAAGGTGCGTTTGGTGTTTTCCTTCAGCATGTCGAAATAGGAAAGCTTGGTGCGGAAATCCTGGGCCTGGGTGGCGCCCAGCGGGTCGTCGGAGAGCTTGTTGATGCGCCGCCCCGAGGCCAGGTTGTCGCTCAGATTCTGAAGGCGTTCCCCGTTTTTTTGCATGTTGCTGAGAATCGCACTTTGCTTGGTAAGATCGGTAACGCGCATGGTGTCCGTATATTCGGGTTACATCGCCAGGACGGTTTTGGTCATTTCATCGACGGTGGAAATGAAGCGGGCGGCGGCCTCGAAACCGCGTTGAAACTGCACCATGTCCGCCACTTCCTCATCCATGTTCACCGATGAAACCTCGTCGCGCAGCTTCTGAAACTGGTCCAGGATCAGACGCTGGTTGCTAAATTCCTCCTGCGCCCGGTTGATCATCAACCCCAGGTCGGCAAGCATGCCGTTGTAAAACTCGTCGAAGGTGATCGACTCCCCGGCCATGGTGGGGTCGAACTGCAACTGGTGCATCGCCAGGGCCACGGTATTGTCGCCAGGGAGCAGGCCGGTTCCCGTGGAGACCAGGTTGGGGCGTTCCTTGAGCCGGGGATTGACCCGGAAATCCTTGGCGCCTTGCAGGTTTTCGAAAAAATTGTTGAACCCCAACAGCGTGCTGAAATCGGTTTCGTCCTTGCCCAACACGAATTGATAGGGCCCGGTGGCTTCCAGCGTGACGCTGCCGTCGTTATTGATGCTGGCCCGGAGCAGGTTGGGATTGCCCACCGTCTGGTTGATGCGGTTCACCACATCGGCCACTGTGTCTTCACCGGCCTTCAGTTCCACCTCGTAGGTTTCCAGCCGGTCGTAATTCTTCCCGATCAGATGAATGCGGAAGAGGCCGTCCTTCAAAAAAGGCAGGGGCCGCATAATCGCGTCGGACTTCAGCGCGAAGGAGGAGGTGAGGCGGTCGAAGGCGGCATGCAGCCCGGTGCCGGAATTGTGCAGGGTGTTGACACGGAAGGCGACCTCCGAGGCCACCTCGTCGAGCCGGTTGATGAAACCCACCAGGATCTCGTCGCGCAGGTTCACGTATTCCTTCAGTTCGCCTTCATGAATATAGGGGGTCAGGTCCCGGCTCATCCCCTTGGGATCCACGCCGCGCAGCGAGAAAAAGCCCACCTCGTCGTTCTTGTAGCTCGCCTCCACCCTATTGGCCCGGCGGTTGTTGACCAGGGGGAAACCGGCCGCCGCGGACACCATCACCGCCTTGTCGTTGTTTTCGAACCATTCGATCTGAATCAGCTTGGACAATTCCTTGAGCGCGCCCTCCCGCTCGTCGCGCAGGTCGTTGGCCTCTCCCCGGCCGCGATCCACCTGCTGAATCCTCGCGTTCAACCCGGCGATCTCGCCGGTCAGTTGGTTGACCCGTTCCACCCGTTCGGCGATTCGCCCGTTGATTTCTTTTCGCATCTGGGTGAAATCGCGGTGGAGTCCGTTGATCCTGTTGGCCAGGGTCTGGCCCGCGTCGAGTACGTCCTGCCGGCTGATCTCGGCCTCGGGCGAAATGGACAGCCTGCCCCAGGCCGCCCAAAACTCGTTGAGGGCGTTGCGCAACCCGAAGCCTTCGATTTCGGCGAACATGGCCTCCATCCGGCGCAGGCCCTTCTCCCGGATTTCCACGTTGCCGCCCCGGCTTTGTTCGGCGATCAACCGCCGGGTGAGGAACCGGTCGGTGATCCGCTCCACCTGCTTCATGTCAACGCCCGAGCCGAAGCGCGAGCGGGAGGGATGCTGGGCGTCGAGGTCCACCCGTTGGCGGTTGTAGTTTTCATTGTCGATATTGGCGATGTTGTGCCCCACGGTGTTCATGCCCGATTGCTGGGCCATCAACGAGCGTTTCCCCATATCCAACTGAGTGAACAGGCTTCCGGTGGTCATGGATTTCCTCTAGCAATCGCGTGGAAGGGGGTGAACAGGCCGCGTGGGCCTTAGGCCGAAGTGCTCTTGAAGGTAGGGGGTTTTTGCCGGATACGGCCTTTTCCCGAATAAGTTGGGTGCTGGCACGCCGCCTCTCCGATCACCTGCAGGGCCGCATCCACCGCCTTGAGGCGGGCCGCCGCGTTGGCGCCGGTTTCCCGGGCCAGGGAGCGGATTTCCGCTACCAGGGCGATCAGGGTTTCCCGTTTGGCGCTCAGTTCCTCGTCGATGGGGGCTGGAGACCGGGAAATGATGTCCCTTAACCGGATCTCCTTGTCCGCCAAATTCCAATGTCCGGCCAATTCCTTCACCTGGGAGATGCGGTGAGATTCCGCCTCTTCGATTTGGGCCGCCCAGAAATATTTGCGTTGTTGCAAGCGAAGAAATTCGGTCCCACTCAACGTGCCGTCCTGCTCCGACTCGCAAACCAGGTCGGTTTTGAGGCTTTCGTGCAGGGAAATTTGATGTTCCAGCATGGATTTCAGTTCTATCAGCAGCTCTTGCACGGTGATGCACCCGGTGATGGACCTTGGTGTGATTCAAAAATATGAAGCACCTCGCGGCCAACAGCGAGGGTTCAAAACTCCGCATTTTTTTTATCGCCCCCAGCGGCGGGAATTCAACCCGCGGCAAAAAATTCAGGGGGCGATTTTGTCATCCCGCCTGTTTGCAGCCTCTCCCCAAGGGGAATGGCTCCAATGCCTGGCAGGGGTTTATTTCCGCTTCCGTCACGGCGCTGAAAGCGCTTGCCGGCGATCCGCGGACAAAGCAGGGCGCCTGTTTGCCAGGGAAGGTTTCGCCAGGGCGCCCGGCCCGCAAAAAGGGGGTTAGCCATCCCTTTCAATATCCTCCCGCAGGGATTCGGCGATCAGCTTGGATGCAAGCTGATCCGCATCCACCCGATAGGTTCCGCTTTGGATCTTAATTTTGACCGCATCCACCCGGTCGGCCCGGATATCGGGGGTGTTCCGAATCGCCTCCTTGACCCGTGTCGCGGTCAGGGAAGTTCGGCTGACCACCGGCGAACTTTCCTTCGCCGCGGCCTCCCCGCTCTGCTTGGCCCTTTGATCGGTCTGACGGGATTTCCCCGGGCCGATCTCCTTGGGGTCCAGCGGTTTTTGAGTTGTCACTTTCATGGGTTCATCTCCATCGCGCTCCATGCTGCGGGCTTTTGGATCTAGAGAATCCGCTCACGATCTTTCCGGGGCCAATTGCACCGATTGCGCCACACCGGAAACGCTGGACGGCCGGGAATTTTCAAACCCGCTGAAATTGCGTTGCCGCCCTGTTTTCCGGCCTTCATTTGGCCCGCGGTATACCCGCTTGGTTTTAACATCGGTCATTTCGGATAAAACTTTAGCCGATTTTGGAGTTTCTCGGTTTCCCGCTATAATTTTTTTCCCAGTTGGCGAACCAGCGATTCCGCAATACCGAAACCTCTGCGGTTCACCATGAGTTTGGCGTATTCACCATCGAGCATGTCCTGGAAAATTTCCCGGGCGTTGCTTTCACCGAACAATGGGGATTCGGGAACATTTTGCCGCATGCTCTTGATCATCATTTCGACCATCAGCGACTCGAACTCCTTGGCAACCTTGGCCAGGCGCTCCGCCTCGCTCTCGCGGGGAAGCTTACTATTGCGCAGGGCGTCGAGCCGGACATCGTTCCGCGATTGGGCCATGGTCGGCAAAATATTTAGTTTCAGCATGGATTCTCGTCATCGAATGATCAGTTCGGCGTGCATCGCGCCCGCAGTTTTAATGATTTTCAAGACTTGGACCAAATCCTGGGTGGAGGCGCCAATTTTGTTGAGGCCGTCCACCACCTCTTTCAGGTCCACCTCGCCCTTGAAGAGGATGACGGTCGGCTTTTCAGTGAATTCGCGAGGGGGTCTTGCCTGTTGCCCGGCTTGCGGATCCGCCGCCTCTCCTCTGGGTGGAGGCGCCGCCGGCTGTATTTGGCCGGCGGAGACTTGCAGGTTGCGATGGGAAATGGCGATGGGGGAAATGCGGACGTTCTGTCCCATCACGATGGCGCCGGTGCGCTCGTCCACCACCACCTTGGCGATGGAATCGGGAACGATCTCCAGGTTCTCGATGCGGGAAATCAGTTCCACCGTCTGGCCCAGGTAACTGTCCGGGATGGATACCTCCACGGTTCCGGAATCCTTGGCCCTCGCCGATCCGTCGCCCAGTTCGCGGTTGATTTGCTTGGCCAGCCGGAACGCCGTGGTGAAATCGCTTTGTCTCAGGTTGATGAACAACCGGGAGCGCGTGTTGAGGTTCAGGTTGATTTCCCGTTCCACCAGACCGCCGCCCAATACGTACCCTTTGGTGGCCACCAGGCTGGAACCGGGAGGAATCGCCGACAGCCTGTCGCGTTCCGCATCTTCGGTGCCCCCTTCCTGGCCGGGTTGCAGGCGCTCGATGCCTTTGGGGATTCCCGTCATGGGACCCTGGGCGGTGGCGTAAACCACCTGGTTGGTGCCATTGAGCAGCGTCAGCATCAGCGTTCCGCCGCGAAGACTGATGGCGTCGCCCAGGGTGTCGACCGTAACATCCAGGCGAGTGCCCGCCTTGGCGAAGGCAGGCAAATTCGCCGTCACCAACACCCCGGCGATGCTCCGTCCTTTCACGTCTTTAGGATTGATGCTGATCGCCATTCGCTCCAATGCGTTTTTCAACGGCCGCCTGGCCAGCAAACTGGATTCCGAGTCTCCGGTTCCGTCGAGTCCCACCACCAAACCGTATCCGATCAACATGTTGTCCCGGGCGCCCCGTAAAAAGGCGATGTCCTTGACCCGGATCGCCCAGGCGTCCCCGATGGTGAAAACCAGCATCAGCACCGCAATCGCGGCACCCGGCAAAATTTTCCCCCACAGTGAATGGAAGCGGGAGTGTTTCTTGCCTGGAAAAGAAATCGTTCGAATCATGGCCTGCCTCTTTCAAGGAATCACGGGTTTATCGATTGGCTGGCGCCCTGGGGCGCGAGCGCGGGCCCGTCAAGAAGCTGCCCAGCCGGTTGAACAATCCCCTGCCTCTCCGCGCGGACGCCGCCGAGGCCCCATTGGTTCCATCACGGCGCACCAGCCGGCGGATTTTGTATTCCGCCTTGCTCAGTTTGATGGCATTGATGTTGTTGGTATCGTCCACATCCGAAGGGCGCACAACCCCTGAGATCGAAACGATATATTTGACCCGGTTGCGGTCGCGGAAAATTGGCGGATGCACGCCACGCACCAGCATGTTCCCGTTGGAAAGCACCCGCACCACTTGCATCTCCACCGAATTGATGGAGCGCAGAATCTCGTTCTGCTCCTTGTCGATCAGTTCCAGTCTTTTTTCCTGCCGCTGCAAAAAAGCCAGGATGGGGTCTGCCTCCGCCGCTTGGGCCTGCTGTTCCTCTTCTTGTTGCTGTTGTTGCTGCTGCTGCTGATTTTGCAGGGTCTGCACCTGGGTTTCCGGCTTGACTTCGGGCACCTTGATGATTTTCTGCAAGTCCACCACGGTCAGCAGATCGCCCCGGAAACGCGCGCGGTGGTCGCGCAGCAGGTTTCCCCACGATGCCGCCCCGCGCCACACGGAGCCTTCGTACAGGTTGCGGGTGGTGTTGATGGGAGGGCGCAACCGTCGCCGTTTCCGGACGGTTGTCTGTTGCTGGTCATCGATGCGTTGTGGAATGTCCGGCGACCTGTTGGCGCCGCCGAACGAACACCCGGCCTCTCCCAGCACGAACATCGCGGCCAGGATCAACCAGGCCATGCGCGAGGATCGTTTGCGGTTTTTTTCTGGCTGAACGTTCATGGGGAATATGTTTTCCTTCTGGGACATTGGGTCCTTTGCCGCTGGGATTCGCGCCAGGAGTGGCGCCGCCGCCGCCACCGGTCAGTTCACCTTGACCGTGGTCGCGTTTTTTATCACGCCATAAATGATTCTCCCCGATTGCAAATTTCGCACGGGAATGAAATCGCCGATGTTGCCCGCCACCAGGGCGACCCCGGGCATCCTCAGATGCAGCAGGGGCGTGCGGTATTCGATGGTCACCCGTCCACCCTCCCGCACCTCCGCGGGGGTCAGCACCATGTTGGGTTGCACCCTTTCGCCCCGGCCGATGGTGCGTTTGGCCTTTTTGCCAATCACGTCGCGCAACCGGGTGATATAACGATCCGGGTTTTTTCCCGATATATTTTGTGATTTCAGGTGGATATCTTCCGGCCGGATTGTCTGGCCGCGGCGGATCTCCTTCACCGCGACGGCGATGTTTTGGGTCACCTCCTGTTTCACCCGCACCAGGGTGCGCCAGACCTCCTCGCCGTTGACCTTGGCGGCCACGCGGAACGAACGGGAACCCCCGGCCGACAGATGGCGTCCGATGGGCGTGATTTTCCATTTAACCTCCCCCACCGGAAGCACCGCATCGCGGACCACTCCGGAAATGGTTTGCAGCAGTCCATCGTCACGACGATCGGAAAGCGCCGCCGCGTGGTCTTTCACCATCCGGGCGATTTCCTTGGCGGTCACAACCTGCCCGGCCCGCGCCACCCATACCGTCTTGGGCATCACCAGCCGAATCCGCTCGGGACGCATCACCCGGTAGAGCCTGGAGCGCACCTGGGAGACGTAGAGGCGCATCTTGCCTCCGGGCCGTGGGGAATACCCCAGTGTCACTTTGGCCAGCCGCCGCACCGCGTCCAGGTCGAAACCGTCCAGTTCGGCGACTTCGCCCAGGGTGAACCTTTTTCCGCTTACTTCGGCCTGTGGCAAAATCCTCACCTCAACCACCTTGAGCGACTCGTCCTGCGCCCCGGCGTTGGAGACGCCCAAAAGCACACTCAGCATCAAAGCGGTCAACAGCCTTTTAGCGCATCGGGTCATGGATCAGCTCCAGTTAGGCCTTAACGGATGATTTGATTGGCGGTTTGCAGCATGTCGTCCGAGGTCTGAATGGCCTTGGAGTTCACCTCGTATGCTCTTTGGGCGATGATCATATTGATCATCTCGTCCACCACGCTCACGTTGGAAAGTTCGAGGAAGTGTTGAATCAAGGTGCCCATGCCGTTGACGCCGGGATTTTCCACCACCGCATTTCCGGAGGCCGCGGTTGCCGCGTAGAGGTTCTTGCCCAGAGGAGTCAACCCGGCCGGGTTGGTGAACCTGGCCAATTGAATGGTGCCGATTCTGGTGGGAAGCGGCTCCTGTCCAACCAGCACCGAAACCGTCCCGTCCAGCCCCACTTGCACTTGGCGGGTATCGGCTGGGATGATGATTTCAGGCTCCAGCGCGAAACCATCCTGGGTGACCATCCGTCCGTTTTGATCCCGCTGAAAATTTCCGGCCCGGGTATAGGCGGTGGGGCCGTTGGGCTGGATAATCTGGAAAAAGCCCACGCCCTCGATGGCGATGTCCAGTTCCACGCCGGTGTTCCTCATGTCCCCCTGGGTAAACACCTTTTCCGTGGAAACGTGTTTGACACCATGCCCCCGGTGAATCCCCACGGGGAGGGTGGTGTTCTGAGAGGAAGGGGTCCCCGCGGCGCGCTCCACCTGGTAGAGCAGGTCCTGGAAATTGTTGCGGCTTTTCTTGAAGCCGACGGTGGAAACGTTGGCCAGGTTGTTGGCCACGGTGTCGATTTGTCTTTGTTGACTGCCCATGCCTGTGGCGGCAATAAACAATGATCGCATCATAAGGCGTCTTTTCTCCTCATTGGTAAGTTTTCCGGTTGCCGGGAAATGGCTTTGCCGTTCAAGTCTCCGCCGTTCAAGTCTCCGCCGTTCAAGTCTCCGCCGGTTAAGCCTCCGCCAGTGTCAGCGCCGACCGGTTCATATCGTCCGCGGCGGTGATCCCCTTTTGCATCGAGGTATAGGCCCGGTTGGCCTGGATCATCCGCACCAATTCCTTCACTGCGTTCACGTTGGAAGATTCCAGCATGCCCTGGGCCAGCGAGGGTTCTTCCTTGATTTTCGGAAGGTTGTCCGGATCGTTGGGGGCGAACATGGCGCCGCCGAACTTCTGCAGGCGCTGGGGAAAGCGGAAAGTCACGATTTTAAATCCCCCGGCTTCCTTTCCGTCCACCGTCACCGTTCCGTCCCCGCCCAGCCGGACGTCATTGCCTTTGAGGTTGATGGTGGCGTTTTTCCCGTCAACCGGTTTGCCGTTGACCGGGTATCCTTCGTGCGTGACCAGCGTCCCGTCCTGGTTGATCGTAAAATTTCCCCCGCGGGTGAACCGCTCTCCCTGAGGGGTCTGGATGCTGAAGTATTCGGTTTCGTTGAGCAGGGCGAAATCCAGTTTCTTCCCGGTCTGCAACAACGGCCCGGGCGAATGGTTGGTGCCCATGTCGGCCACGGAGACAAAAAAGGTGCCCACGCCGGTATAGGGCGCCAGATGCTCGTGGTGGGCGAACAATTCCTCGTCCGACTCGCTGGCGACCCCCATGGTGGTGGCGAACAATTGCTGGAAGGCCAGCTGGTCCTCCTTGTAACCGATGGTGTTCAGGTTGGCCAAATTGTTGGCGATGGTTTCCATTTGGCGGTCCAGGGCATTGCCCTGCGAAACCAACGTATAGATGCCTTGGGGATTCATGCCTGGGCTCCAGTGGGCCGTGTTGGATGTCTTTCCATCTTGATGCGAGGGTAATTTCCCATTATGCCAAGCAAGGCATATGCCAATTGGGGCGCTTGGCCGCCAGCCCATGGGCGGGCGCCGGTCTCACCTGAAAAAATACGGCCGGAGTCCGGCAATTCCTTCCACTGCATGACCCCGCCGCGGGCAGGGCGGGTGAACCCCCCCCCGGATTTTTTCGCCCCCAGCGCCGGGAAATTGAGCGGAAATTAAAACGATTCAAACATCGGGCCGCGGGGGGGTGTCCAGCCGGCGCCGCCCACGGAAACGGGGAAACCGCTGGAATTTCCCGGCTGCCTTGACGGTACATTGCGTTCTCTTTATGGTTGATTTCAAACCGATTTTCGAAAATCACCGCGCAAAATGCCGATCAAGGCCCCCATCCACCTGCCCACACCATGACCGAAGCTTCCAGGTCGTCGCCCGAAGATATGCTGCTGGGGGATCTGAGGGTTTTCCTGGCCCAGCAGGCAGCCGAACCGGACAACCATTTGGCGCCTTACCAGGCCGGATTGATCTTCGCCCGCTTGGGGGAATACGACCAGGCTGTCGATAGTTACCGCACGGCGCTGGAACGGTTCCCCAAGTTTCCCCAGGCCTTCTTCAACATGGGCGCGGCATTCCATTCCCTGGCCCGCTTCGCCGAAGCCGAAACGGCTTACAGGAAGGCCCTGGAAATCGATCCGGACGATTCTGAAACCTGGGCCAACATGGGCGCGGCGCTGGAGAACCTGGAGGAATGGGACAAAGCCCTGGAAAGCTATCATAAGGCGCTGGCCCTGGATCCCGCGGAAACCCAGGCGATGCTTCGCATCGGACGAATCCACATGGTGCGGGGCGCGTACGAACACGCGCGGGGCCAATACGAGGAGGCGTTGCATCGGACGCCGGACGATCCTCAGGTCTGGAACGACCTGGGGCTGGCGGAATTCCATCTGCACCGACTGGAAGAAGCCGAACGGTGTTATCGCAAAGCCCTGGAATTTGACGACGCCATGCCCCAGGCTTGGAACAATCTGGGAAACCTGCTGCTCAAGGGTGACGATGAAATCGGCGCCGAGCAGGCCTACCGCACCGCCGCCAATTGCGATGGGCGCGATCCGGACATCTGGTTCAATCTGGGGGAATTTTATTTCTCCAGGGGAAGGCCCGAGGCCGAAAGCGCGCTGAGGAGAACCGTACAGTTGAATGGGGCGGACCTGGAAGCCTGGCGCATGCTCCACCAGTGGTACGGGGATCATCCCAACGACTCACGGCTGAAACCCGTGCTGGAGGCGCTGGCCGATGCCCAGCCGGGAGACCTGGAACTTCCGCTGGAATTGGCCGGTGTGCAGGAACGCCTGGACCATCTGGACCAGGCGCGGGAAACGCTGGAACGGGTCTTCGCCCTGGAACCCGGGCATCAGGAGGCGCACCAGGGGATGGTGCGTGTCGCGCTCAAGCAGGGCCTGCTGATGGAGGCCTACCAGCACATGAAGGAACTGCATGGCGGCAGCCCGGAGATCGTGGACCTTTGGGTCCATCTGGGCCAGCGCCTCTATCATCACGATCATCTGGAAGCCGCCGAACATTGCCTGACGGCCGCCCTGGAATTTCGGCCCGAACAGCCCGAACTCTGGCAATTCACCGGTGAACTCGCTTTTCGCCGGGAAGACTGGGAGACCGCCATGGAACGGTTCGGCAAGGCCGGGGAATCCAACCGGAACGACCGGCATACCTGGATGCCGCTGATCCGCCATTTCCATGAATCCGGCGATTCTCAACGCGCCATCGCCTGCCTGGCGCATCTGGAGGAATTCGAGCCCTTCCTGCCGGGATTATGGATCGAATTTTTTCAGGTGTATCAACAGGCGGGAGCGTTGGACACATTTCTCAGCCGTCTGGAACGGTTGTTGGAATTGGGCAAAACGGCCAGCGCCCATTGGGAGGATCTTGCGCAGCTTTACGATCAAGCCGGACAATCGGAACGGGCGAAGGCCTGCAGGGAGCGAATGGCCGCGGGTCTGGCCCCCGAATCGGCGCCATCGGGCACCGTGGATTTGGAACAGCCCGTGGATTTGGAACAGCCCGTGGATTTGGAACAGCCCGTGGATTTGGAACAGCCCGTGGATTTGGAACAGCCCGCGGATTTGGAACAGGACGCGGTGTTGGAACAGCCCGCGGAGTTGGATCGGCCTTCGGATTTGGAACCGCCAATGGATTTGGCGCGGTCTTCCGCGGCGGTTGCCCCGGCGCCGATCCTGGCGGTGGAACGGGAGGACGGAACCATCGAGGAGGGAGAGCCCCACCCTTCCAGCGCCACCGGCGACTCCACCCTCTCCGAGGCGGAGCGGCTGATCGAGCAAAGCGCCCGCGATATTTCCGCGGGGAACCACGAGGCGGCCTTGTCAACCCTCACCCAGGCCATGAAGGCCGATATCCCCAGATATCGGGCCTGGTTCCGCATGGGCGGCCTTTTTTTCTCGCTGGGCAAGATCGAAGAGGCCGAGGCCGCTTTTCTGCGGGCCACGGAACTCAACCCCGGGGAAAGCAAAGGCTGGTACAATCTGGGAATCTGCCGGGCGGAACAGGAGCGGCTGGACCATGCCCGCCCTGTCTTCGAAACCTGCCTGTCCCTGGAACGGAAATTTCCGGAAGCCTGGAACTGGTTGGGGCTGCTGGAATTCAACCAGG
This sequence comes from SAR324 cluster bacterium, assembly GCA_022573975.1. Lineage (GTDB taxonomy): Bacteria > SAR324 > SAR324 > SAR324 > JACQKK01 > JACZSY01. The sequence continues at coordinate 2,189 of JACZSY010000061.1, read as the reverse complement.
GCAACCACACCGCCGCGCGCCGGGCATTCGTCAGGTGCCTGGCGCTCGACCGGAAATCCAAAACGGCTTGGCACAATCTGGCCATGCTCTATCGGGCAATGGGAAACGAGGAAGAGGAGAACCGCTGCATGGAGCATGTGGCGGAGTTGGGAGGCTTGCAGGAAAAGGAAGGGCTGGCCCGCTGGAAAATAACCATCCGCCCAGACTCCGGGAAATAGGAAAACAAGAGCCTGGCGAGTTTTTTCGATTCGGGATCGTCATGCCTCTTGGGTTCGTTCAGGGTGAAAATGCAATTCATCGACTACGTCAAGATCAATATTCGCTCCGGCAAAGGCGGAAACGGCTGCAGCTCTTTCCGGCGGGAAAAATACGTGCCCAGGGGAGGGCCGAACGGCGGGGACGGCGGCCATGGCGGCGATGTGATGTTCAAGGGCAATGCCGGCAAAAATACCCTGCTCGACCTCCGTTACCGCCAGCATTACCGCGCCCAGGACGGCAAGGCGGGCAAAGGGAAGGACCAGCACGGGCGAAACGGAGAGACCCTGGTGATCGAGGTTCCGCTGGGAACCTTGGTTCGCGATGTGGAAACGGGCCAGGTGATGGTGGAGGTGCTGGCGGAAACGCCTCAGCCGGCATTGCAGGGCGGGCGGGGCGGGAAGGGCAACGCCCGCTTCAAGACCTCCACCAACCGGGTTCCCGAACAATGGGAGGAGGGCTTTCCGGGCCAGGAACGCTGGGTCGAGTTGGAGCTGAAACTGATTGCCGACGTGGGTTTGGTGGGGTTCCCCAATGCGGGAAAATCCACCCTGATCAGCGCCGTCTCCATGGCCCGGCCCAAGATCGCCGACTATCCCTTCACCACCCTGGTGCCCAATCTGGGGGTGGTGCCTTCGAGCCATTTCGATAGCTTCGTGATGGCCGACATCCCCGGCATTATCGAGGGCGCCCACGAGGGGACGGGATTGGGTCTCCGGTTTCTGCGCCATATCGAACGCACCGCGATGCTGCTGTTGCTGGTGGACGCCTTCCTCCCGCCGGAGGAACTGCTGGCCGAATACCGCACCCTGCTCAAGGAAATGGGCCTGTTCTCCCCAGGGCTGTTGGAAAAACCCCGCGCGGTGGCGCTGACCAAACTGGATCTCAATCCATCGTCCGGGGACATGGCCCAGGCCACCGAGGCGCTTGAGGAAGCCGGAGAGCGGGTCTTTCCGATCTCGGCGGTGAGCGGCGCCGGCCTTGACGCCTTGTTGAATTTTCTGTCCGGGGCGGTGGCCGCCCAGCGGGCGGAGGAAAAATCGAAAGGGGAACCCGAGCAGGCGGATGGATGGGGAACGGGTGGTTCGTAAACGGGTGGTTTGGAGAGCAGGGGGAGAGCCTGACCAGGATCAAAAGCGGCCCGCGCGCCAAGCCTCTTCTCCGTTCCCAATGCTTCAGCCGGAGTGCCCTACATTCCTGGCGCGCCATTCCCGATAGGTGATGCCCTCGGCGGCGGCGCGGAATTTCCGGTATCTCCGCAGCCAGATTCCGGTCAGCGGATAGGCGATGACGGCCCCCGGGATGGCATAGACCAGGCTGCCCAGCACCATCGGCCATCCGAACTCCACGATCAGCACCTTGAGGGCGTTATAGAGCCATTGCAGGGCGCTCAATTCCTCCGCCGCGCCGAGGCGCCCGACCTCGGCGCTGAAAGCCGTGTAGCTGATCGGAAGAAACCCAACGCCGGCCAATTCCTGCATCCATTGTCCCGTGACCAGGAAGGCGTAATACATTGGGATCATGGTCAGCGGATTGGAGGTCCAGACCATGGTCATGGCGATGATCATGTTGAAACGGATGCGAAACACATACCGGAACAACACCCAGAACATCAACACCAAATACATCTGAATGCCCACCGTGGGCGTGAAACCCAGGAAAATGCCGATCGAGGCCCCCAGAGCCACCTCGTGCACCGGATCGCGGGACTCGGCGAAGGGCTGGATCAGCTTTTGGCGCACCAGCCCCTTGAACCGGCCCCACCGCCCGGTGGGGGTAGTCGTTTCAGCGGCGTTCATGTTCCATGACGTGAAAGATAGGATTCGATCACATCGGGGGCTTTGTTGACGGCCAGCGGAAGCTTGGCGGCGTCCTTGGCGCCCGCGGTGGCCATGTGGGGCGGCCCCCCGCCCCGCCCATCGGCCAGTTTGGCG